>DBBK01000237.1:0-3887 GCA_002292165.1 Brevundimonas sp. UBA986
CCGGGGTCACCTCGGTCGAACTTCTGGGCCGCACGGAAGGCGAGATCCTCTACGACTTTCCCGCCGAACTGATGGCCCAACACCTGCGCGAGAAGCGCAAGCCCTGGAACGGCCAGCGCCAGACCTGGTTCGCCTTCCGCTTCACCGGCGACGAGGCCGAGATCGACCTGAACCAGCACGAGGAGGTCGAGTTCGACGCCTGGCGCTGGGGCGACCTCTCGGAAGCCCGCGACCTGATCGTGCCGTTCAAGCGCGCCGCCTATGAACAGGTGGTCGCCGCGTTCGCGAAATACGCGGCCTAGGTCGCCTGCCCGGACGCGGGGCAGAAGGACGGGCGCAGACCCTGGGCCCGCAGCACATTGGCCACGAAGGCGTTCCGACGGCCTGAGGTCCGGCGCAGCAGGGCGATGAAATACGGCCGGTTGGCCTCGGGCGTGCACCAGGCGGTGCGTTCCGCCTTTCCATTGTCCACCGGCTCCGGGGCAGCCGGAGCGAAGGCGGCCCGGGCCTGCATCATCTCGATGGCCGCCGCGTTCAGCCCGTCCGGATCGCCGCCCTCCACCCCGACGGAGCAGCCCCCGCCGGGCAGGGCCACGACATAGACGTGGGAGTAGGAGGCCAGCCGCCAGGCCGCAGTGGCGGTGGACGAACCGGTCGAGCGCGGATTGACCAGGACCAGATAGCGCTGCCGGGCAAGCTCTTCGAGCGACCGTCCCTCCAGCACGGACGGGAGGCAGACCTCGTCGAAGGCGACCTTGAGCGCGGCCGTCGGCGAGGTCAGGGCGCTGAAGGGCGCGGGCCCACGCTCCTGACGAGGCGAGGCGGGAGAGGCCGGGGGCGCGGCCTGGGCGGCGAGCGCCGCCGCGACCAGCAAGGCCGCGGATTGCATGAAACCGATCATCGGCATGGCCCCTCTCCCTCGACGCGAGGAAGCCTAGCGCTTCAACCTCTGGAACGCCAATCGTACCAGCCCCGCCACGGCCACCAGCGCCCAGGCGCCCTCCATCAGGGCCGCCGACAGGTTGAAGTCGACCGACAGGGACCAGAGGATCAGCAGGGCGCCGACGAGGTTCAGCGTCAGGGCCGGCCACTGTTTGGGATCCAGCTTCCCGGCGGTGGCCCCCGCATAGGCGATCAGGATCAGCAGGACGCCGCCGACGCCGGCGATATCGATAAGGGTCAAGGCCATGACGGCCCTCCTTGCACAGGAGCCGGGCCGTCCCGGGCTTCACGCCGATGTCTGACCGGCGGCGGGGACGTGGCCCCATGCAGGCCAGTCTAGAGCCCCGAACCGCCCGTTCAAGCCGTGTTGGTCAGTTTGGCGAGACTGGCGGTTGGCTCGCGCCGGGCATTGGTCGATTTGGCGACCGGATTTGGCGATGCTTTCAGGGTCAGGATGACGATCTCGGGCGGGGCGCCGATCCGCATCGGCACGACCGAGGTTCCCAGACCGCCGGTGACGAAGAGGTCGCGTCCGGCGACCCTGTAGGCGCCGCAGGGCCACAGGGCGGCGCCCGGCGAGGCGCTGAACGGACGGCCGATCAGCGGCAGGTCGATCTGGCCGCAGTGGCTGTGGCCCGCCACGGTCAGGGCGACGCGCTGAGGCGTTTCGGCGAAGGGATCGGGCCAGTGGCTCATCAGGATGACGGGACGGCCCTCAGGCGCTGCGGACAGGGCCTCCTGGACCGAGGTCTGGAGCAGGCGAGACCGCATGTCGGCGACCCCGGCCAGGGTGAAGGCTCCGCCCGACCGCGCGACGGCGACGGAGCGGTTCTGGAGCAGAGGAATCCCGGCGGCCTCGAAGGCGCGCGCCAGGACGGCCTCATCGAACCAGCTGTCATGATTGCCCAGCACCGCCCAGGTCCCCAGCGGACTGTGGAGCGCCCGGAAGGCCGCGACACCCGCCAGGACGGCCTCACGGTCCGCCGGGGTCCTGCGCTTCGCCGCCAGATCCCCGCCCGCATAGTCGCCGAGCAGGAGGACGATATCGGGTTGTTCGGCGTTCATCCGGGCGATGACGCGCCGCAGCCTGGCCAGGTCCATGTGCGGCGACCCGACATGAGTGTCGGACATCAGGCCCAGACGCAGGGGCGGACCCGTCCAGGTCTCGCTCTCGATGGTGACCTCGCGGACCCGCAGGGTCTCGGGCTCGATGAAGACGGTCCAGACGCCCGCCGTCCACGGCGCAAGCGCCAGAATGCACAAAGCCGCCGTCAGGCGGGGCCTGCGGCGGCTTGTGCGCCGGGCGAACCCGGCAATCAGGAAAAGGCATCCGAGCGCCAGCGCCCCGAGGAACCAGACGAGGCCGTTCGGCGCCGTCATGCCTGCATCAGGCGGCGGTCACTTCCGAGGCCTGTTCGGCCAGGATGGTCAGGCCGGCCGGGGTCACGTCGGCGAAGCCGCCGTGGACCTCGAACACGCGACGGGCCGAGCCGTCGAACACCGTGACCACGCCCTCGCGCAGGGCGGTCATGAAGGGGGCGTGGTCGGGCAGGACGCCGAAGTCGCCCTCGACGCCCGGCGCGTCGACCTGATCCACGAGGCCCGAGAAGACCTCGCGTTCAGGCGCGACCAGCGAGAACTGCAGCTTGCCCGCCATGGATCAGGCCGCCTCGGCGGCCAGTTTGGCGGCCTTCTCGACGGCTTCCTCGATGGCGCCGACCATGTAGAAGGCGGCTTCCGGAAGGTGGTCGTATTCGCCGGCGACGATGCCCTTGAACGAGCGGATCGTGTCTTCCAGCGAGACGAACTTGCCGTCGGCGCCGGTGAACTGTTCGGCGACGAAGAAGGGCTGCGACAGGAAGCGCGAGATCTTGCGGGCGCGCGAGACGACCAGCTTGTCGTCTTCCGACAGCTCGTCCATGCCCAGGATGGCGATGATGTCCTTCAGGGCCTTGTATTGCTGCAGGACTTCCTGAACCGAGCGGGCGACGTTGTAGTGCTCTTCGCCGATGACCAGCGGGTCCATGATCCGCGAGGACGAGTCCAGCGGGTCGACGGCCGGGAAGATGGCCTGGGCGGCGATGTCGCGCGACAGAACCGTACGGGCGTCAAGGTGGGCGAACGAGGCGGCCGGGGCCGGGTCGGTCAGGTCGTCGGCGGGAACGTAGATGGCCTGGATCGAGGTGATCGAGCCCTTCTTGGTCGAGGTGATGCGTTCCTGCAGGTTGCCCATTTCCGTGGCCAGGGTCGGCTGATAGCCCACCGCCGACGGGATACGGCCCAGCAGGGCGGACATTTCCGAACCGGCTTGCGTGAAGCGGAAGATGTTGTCGACGAACAGCAGCACGTCCTTGCCTTCTTCGTCGCGGAAGTACTCGGCCTGGGCCAGGCCGGTCAGGGCGACGCGGGCGCGGGCGCCGGGCGGCTCGTTCATCTGGCCGTAGACGAGGGCGCACTTGGAGCCTTCGGTCGAGCCGTTGTTCTTGGTCGGGTCCACGTTCACGTTGGACTCGATCATCTCGTGATACAGGTCGTTGCCTTCACGGGTGCGCTCGCCCACGCCGGCCAGAACGGAGTAACCGCCGTAGGCCTTCGCGATGTTGTTGATGAGCTCCTGCATGGTCACGGTCTTGCCGACGCCGGCGCCGCCGAACAGGCCGGTCTTGCCGCCCTTGGTGTAGGGGCACATCAGGTCGATGACCTTGATGCCCGTGACCAGGATTTCCGACGAGGTCGACTGCTCTTCGAACGAAGGCGCCTCGCGGTGGATCGGGCGGTACATGGTGGTCTTGATCGGGCCCTGTTCGTCGATCGGCGCGCCGACGACGTTCATGATGCGGCCGAGGGTGCCCGGGCCGACCGGCGCCAGGATGGACGAACCGGTGTCGGTGACGGCTTGCCCGCGCGTCAGGCCTTCCGAGGTGTCCATGGCGATGGTGCGGACC
>DBBK01000237.1:4007-4859 GCA_002292165.1 Brevundimonas sp. UBA986
CGACGACGGCGCCGATGACCTGGGCGATCTTGCCCGTGCCGGCGGCGGTCACAGCCGGGGCGGCGGCCGAAGCCTTCTTGGCCGCGGGGGCCTTGGCGGCGGCGGGAGCCTTGGAAGCGGCGGGCTTCCGGGCGGCGGGTTTCTTGGCGACGGTGTCGGTCATCGGTGCGGTCCGTTTATCGTGTGTCTGTCAGGATCGGGGGATCAGAGCGCTTCCGCGCCGGCGATGATCTCGATCAGTTCGGTGGTGATCTGGGCCTGGCGCTTGCGGTTGTACTGCAGCGTCAGCGAGTTGATGAGGTCGCCCGCGTTGCGCGTGGCGTTGTCCATGGCGGCCATCTGGGCGCCGAAGAAGCTGGCCTGGTTCTCGTACAGCGCGGCCAGAACCTGGGTCGTGATGTTGCGCGGCAGGACGACGTCGAGGATTTCCTCTTCCGAGGGCTCGTACTCGTAGACCGCGCCGTTCAGGTTGATCGGAGCGGCCCCCGCCGCTTCTGGGCCGTCGACGACCGCCGGGATCAGCTGTTTCGGCGTCGGCACCTGCGAGATGGCCGACTGGAAGCGGCTGTAGAACAGGGTCACGACGTCGGCGTGGCCGGCCTCGAACTCCTGGGCGATCAGGGCGGCGATCGGCTCGGCCGCGGCCATGCCGATGACCTTGTGGTCCGACAGTTCGAAGGTCTGGATCAGCTTGTCGCCGTACAGGCGCGACAGGCCGTCACGAACCTTGCGGCCCACGGCGACGATGCGGACGTCCTTGCCCGAGGCGATCAGGCTGTTGATCCGTTCCTTGGCGGCGCGGATGACGTTGGTGTTGAAACCGCCCGCCAGACCCTTGTCGCCCGTGGCCAC
>DBBK01000019.1 GCA_002292165.1 Brevundimonas sp. UBA986
GCCTCCGAGGCCGTGGTGACCTATGTCGGGGCCTCGCGCCTGACCTTTGACGCCTCGCGCCGCTACCGGATGGGCGACTATGTGACCGGCCGCCTGTCCGCCGGGATCGAGGGCGATCACTGGACGGCGACCGCCTTCGTGGACAATCCCGCCGACACCGAGGCCAACACCTTCTCCTTCGGCGATCCCTTCCGCCTGCCCGAGGCCCTGGCCACTACGCCGCTCCGTCCCCGGACCATCGGCCTGACCCTGACCTGGGCGCCCTGGTAGTCTGAAAATTCTGCATGGCGATCCGGGGCTTGATTTGCTCTAAGTCGCAGTGATGCGTTCCCCCATCGCCTCAGAGACGCCGACGTCCACGCCCCCGCCGAAAGCCGGGAAGCGACGCCGGGCGGGCCGTATCGCCCTCGTGTCCGGCGGCGCGGCCGTGGTCGTCGTCATCGTCCTGGCGGGCGGCCTCTATCTGAACCGACGGGCGGCGGCGCAGCAGATCCTGACCGGCTGGCTGGAGCAGCAGGGCGTCCCGGCCCAGGTTCAGGTCCAGCGCATCGAACTGAACGGCTTCACCGGCCGAATCGTCATCGGCGATCCCGCCCACCCTGACTTCGTCGTCGACCGGGCCGAGGTCGACTACGCCATCGGCGCCCCCTGGTCGCGCACCGGCTTCGGCGTCACCCCCGGCCGCATCCGCCTTGTCCGCCCGGTCCTCTCGGCCCGCTGGCATGACGGCAAGTTCTCGATGGGGGCGCTGGACCCTCTGGTGAAGAAGTTCACCGGCCAGCCGCCGAAACCCGACAGTCGCGGCCCGCTGATCCTGGTCGAGAGCGGCCAACTGCGGCTCCAGAGCGACTACGGCGCCGTCACCATCCTCGCCGACGCCCGGGTCAACGACGGCAAGCTGATGCGGCTGGCCGCGCGTATGCCGGCGGCCTCGCTGAAGAGCGGCGAAACCTCGGTCACGAGCCTTCAGGCCGACGTCGACCTGACCACCACCGGCGACCGTGTGGCGGTGACAGTCCACTCGGCCGCAGAGGCCCTTTCCGGTCCGTCCGGCCGGGGCCGCGACCTGCGCCTGTCCCTGACCAGCGCCCTGCCCTACCCCGACCTCAAGACCCGGCGCGGCGATGGTCAGGCCCGGATTCAGGCGACCCTCACCGCCGGCTCGGCCGCGACCGGCCAGAACAACCTGACCGACGCTGCCCTGAACCTGACCTTCGACGGCCGGACGCAAGGCTGGATCGAGGCCTTCCGCATCACCGGCGCCGCCGACCTGACCCTGACCGCCCGCGAGGCCTCCACCGAAACCCTGAAATTCACCGGGTTGAGCGCCACGATGAAGGACGCACCGGCACAGGTGTCGCGGGACTCCACAGGCTTTGGGACAGGCCTTTTCGGCCCGGTCACGGCCACCGCCGACGGCTTCCGCTTCGACGAACTGGACCTCAGGACCGTCCGAACCACGACCACCCTCCAGCTCGTCGCCAACGACGCCCTGTGGATCGAGGCCGACATAGCCGCCACCGCCGCCCACGGCGCCTGGCCCCTGTTCGGCCCCGTGGCGTCGGACGACATTCCCGAACTGGCCGAGATGAAGCGGNNCTCGGCCCCCGCCGTTCGCCTGACCGTCGGCCACACGGGAACCGAGGCCCGCCTCAGCCGTCCCGTCCGCCTGACCCCGGCCAACGGCGGCGTCCTGACCCTGACCGCGGCCTCCACGCCCGTCTTCGCCGCCGCCCCGGGCCAGCTCGGCGGCGGCGCCTTGTCGGTCACGGCGACGCGCGGCAAGGGCCTGCCCGAGGCCACGGTCGCCGTTCCGCGCTGGAGCCTGACGCCCACCGGCTTCTTCGCCGACCTCGACGCCCGCGCCGCCCTCGACTTCGGCCTGGCCCGGGGCCTGACGGTGCAGACGGCGGGCCGCCTGACCTCGGCCAACGCCCGCCTGACCTTCGCGCCCCCGGGCTGCAGCGCCTTCACCGCCCAGTTGCTGGAGCTGGGCGAGAACGACGTCTCCGACGTCGCCGGCCAGCTCTGCCCGCCCGCCGGACCGCTGGTCACCGTTGACGACGCCGGCTGGCATGTGCGCGGCCGCTTCGCCGGCGTTTCCGCCGCCGCCCCCTTCCTCGAGGCCCGCATCGCCGACGCCGAGGGCGGCCTGACCGTCGATGGCTCGAAGGGCGGCGACCTGACCCTGTCGGCCCGGATCGAACAGGCCACGGTCCGCGACGCCGCCGCCACGCGCCGCTTCAATCCCCTGACCCTGACCGGGACCGCGGGTCTCGCCAAGGAACAGTGGACCGGGGCCTTCGACCTCGCCCAGAACGGGGCCTCCGGCAAGAACCCGCTCGGGCGGATCGAACTGCACAACAACGGCATCACCCAAAGCGGCGGCCTGACGATCGACACCGGCCTGCTGACCTTCGCGCAAGGCGGCCTCCAGCCGCTGGACCTCAGCCCCCTCGTCGCCGGCTTCATCGAGCCGCCGGTCACCGGTCAGGCCCGTTTCACCGGCCGCTTCGACTGGACGCCCGAGACCCAGACCAGTTCAGGCCTCATCACCATCCCCGGCCTCGACTTCACCAGCCCGGTCGGCGAGGCCAAGGGGCTCAAGGGCGAGGTCGTCCTGACCAGTCTCGTCCCCCTGACCACGGCCCCGAACCAGACCCTGACCCTGGACAGCCTGGCCTCGGTCACGCCCCTGACCGATCTGAAGCTGGAGTTCGGCCTCGACCTGACCCGCTTCACCCTCGGCGGAGCGGATCTGAAGGTCGGCGGCGGGGTCGTGCGGATCGAGCCGCTGTCGGTGCCGTTCGACCGCACCAAGACCATCACCGGCGCCCTGGTCCTCGACAAGGTCCAGATCGGCAACATTTTCTCGGGCGCGGGGCTGGACGACAAGGTCAAGCTGGACGCTATCGTCTCGGGCCGCCTGCCCTTCACCTCGGGCCCCGAGGGCGTTCGGGTCCAGGGCGGGGTGCTGAACGCCGTCCAGCCGGGCCGCCTGTCGCTCCAGCGCGAGGCCCTGACCGGCATGGAGGCCTCCAACGCGGACGCCGAGGTCCCGCCGAACCTGATGACCGACCTGGCCTATCAGGCGCTCGAGAACCTGGCGTTCGACGACATGACCGTGGTGGTCAACAGCCTCGACGCCGGCCGCCTGAACCTGCGCTTCGCCATCCACGGCCGCCACGACCCGCCGCAGAAGCAGGAGATCCGCCTGACCTGGCTGCAGGTGCTGCAGCGGCGCTTCTTCGACACGCCGCTTCCCCTGCCCTCGGGCACCGGCGTCAATCTGAACCTCGACACGACGCTGAACGCCAACCAGCTGATCGGCGATCTGCTGGAGCTCAACCGCGTCCGCCAGGGTCAGACGACCGCCTCGACCCCGCCCGTCCCCTGAAAATGTTCAGGGGCCATTCACCCCGCACCGCGTTAAGGTGGGGGACGTCATCGATTCCGGAGTTGCGACCATGATCACAAAGCGGACCCTCGCCGCACTGGCCCTCGGCAGTCTCGCCGCGGCCGGCGCCTCGGCCTGCACCCCGACCGTGCGTCTGGAAGTGGCCCCGATCACCATCAACGCCACGCTCAGCGCCGACGTCCGCATCCGTCTCGACAAGGAGCTGCAGACGCTCCTTCAAGAGAACCCCAACCTGTTCTGATGGGAAAGATTCAGCAGATGACCTTCCGCAAGATTCTCGTCGCCGCCGCCGCCGTCGCCCTTCTGGCCGTCGGCGCCGTCGCCACCACGGCCATGGCCCAGACCTCCGAGCAAAAGGCGATGATCGACGCCGCCAAGGCGCAGGGGACCGTGGGCGAACAGGCCGACGGCTATGTCGGGGTGCGCACCTCCGCCAGCCCCGAGCTCCGCGCCGCCATCGAGGCCACCAACTCGGGCCGCCGCGGCGTCTACGCCCGCAGCGCCGCCGAGGCCGGCACCACGACGGAAATCGCAGGCGCCCGGATGTTCGAGACCCAGCTTCTGGGCCGCGTCAGCTCCGGCCAGTGGTACAGGAACGCCGCCGGCCAGTGGGTCCAGCGCTAGGAAAAGCCTGACCGGCGGAGATCACCCCGCCGGCTTCAGCAACTGCGCGATAGCCGCGTCCAGCTGGGCGTCCCGGCCCGCCAGGGTCTCGCCCAGAGGCCGTTCGACGTTCTGATCGACCGCGCGCGGGTGCATCTCCATATCGTCGCCCGCCGAGCCCTGAATCCGCGATCCCGGCAGACGCACGGTCGAACCGTCGATCAGCCGCTCGCTGCCGGTGAAGATGATCCAGCCCGCCGTCGGCTGCCCCACCACCTTGCCCAGACCCAGGGTGCGATAGCCCTCGGTGAAGTCCTCGGCGTCCGACAGCGACGACTCGTTGGTCACCAGCACCGTCGGCTTGTCCAGCGCCCGCTGCCCCAGCGCCTGTCGGCTCGGCAGGGTGAACAGGTCGCGCGGCGTCATATGCAGGAAGTTCCGGCGCGAGAAGACGTCCAGCGCATAGCCGTTCACGAACCCGCCGTTGTTGTTGCGGATGTCGATGACGATGCCTTCCTTGCCCTGGTTCTGGCTGTCGAGGTCCAGATAGAGCTGGTTCAGGCTGTCCGCCGACATGTCGGCCATATGGACATAGCCCAGCCGCCCGCCCGAGGCCCGCTCGACATAGGCCCGGCGGCTCGCCACCCACTGACGATACGCCAGACCCGAGGCCGTCCCCGCCCCCACCGGCCGCACGATGGCCTCATGACGGCCCGAGGCGTTGCTGAAGCCCAGCACCACCCGATCGCCGACCTGGTTCTGCATCAGGGCGTCGAGATTGGTGTTCGCCTCGATCGCCTGGCCGTTCACGCTGACGATCCGGTCGCCGATCTTGATCGAGCCGGCGATGAAGGCCGGACCCAGATTGACCACCTCGCGCACGATCAGGCCGCGTCCGGCCTCATAGGCCTCGCGGTCGAAACGCAGGCCCAGG
>DBBK01000103.1:0-621 GCA_002292165.1 Brevundimonas sp. UBA986
TGATCTCGGTCGCCGTGGTCTTGGAGAAGCCCGAGGTGTTGACCAGGAATTTCTGCAGGTAGGTCGTATAGGTATAGAAGGCGAGGGTGCCACCGGCTGTCAGGCCCAGCACCATCAGGGCCTCCTTTGGATGCTTGGCGAACAGCTGCAGGGCGCTGGATTTCGGCGCGGTGCGAACGTCCTCGGCCTTGAAGGCAGCGGTCTCGTCCAGTCGACGGCGCAGCCAGAAGACAACCACGGCCAGAAGGGCGCCCACGAAGAAGGGGATGCGCCAGCCCCAGCTTTCCAGGGCTTCGGTGTTCAGCGTCCTTTGCAGGACGATCAGCAGCAGCAGGGCCAGAAGCTGGCCCGAGATCAGGGTCACATACTGGAAGCTGGACCAGAAGCCGCGATGCTTCGGCGTGGCCATTTCCGACAGATAGGTGGCCGAGGAGCCGTATTCCCCGCCGACGCTGATCCCCTGCAGCAGCCGGGCGAACAGCAGCAGGATCGGGGCGGCGATGCCGATCTGGGCGTATCCGGGCGCGCAGCCGATGATCAGCGACCCGGCGCACATCAGGCTGACCGACAGGGTCAGACCGGCCTTGCGTCCCTTGTGGTCGGCATAGACCCCCATGATCC
>DBBK01000103.1:677-19217 GCA_002292165.1 Brevundimonas sp. UBA986
CCCGATCGGCCGCATCAGGAAGCCCACGGCGAAGACGGCGGCGGCGCTCAGCAGCTGAGCGGTCGGGTCCTCGTCCGGGAAGAACACCGGCGCGAAATACAGGGTGAAGGCCGCATAGGCGTACCAGTCGAACCACTCCACCAGATTGCCCGCCGAGCCACCGATGATGTTCCGGAGGCGTCGGGCAGGGGTCATGGGGGTGGTGTCGGTCATGAGATCAGTCCCTCTGGAACGGATAGAAGCCGGAGCCGATGCCCAGGATGCCGGTCAGCTCGTNNGAGTAGAAGCCGACGCCGAACTGGCCGATCAGCGATAGGGCCTTGTCCTTATCCTTTTTCCCGTCTCCGGACAGGCCCTCGACGAAGGCCTGAGTGCCCGAGCGCGCGATGGTGCCCAGGATGCCGGTCAGCTCGTCCAGCGCGCCCCGGCTCTCGTCCAGCAGGGCCGGGTCGGCGAGGTCGGCGGGGGTCAGGCGGTCGCGATACCAGTTGACCGCCCAGACGCTGAGCGCCCCGTGCAGCCCCTCGGTCAGCCGCATATCGGGGCTGGTCGCGGCCAGTTCCTCATCGGTCAGCACGACCCGCAGCCTCAGACAGGCAGGACCGCCGCCGTTGCGCATCGACTGGCGCACATCGACGTACTCGACCCGGCCGATGGGGCCGTTCGACGCCGCCAGCCCCTGCGCCACCGCATGGGCGCGGGCGTTGTCGCGGGTCTCGGTCGGGCAGATCAGCGTCAGCCGATCCTCGCCCGGGATCTGGATCAGCATGGAGTTGAACAGATAGCTGGTGATGGCGTCGGCCAGAGGCAGGTCCGCCTCGGCGATCTCGACGAAGATGGGGTCGAACAGGCCGGATGCGGCGGCGTGGATGTCGGCCTTGGTCTTCGCCGTGTCCTCGAACGCCAACTCGTGGAACAGCAGGGTCTCCAGCGAGCCGACGCAGACCACGTCGTTGTGGAAGGTCCCGCCGGCGATGGCGGCCCGGCCCTGACGGGGGAAGACGGGACGCCCCGCGCCATGCCGACGGGCCACGGCCTGCGAAGCCTCCAGCGTCTGTCGCGCGGGGAAGGCGCCGTCCCACGGCTCGTGCGCCTCGCGGCCCCAGACCAGCAGATTGACCCCCGGCGCCCCATGCCCGGCGCACAGGCGGACGTGGTTGGCGGCGCCCTCGTCGGCGAACTGGGCGTGGGCGGGCAGGGCGTCGTGGACGGCGAACCGGGCGGGGTCGGGAAACAGGGCGTCCAGCGCCCGCTTCGTCTGCCGATGCTCCAGCGACCGGTGCAGATTGGTGTGCAGATTGGCCGGGGTGAAGTGGACGCGGCCGTCGGCGCTGTCGGCTGACGGCGTCACCGTCGCGGCGTTGGCGGCCCACATCGGCGAGGCCGAGGCGGCGGCGGCGACATAGGCCGGCGCCTCCTTCCACGCCCGCTCCAGCATCTGGGCGTCCGTCCCGCCGAAGCCGAGGCTGCGCAGAAAGCCGATATCGGGCCGCTCATGCGGCGGCAGGACGAACTGCGGCAGACCGAGGTCCGCCAGCCGCTTCATCTTGTCGAGGCCCTGCAGCACCGCCGCGCGCGGGTTCGACGCCTCGCCCTTGCTGAGGCTGGCCGCGAGGTTGCCGGGGCTCAGACCCGCATAGGAATGGGTCGGCCCGATCAGACCGTCGGCATTGGCTTCGACGGCGGGGGTCATGGGTTCACCGGGGTGATGGGCAAAATCATCACGACACCGAGCGCGGTCAGGATTGGCAGGGTCAGGAACCACACGGCGGCGAACAGGGCGGCTCCCGCCAAGATGAATGCGAGACCGCGAGACTTGTTCGGACCTATGAGGCCCGCGATCCCCACGATCGCGACCTGCGATCCGAAGAGGAGACACCAAAGGCGGCTCCATGCAAACCAGTTAACCGGATGTCCCCAGAACTTCATCGCAACGATCGCTGCCGAGACAATCGCGATCACGCCGATTCCTGTTAAGGCAACGCGCAAGGGATCGGCCCAGCGCTCCCACAGCGTCGGCGACCCGATCCGCCTGTCGCCGCGCCAGTCGGAGATCACGCCCGCAACCCCTTGATCTCGCCCTCGATGTTCTTCACCGCCCCGGCCTCGAAACTGGCGACGGGATAGGCGCAGTAGTCGGCGGCGTACCAGGCGGAGGGGCGGTGGTTGCCGCTGTCGCCGAGGCCGCCGAAGGGCATGTCTCCGGCGGCGCCGGTGGTCGGGCGGTTGAAGTTGACCACACCCGCACGGATGCGGCGGATGAAATGATCCCAGTTCTTCGGATCGTCCGAGACCAGTCCGGCCGAGAGGCCGTAGCGGGTGTCGTTGGCGGCGGCGACGGCGGTCTCGAAGCTCGGGACGCGGATCACCTGCAGGAACGGCGCGAACATCTCCTCGTCCAGCACCTTCAGGCCCGTGACGTCGATGATGGCCGGCTTCACAAACGCGCCCGGCAGGTTGTCCACCGGACCGCTCGCGCGGATCACCTTCGCGCCCAGATCGATGCGCTGCTGCAGGGCCTGAAGCGCCGCGTTGGCGGCCTTCTCCGAGATCAGCGGCCCGGCATAGGGCTCGGGCGACGAATCCCACGGCGCGAAGACCAGCCGGTCCGACAGCGCCGCCACGGCCTCGACGATCGCGTCGCCCTGCGGTCCCTCGGGGATCACCAGACGCCGGGCGCAGGAGCAGCGCTGGCCGGTGGTCACGAAGGCCGACTGGACCACGATCCCGGCGACGGCCTCGGCGTCCGCCGCGTCCCAGACCACCAGCGGATTGTTGCCGCCCAGCTCCAGCGCCAGGATCACATGCGGATCGTCGGCGAACTTCTTTCTGAAATAGGCCCCCGCCGCGCCCGAGCCGGTGAACATCAGGGCGTCGATCTTCTGGTCCAGCAGGGCCGCGCCGGTGTCGCGCCCGCCCTGGATCAGGTTGAACACCCCGGTCGGCAGGTCCGCCTCGGCCAGGCATTCGGCCATCAGCTGACCGGTCAGGGGCGTCTCTTCCGACGGCTTGAAGACGACGGTGTCGCCCGCCAGCAGGGCGGGGACGATATGGCCGTTGGGCAGGTGGCCGGGGAAGTTGAACGGGCCCAGCACCGCTGCCACCCCGTGCGGACGGTGGCGCAGGGTGGCGTGACCGAAGGCGGTCTCGGTCGTCCGCTCGCCGGTGCGCTCGTCATAGGCGCGGATCGAGATGTCGACCTTGCCGGCCATGGAGGCCAGCTCGGTATTGGTCTCCCACAGGGCCTTGCCGGTTTCGCGACTGATCGCCTCGGCCATCTCGGGCGCGCGGCGTTTCAGGATGGCCTGATAGCGCTTCACCGCGTCGATGCGGTCCTGACGCGGCCGGTCGGCCCAGTCGGGGAAGGCGGCGCGGGCGGCCTCGACGACGGCGGCGGCGTCAGCGGCGGAGGCGGCCTTGCCCTCCCAGACGGTTGCGCCGGTGGCGGGGTCGGTCGACTGGAACACGGTCATGATTGCACTCAGGCCTTGATACGTACGGTGTCGCCCGCCCGGACCTTCAGGGCGTCGGCGGTTTCAGTCGAGACGGTGGCGACGTCGCCGTCCAGAGCGACACGCTGGCGGACCGCGCGGAAGGCCCGGACGCTGTCGGTCGAGATCAGGGAGGGCAGCTCGGCCTCGACCTCGGCGGCGATGGCCACCGTCATCGACCGGGCGTCGCGGACAGTGCGGATATTGTCTCGGCCGCAGGCGACGGTCGGGCCCGCGTCGAAGATGTCGATCAGGCCGTTCGGCCGGAAGCCCTCGCTCTCCAGCAGGGCCATGGCCGGCACCCCTTGCGGGTGGACCTTGCCGATCACCGCCCGCGCCGGCTCGGGCAGGAGGTCGACATAGATGGGGTGGCGCGGGGCGAGGTCGAGGATGAACTGCTTGTCCGTCGACCCCGTCATCATGTCCGCCTGGTCGAACGGCATGGGGAAGAATTTGTGCGCCACATGGTCCCAGAAGGGGCAGGCGCCGTCGGGGGTGAAGACGCCGCGCAGCTCGGCCAGCACCGTATCGGCGAACAGGTCGGGCTCGGCCCCGATCAGCATGTAGCGCGACTGGCTAAGCAGCCGACCCGCGCCGCCCTTGCGCCGATCCGCCTTGAGGAACAGGGACCCGACCTCGGTCCAGCCGGTGCATTCATTGACCAGCACCAGGGTCTGGTGCTCGAGCCGGATGTTCAGCGACGGCGAGGAGGAGGCGTTGTTGACGACGCGATAGGAGAAGAAGGGCCGCTTCAGTCCCACCGCCGCCTTGACGCTGCCGATGCCGTCGATGTCGCCGGTGTCGCTCTCCTCGAGCATCAGGGTGTACCAGCGCTGCTCGGGCGGCAGGGCGCCCGCGAAGCTGTCGCGGCTGAGGTCCAGACGCTCGGTCAGCTGGTCCGGATCCTCGGGCAGGCTGGTGAAGCCCGGGCCGGACAGGATGGCCAGCTCCAGCAAATGGTCGAGGTCGGCGGGCAGGGCAGGTCGGACGACGAGCATTTCTTACATCGTCTCCAGACGCAGGGACTTCAGGCGATGGGCGTCGATCTCGCCGCTCGCCAGCTTACAAAGGATCAGGGCGCTGAGTTGCGCGCGCTCGACGAAGCTGTCGGGCCAGGCGAACTCGCGGTCCGAATGGATGTCGCCGCCGCGGACACCCAGGGTGTCGATATTGGGCAGGCCCGCGGCGTGCAGGTTGTTGCCCTCGCACACCCCGCCCGACGGCGTCCAGGCGAGGGTCTGGCCCAGCAGGGCGCCGGTCTCGCGCACGGCTTCGAACAAGGCGGTCTGGCTGGCGTCCATCGGTTTGGGCGCGCGGGTCATGCCGCCGTGCAGATCCAGCGTGAGCCCCTCGAACGGCGGCGTCGCGGCGATTTCGCGCACGGCGTCGGTGACCCAGGCGGCGGATTGCGCATCGGGGACGCGGACGTTGAACCGCACCACGGCGTTGTCGGCGACGACGTTCAGGGCGCCGCCGCCCGAGATCTTGGCGACATTGACCGTCACCCCCTCGCGGCGGCCGTTCAGGGCGTGCAGGGCGGCGGCGATGATGGCCGCCCCGGCGACGGCGTTGGCGCCCTCATGGAAGGCCCGGCCCGCATGCGCCGCCTTGCCCGTGACGATCAGGTGGAAGTTGCCGCTGCCCTTGCGCTCCCCGGCCAGCGTCCCGTCGGCCAGCGCCGGCTCATAGGTCATGCCGACATGACCGGCGGCGCCCAGCTTCGCCAGCAGGGGCGCCGACGCAGGCGACCCGATCTCCTCGTCCGGCGACAGCAGGACGGTCCAGCCGACATTGGCCCGATCGGGGTGGCTTTCGAACGCCTCCAGCGCCGCCAACATCACCGAGATGCCGCCCTTCATATCGGCGACGCCTGGCCCGTTCAGGGCGCCGTCGGCGCGCACCGCGACCGACCGGAAGCCGCTCTCGGCGGGGAAGACGGTGTCGTAGTGGCCGGTGAGGACGACCTGCACAGGCGCCTCGGGACGGGCGGTGATCTGAAGGGCGTCGGCATGGGCCTCGGCCCTGACCGAACCGTCGTCGCCGACGGTCGTGGAGCCCTGGGTCGGAATGCGCACGACCTCGGCGGGCAGGCGGCGCGATTCGCCCTCCAGCACGTCCAGCATGGCGTTCAGTCCGGGCGCGTTGCGGCTGCCCGAGTTGATCCCGGCCCAGTCCACGGCACGGCCGATGATCGTGGCTTCCCGCGCCGCCACATGGTCCAGCACGGTCTGATCGGGGGCAAGAATCCGCATCGGCCGGACCCTAGGCGTCTTGTATGAAAAGGTGAAGGTCGGCGGTTTCGCCGCGTCGTTCGGCAAGCTAGGGTTGCCCTCTGTCAGCTTGAGGAAGCACCCATGACCTATCTGTTGCCGACCACTCCGATCACCAACGAGGCCGAGGCCACGAAGGCCGCGCGCGCGAGCGCCATCGCCATTCTCATCGGCGTCATCTACGGCGTTTTCAGCATTATCCTGACCTGGACGAGCATGGCCGCGATCAAGGCGGCGGCGACGGCCTCGGCCGCGGCGAGCGCCCAGCCCGGCGGCCCGGACGCCGCCATGGTCGCCGAGGTGGCGGTCCAGAGCGCCCTGTGGATGGGCGTCGGCTTCACCGTGATCCAGGCGATCCTGGCCTTCGTGCAATGGCGCCGGCCCAACAAGATCATCGCCATCATCTTCCTGTGCCTGATCGCCTTCGGCATTCTCAGCACCCTGGCTTCGGTCGCGATGATGAGCTCGGGCGCGATCCCGACCGGCAGCGCCCCGACCACGCCGATGTGGCAGATCGTCCTGGGTCTGGTGGTCATGGTCGTCGAGGCCGTGCTGCATATCACCGGCCTGAAGGGCATCTCGAAGCTCGACAAGATCCAGATGGAAGCCGCCAACGCGGCCTACTGATTTGCCCGTTACGCTGTTCCACAATCCCCGCTGCAGCACCTCGCGCAATGCGCTGGCGCTGCTGCGGGAGCGGGGCGTCGAGCCCGAGATCGTCGAATATCTGAAGACCGGTTGGGACGCGGCGACGCTGAACCGGCTGTCGGCGGAGACGGGCGGGCCGCGCGGCCTGCTGCGGACCAGGGAGGAGGGCGCCAAGGCCCTCCTCGCCGCCGACGCCAGTGACGCCGCCATCCTGAAGGCCATGATCGCCGAGCCGATCCTGGTCGAACGCCCCATCGTCGAGACCGGCAAGGGCGCCCGCATCGGCCGTCCGATCGAACGGGTGCTGGAGGTCCTTTGAGCGGCGACCCTCTGGCCGCCTTCATCGGAAAATGGACCCACCCCGGGTCTTCGCCTGAGCCGATGCCCGACGGATGGCGGTCGAAGGTGGAAGCCGCCTTGGGCGTCCGCCTCCCCGATGCGCTCGCTGCCAGCCTGTCCCGGTACGGCAGGCCCGCGCCGACCATCGCCCTGCTTCACAGCATCACCGAGAACGATCTCTATCTTTCAGACGTCGCTGATTTCCTCGTCCCGGAGGACATGATCTCTTCGACGCAAAGCGGGCGCGAGATGGGGCTGGCGCCGGAGTTCGCGGCCTTCGCCAACGACTGCATGGGCAATCTGTTCTGCGTGCGCAGCGACGACGCGGCGATCTGGCGGTTCGACCACGACCCCGGCGACACGCGCCAGGAGACGGATTCGTTCGACGCCTGGATCGAGGCTTTCAACGCGGTCCCGTTCGTCGACCCGGACGAGTGATCACCCGGACGATCGAGCAGGCCCATCGCCCGGTCAGTTCCGGTTCGGCCGACTGTCCGTCCGGCCGCCCGGATTGCGGCTCTGCCGGCGCCAGCGAATCGACAGGGTGGCGTCGCCCGTGCCCCCGACCTTGGAGCTGACCGCCAGGTTGCGGCGGATCTGCCATTCGACATTGACCGCCGCCCCGCCTTCGCCGCCGCCGATGATCTCCAGATAGACGTTGTCGGTAATGTAGCGGCCGCCGGCTACCGTCAGGGCCGAAGCCTGCCCGCCGAACGACAGCCGGTCCAGCCCGGCCAGCTCGCGCAGGTTGCCGACCACATCGAAGCCGCCGCCGCCCGCGAGCGAGGCGACCCCCGAGGCCAGCTGGGCCGCCTCGAACGGCGACAGCTGCGAGGCCGAGCGGCCGAACAGCACCTGGGACAGGATTTCGTCCTGGGGCAGGGCGGGGGTGGAGGTCAGTTCGATCTTGGGCGTGTCCGCCGTGCCCGTGACCTTGATCGTCGCCGTCAGGGTCGGGTCGTCCCGCGTCGCCGACAGGTTCAGTCGGATCAGCTTGGGATCGGTCGACAGGGCCACCGTGCCCTGATCGTCGAATACGAACCGCTTGCCCGCGAACTCATAGTCGCCGCGCACGACGTTGGCGTTCCCGGTCAGGACCGGTTGGGCGATGGTGCCCGTGACCTGGGCGTTGACGCGCATCTCGACGTTCAGCCCCCGGCCGACCACGCGGATATC
Organism: Brevundimonas sp. UBA986; assembly: GCA_002292165.1. Classification (GTDB taxonomy): domain Bacteria; phylum Pseudomonadota; class Alphaproteobacteria; order Caulobacterales; family Caulobacteraceae; genus Brevundimonas. Next base: position 8,602 of record DBBK01000103.1, read on the forward strand.
GCCGCCCGGTGAGGTCAGCCGGATGTTCAGCCCGAACTGCGGACCACGCTGTTTGGCCGTATCCGCTTCGGGCGGATCGCCGCCGGGCCGGTTGATCTCGACCACATCCATGCCGACCACGCCGTTCACCCCCGGCGGATTGGCCTCGATCTTCGCATCGTCGACAGCGATCTGGCCGGTCAGGGTGATGTTGCCGTCGGCGCCGCGCACCACGGTGATCGGGCCGGAGGCATGGGCCTCGGCGATGTCGTTGTCGATGATCTTGAATTTCGTCAGGGCCAGTTCGAAGCTGGAGCCCGAGCCCTCGCGCAGCCCGATGCGGCCGTCGCCGGTGACGGTGCCCTTGTCGCCGTCGTTGGCGCTGAAGGTCTCGATCAGGGCGGTGGTGTCGTCGAAGCGGCTCGCCATGGTCAGGGCGTTCAGCCTCAGGCCCGTGGCGTTGTCGCGGAAGGCGCCCTCCTTGACATCCAGCCGGCCGTTGATGCGCGGCTCGGCGATGGTGCCGGCGATGGTCGCATTGCCGTTGACCTGACCGGCCAGGGAGCGTTCGCCGCCCAGGAACAGGTCCCAGATCGGCTGGATCTGGCCCTGGATCGACACCGTGCCCGACATCGGGCGGGTCCGCACCACAGCCAGTCTCAGCGGCGCGGCTGAGGCCTCGACCGGCAGGGTCAGGTCGACATTGGCCCGCACCTCGGTGTCGTCATTGGCGGCGGCGACCACGTGCAGGACATCGTTGTTCAGGGTGGCGTTCAGCGTTCCGTCCACGGCCAGGCCGCGCGGGGCGTCGACGCTGCGGATCTGCTTCAGGGTCACATTGGCCGTGCCGTCCAGATTGTCGCCGGCGCCGCGCAGCGAGACCTTGCCGGTGATCTGACCGCGCAGGTCGGAGACCAGCGAGCCCAGCTCGACGGCGCTGAGATCGGCCTCGATCACCGCCGCGTTGGAATCCTGACGCAGCTCGCCCAGCAGGACGCCGCCGCCGACGTTCAGGTCGACGCGCGCCACCTTGCCGTCTCCGGCCAGGGCGATGACCGCCGGATTGCGGGTTGTGAAGCTGATCTCGCGCACCCGGCCGCCGCCCCTCAGGGTGACGCTCTGGTCCGAGTTGTTGGGGCGGGAATAGACGCCGGAGCCGTTGAACTGGATCGGCACGTCGCCGCCGACGTCCAGCGCCAGGGTGAAGGGCAGGCGGGACAGGGTTCCGTGACCCTTCAGATCCAGACTGCGGATCGTATAGGTCGAGCCCGTCAGGCGGGCGTTCTTGGCTGTGACATCGAGGATGGCCGTGTCGTCTCCACTGCCTTCGGTCAGGCGCACGCGGCCCTCGGCGCTGCCCGAGGCGATGAAGGCGCCGGGCCGGGCGCTGAAGGTCAGGTCGGCGCTGGACGGAATGCTGTCGGACAGGGAGATCGCCCCTTGCGCCTTCACCCCGCCCGCATCGACATCGACGTCGGTCAGGCGGATGGCCTTGGCGCCCAGGAAGAAGCTGCCCGATGCGGCGGCGGGGCCGTAGTTGGAGGCGCTGGTGATCGTCACCCGGCCGTCGGAGGCATCCAGGCCTTTCCGGAAGCTCAGGATCAGCTGGGTCTGGGTCAGTTTCAGCGGCCCGGCGTCGACCTTGTCGAAGCCCGCCGTCAGATCCACGCGCGGTTGGGCCAGGGTGCCGGTCAAGGCGCCGTTGCCGACCATGGCGCCGTCGATGGCCACTGGCCCGACGCCGAACGGCCCACGGGCGTTCCAGTTGAGCGCCAGCCTCAGCGTGCCGTCGAAGCCCATCAGGCCCCGGGCCGCGGCCTCGCCCATGGTCCCGGTGACCAGCAGCTTGTCGACCGTCAGCTCATGCTCCATCCGCCCGTCGAACTGGACGCGCGGGGTCGGACCCAGCAAGCGATCGAGTTCGGCGAGGCCCGTCAGCACCTTCACCCCGCGCCCGTCGAAGCCCAGCCGCCAAGGCTGGCCCGAACGGTTGGAGGCGGTGATGGTCCCGGCCAGCTGGCCGCTGGCGCCCTTCTGCACCCGGCCGATGTCGGTGATCCGCGCCGAGCCCCGGAAGCCCAGGCCGCCGGTCAGGTTGCGCGAGCCTGTGCCGTTCACAAGCAATCCCTGACCGACCAGATTGAGTTTCTCGAACAGGATGGCGCCGTCCTTCATCCGCGCCGCCTCGACCTTCAGGTGCGGGGTCGCGCCGAACAGGGCGCCGATGACGCCCTCGGTGGAGCCGCCGTTGGTGACCAGGTCGCTGTCCAGATCCATCCGGCCGTTCTTGACCTGGATGTTCAGGGGGCCGGTCATCCGCGTCGCCTTGTAGCTGGCGATGTCGGCGGCCAGCATGGTGGCGCGGCCGGTCAGGGTCCAGGTCGCCGCGTCGCCGCGGAAGACGCCGCTCCAGGCCGTGCGCCCGCCCAGGGTCAGGCCCAGCAACCGGGTCAGGGAGCCGGTCTCGACCTCCAGCTGGACCCCGTCGGGCGCGGACCGGTCCGACATCCGGATCAGGCCCCGGGCGTTGGAGTTGAAGTTCTCGGAGATGAAGCGCCAGCCGACGCCCTGATAGCCCTTGCGGGTCGCGTCCGGCACGGCGGCGAAGCCGAAGCGGGCGGTGCGGCCGATCCGGCGCACGAAGGGCTCCAGCAGGTCCGAGCCGCTGAAGTCGGCGAAGCCCGAAATCCGGGCGCCCGCCTTGCCGTAGTGGCCCTTGACCACCAGAGGAACGAACTGGCCGGTCTTCACCGTCGCGTCGACGATCTCGCCGTTGATGATCGCGACGGCCGAGAAGGGCTGGTCGGGCGAATAACCCAGCGAGCCGGCGATGGGGCCTCCTTGAGCCTCATTGGCGCGCAGGTTCAGGCGCAGGTCCTCAGGCTTGCCGCCGAAGGTCGCGGTCATGCGTAGATAGTCGCCCGGCCGGTTCAGGCTGTAGGCGTTGACCTCGGCGTCCTTGTTCCCGAAGCGCGGGATCTTGGCCGAGCCCGTCAGCCGCCACTTGCCGTATTCCTTGGAGAAGCCCTCCAGCAGTTCGATATTGGCGGCGAACCGGTCGATGTCGACGCTGATCGGCATGGGCTGGGACGGCTTGCCGTCCGGCGGATCGATCTCGGGGCGACGGATCAGGGTGATCCTGTCGGCGCTGATCTCATCGGCATGGAAACGGCGCGTCAGCAGCGGCAGATAGGACCAGTCGACGCGCACGTTGCGGGCCTCCAGCCAGACGCCCTTCTTGTCGGTGATGGTGACCCGGTCCAGGGTGAAGTCGTTGAACAGGTCGCCCTTCAGCCCCTCGACATTGATGCGGCCATAGCGGCTGATCTTGGTCCCGGCGACGAAACTGGTCACCAGTCCGCGCCCCGAGTCCGACAGCAGATACATCCGCCCGCCGATCAGGCCGAGCAGCAGGATGACCACCAGCGACGCCGTCACGATCCCGGCGACGAAGGCCGCCAGTTGCAGCCGGGTGCGCTTGCGCACCTCATGCTTGGCCGGGGTGTCCGGATCGGCCTTGAAGGCCTCGACGATGTCGGGTTCCTCGGTCAAAACGCCTGACCGATGCTGATGTAGATCTGGAAGTTGCTGTCGCCCTCACGCGGGGACAGGGGGAAGGCGAGGTCTGCGCGGACCGGGCCGAACGGCAGTTTGAACCGCGCCCCGACGCCCGCGCCATAGCGCATATTGGTCAGGTTGGGCGTCTCCTGGAAGCCGACGGCGCCGGCGTCGAGGAAGGCCACCGCCTGCCAGCTCTCGCCGATGTCGCGCCGCACCTCGATAGAGCCCTCGAACAGCGACAGGCCGCCGCGCGGGGTGTTGTCGGGCAGGCGCGGGTTGACGCCCTGGTACTCATAGCCGCGCACCGAGCCGCCGCCGCCCGAGTAGAACAGACGGTCCGACGGCACCGTCAGCTCCTGACCGCCCAGGATCGAGCCGATACGGACCCGTCCGGCCAGAACCGTGTGGGCGTTCTTCTCGACCGGGACATACATCGTCCCCTGCATCTCGGTGCGCAGGAACAGCACCGTGTCCTCGCCCGCCACCGCCGTCGGCTGGACGTTCAGGGTGACGCGATATCCCTGCGTCGGGTTCAGCGGATTGTTCGACTGGTCCAGATAGGCGCTGGCCCGGCCCGTCAGGATCGCCAGGTCGCGGTCGAAGCTCAGCGGCGCCTGGGTGATCGGGTCGTAGCGGTTTTCGAAGTACCGGCCCGCGTCCAGACCGACGCCGTAGCTGTAGTATGACGTTCGGCCGATGCGCTGCTGCAGGTCCGCCGCCGTCGCCAGGGCGGTGCGGCGGTAGGCGTTGGTGTCTTCGTTGACCGCGGCGACGGACAGCTTCAGCGTCTGCCCCGGATGGCGCCAGTGGGGCAGGGACAGGTCGACGCCCAGCCGGCTGTCGATGTTGGCGGCCCGCGCCTGGAATTTGATCGTGTCGGCGCGGTTGTAGTGGTTGAACCAGGTCCAGATCAGATCGACGCCGGAGCCTTCGGCGGTCGAGAAGCTGGCGCCGGCCTCCAGGGTGCGGCGCGGCCGGTCGTTCAGGCTGACGATCACCGGACGGTGGCCGTCGGCGTTGATCTGGTCGGCCGGGGCCAGGGCCACGCCGACGCCGTCATAGACGCCGGTGTCCAGCAGGCGCCGCTCCAGCTCGGCGACCTGATCCGGATCGAAGACGTCGCCCTCCTTCCAGGGGGCCAGGCCCGCGACCCAGTTCGGATTGGTCGAGCCCTCGGTGTCCAGCTTGACCCCGTCCAGCCGAACAAGATCGCCCGAGACGATGTTGTAGGTCGGCTGCACCGTGAAGGTCGCATGATCGACCACGACGCGGCGCGGCTGGGTCTTGGCGTCGGCATAGCCCCGGCGGGTCAGGCCGGCGACGATGCGGCCCTCGGCGGCGATGACGTCCACGGCGCGGCCCGGCTCGCCGACCGTCAGGCCCATCTCGTCCGAGACGGCGCTCTCGACGGCCGGTGTCGGCGCCGGGGCGGCCCAGGCGATCATCGGGCCGCTGATCAGGAAACGCGGGCCGGGGATGACGTTGATCGCGGCGATGGGGTTGTCCTCGCCCTCGACCACATCCTCGACCGTCGCCTGATAATAGCCTTCGGAGCGCAGCAGGGCCTGGGCCAGCTCAACCGACGACCGGGCCCGGCGCCGGGCCTCGAAACGGTTGGCGGGCGCGTCGTTGACGTCGCCCACGGCGCGGACCAGCTGGGCCCGCAGCGCGCTGTCGATCTCGCCGCGAATCTGGGCCTTGGGTTCGGCGAGGGCAGGGGAGGTCAGGCCGGCGACGAGGCCAGAGGCGAGGACGGCGCCGATGAACGCGAGCCGCACGGCTTCAGTCCGGAACGGGCCCTTCCGACACCGGGGTCGGTCGGCCGGCTGGAGAGGCCGTGGAATCAAACTGGAGCCTTCGTCTGCCTGAAGCTCGCCCCCGGGATGCGAAGATCACCCCCTGATGGCGAGCATGTGGCGCGGATCAGTAGAACAGGGTTTCGCTTTCCGGCTTCACCGTCTCTTCGGACGGGCGCTGGTCGGGCGGCAGGGTTCCGTCGGTCGGCGGCGGAGGCGTGGGGACGGTGTCCGAAGCCGGCGCCGTATGATCGGGAGCGGCCGGAGCGGCCGGAACCGGCTCGGGCGGCGGCGGGGCGGTTTCGGTCTGGGGCTGACGATAGTCGTCGCAGCTGGCCAGAGCCGCCGCGCCACAGATGGCCATCGCCAGAATCAGTCGTTTCATCGCCGTCCTCCCCCGTCCGGCGAAAACGCGCCCCGGACAGACCCGTTCCATATCGCTCATCCGGCCCCCGGTCACCCCTGCCGTGGCGATTCCATGCGCCTGTTCTGCGACTTTCGGATCATTTCCTGCGTTGGAGATGCGATCACGGGCTTGACCCGAATGGCGCGATGCAACAGAAGGCCCCCCACCCCACGGCGCGTCCTTAGCTCAGTTGGTTAGAGCATCTGACTTTTAATCAGGTCTTGTTGTTGTAATTTCTAGGCAAATTACACAAACCGCGCGTTTTTCCACATGAATGAATTCAATCGGTTGGCGGAAGCGGGCAAACCGAAATAGGCTGTTTTTCTCCCGGTCGGCGGCACTGACTGGAGCGACGATCATGGTCAAGATGAGGTACCTGGGGCCGGGCCACCAGTGCCGGATGAAGCTGAAGCGGGCCTACGTCGATCTCAGGGATGAGGCTGATAGCTGTCAGCCGCTCGGGCCGCAGTACAACACCATCATCGGCCTGATGCGTCAGATCGACCAAACGCACCGGGATCTGTTCGGAGCGCCCGTCGCTTCCCCGGCGCCGGCTCATACGGCTGGGGAGGGATCCTGAAACGCAAAAGGCCCCGCCACCGAAGTGACGAGGCCCACTGGTTGCATTTTCTGCAAAGAGGTCAGCTGCCGTTCAGAGCGGTTTCTGCCTCCTTCAGCCCCCCGATCCACCGCTCGACATCCTCCACCAGCGTGAAGGCCAGATCGATCGGTCCCCGGATGGCCAGCGGGATCATGTTCCAGATCCCTTGCGGAAGGCCGTCACGAGCCTGACGGGCTTGGTTCAGCGCCACCATCAGCGGGGCGATCTTGGCGTCCAGCTCCAGGATGAGGCTCATTGGGCGATCCCCGGTGTATAGACGGTGCGGCCATTGACCGAGCGGGCGGTCAGCTTCTGGCCGCGCTGGCCCGGCCCGAACCCGACGTGGACCCAGTTGCCGAACTCCTCGATGATCTGGTCATAGCCGGTCAGGTGCTTGGCGAGATGGGCCGCGACCTGTGCCGGCGTTCCGAAGTCAGGGCAGACGAAGTCCACCGCGTGCCCCGTCCTGTGCGCCGAGGTCGCAGAGCCGCCCACCGCCTTGTTCACCGCCGGGCTGCGATAGCCGGACAGGACACGGATCGGCTCGCCTCCGAGGAGCTCCCGCACCTTCTCCATCCGGTCGGCGGTGAGGATGAGCTGATCGACGATCTCGGCCGGCGCCACGTTCGGGATGCCCTTGCGTGATGCCGTCGCCGAGAAGGTCATTTCGGCCAGCGTGAAATGAGCGCTCAGGCGCTGGGTCATGGTAGGCTCCGGATTGCGGGGAGGTTAGACGGCAGGCTCTTCGGCCAGCGGAGCAGCAGGGGGCGGCGGTCCGGCGCCTGCGATCTGGGCCAACGCGCCAGTCGCGGTTTTGCTGGCCTCGGCAGCGGCGTCGGAGACGGCCTTGGAGCCCACGCTGTTGCCCCAGCGGAACGCACCGTAGGCGACAGGGAGGCCCAGAAGGGCGGTTCCGAGGCTGGCGACGATCGGAGCGACCGCCGGGTCCAACTTGAAGAAGAACAGCCCCGCGAGGATGCCCCCCACCAGCGTCAGGGAATACACGACCACGATGGCGTCGAGGGTCTCGTAGTTGCGCTTCATGGCCGCCTCTGTCGCTGCTTCGACGGCGTCACAGTCGCCGTCTGGCTGGCCGGATCGATGACTGTGAACGCGCCGGGCTCCGTCGCCGCCGTCAGGTCATAGCCGTTGCGACGCAGGATGCTTTCGAGGCTCATCGAGCGCTGCCGCTCGTCCCGAAGTTCGCCGCGAAGGGTATCGATTTCGGCCTTAAGCTCCGCCACTTCGCCCCGAAGGCCGGCCATCTGGTTTTCGGCGGCCTTGTTGAGCGCTTCTTGAAGCTGGGCGGTCGCGGCGAGGATCGACGCCTCGCCTGGTTTGCGCCCGTTTAGCCACGAGAACAGGCCGGTGATCCCCGCGCCCCCCCCTGCGGCGACCACCAGCTCGACGATGTCCCGGGCGCGTTCAGGCAAAGGCGACACTCCACACTCAGGACACAGGACGGACGATGTCGCCCGCGATGACTTGGGCGATCAGTCGACCTACCGCGCGATACATGAAGGCGGTGTGGTGGATGCGGTCCCGGACCCGGCAATCCGAGGCGTCCGGCGCTGTAACGAACGTGGAGAGGATCTGACCGGTGATCTGCTGAAGGTCCGCCACCAGCGCGCCGCGTCTTGCCGCGATGTTCCGGAACGCGGCCCTGAGGGGGGCGGCGTCCTCGGCATTGGCCGTTGCGAAGCCGTTGGGCGTCTGGTTGGCGTTGAGCCACAGGCTGGGGATGACCACGACCGCGCGCCGCCCACCGGCATCGACGATGTCCAGCATGGCCTCCAGATTGGCCATGGAAGCGGACAGGGGCGATCCGCCCTGAACGTCATTGGTCCCGGTGTAGATGACGATGTAGTTTGCAATACCCAGTCCCTTGTCCTGCATCGCATTCAGGGCGTTCAGACTGTTCTCCCCGGGGACGGCATAGTTTTCGACGTTGAGGACCCGGATGCCGAATGACCCGTCCAGCGCCTCGCGGAACGCGTCGGTCCAGACGCCATAGAACGGGGCCGATTGGCTGTCGCCGAACACCCGGACCACGGTCTGCTGCTGGCCGCCGAACACGGTCGCGGTGCGCTCGGTCCAGTAGGAGGCGGTCGGCTTAATGGCCGGACCACTGGCGAAGACGCCGAAACCGACGTCGGAGATCGTCTCGGACCCGAGGTTGAAGCGATAGACCTCGGTGCCGTTCATCAGCACGGCGCCCCAATGGGTGTCGTAGACGCGGACGGACCATTCCGAGTTCGCCGCCAGCCACTGCGGATGGTCGTTATAGCCACCCCAGGTCACCGTGACCTGAGAGACCGCCACGCCCGTGTTCTTGATCGCCAGCGTCGCGTCGCTGTTGCCCGCATAGACAGCCAGATACCCGCCGCTGTGCTTGACGAAAGCGCCGCGGGAATAGTCGCCCTGACTGAAGACCGTGGACAGTTCCTTGCCGCCTGCGGCCGAGCGGAAGCCGACATGCCAGACGCCGCCCACCGTCAGGTCCCAGCTGACCACTCCATCCGACTCCTCGGGAAGAGTGTCCGTCGTCCAACTGTCTCCGGCGGGGAAGGACACCTGCTCGAAGGTCAGGTCGTCCGACACTGCCTCATAGGTGTCCCTGACCAGATCGGCAGCGTTAAGCCAGATCGCCTTTTCGGAGAAGGGCTTGTTGAAGCCGGTAGCGAGTTGGTTGTCGTAGACCACGCCCGCACTGGACACGGTGACCGGAACCGGGGTGCGAGCTACCGTGGTCACGGACCGCAGGTCGATGTTGCCCTTCAGGCTGGAGTTGGTCTCGGCGGTGATGGCCACCCCGGAAATGTCCGTCAGGGTCTCGCCGACATTGTAGGTCTTTCCGCCCGTCAGGACGATTTCACCGCCCTGATCGAGGATGTAGGCCCGCGCGCCGACGACGGCGTCGCGGTCATTGGCGACACCGTCCCCTACGGCCCCAAGCTGTTCATACCGAACAAGGCTCTCGACCAGAGACCACCACCCGCCGTCGCCCGTCTGGATCTTGCCGCCATGGGCCGGTTCGGAGCCGACGCGGCGATACAGGCCGCCGCCGCCGTCGCCCGGGGTCAGATAGCCGGCCGTCCGGAGAAAGGCCTGCTCTTCGTCCAGAACCAGAGCTGGAGCAGGGCGCGGCGGAAATCGGCCGCCATGACGCCGCGCCGGCCACCCCGGTCGGTCTGGACGCGCTGGAATACCTGGATGCCGCCCGTCAGGGTCGGTTCAAGGGCGTCTCCGTGGGTCTGGACTGTCTCGACCGTATCACTGGAGGGATCCAGCAGGACGCCGTCTGGATAGTCGGCGGCCGGACCAGCATGGGGAAGTCGATCTTTCAGACCGTTATCCCGCAGGCCATCGCCGAACAGGCCAAGGGCGTCCTGATGTTCTCGCTCGAGATGCCCCGGCGCGAGGTTCAAGCCCGGTTGATCGCCAGCATCGCCTACGACCCCAACCTGACGCCCTATGAAGGCGACGGGGGCAATGTGGAGTTCGCAGACCTCCTGAGGGGCCACGGCACCCGCCAGCAGCGCGACAGGGCCGACAGCGCCGCCCGCAAGCTGGCCAGCCTGCCGATGTCCGTGGTCGACCGTGGCGGGCTCTCGCTGGACGACATCATCAACCAGTCCCGCCGTCAGGTGCGGGCATGGGAGAAGGCGGGTGTCGAGCCCGGCGCCATCGTCATTGATCACCTGGGGCTGGTCTCATCCCGCACCCAGAGGGACAGCAAGGCCGCCGAAGTCGCCGACACCGTTGATCGGTTGAAGGCCGCGGCCAAGCAGATCGGCGCCCCCATCATCGCCGCCGCTCAAATCAACCGGGGGCCGGAGAGCCGAAACGACAAGCGCCCCACCATGGGCGACCTGAACTGGTCGGGCTCCATTGAGCAGATCGCCGACCTCGTCTGCCTGATGTATCGCGACGCCTACTACCTCCAGCGTTCGCCCAGCCAAGAAGACCGAGACCGCGCCTTCATCGACAAGTTCGAGCTGGAACTGATCGTCCCGAAGAACCGCAGCGGCCCGACCTGCACCCTGCACGCCAAGATCGACACCGCCTGCAACGCCATCTGGGATGTGCCGGAAAACCAGCGGAGAGCCGCGTGAGCGCCGCGCTCGTCAAGAGGCTGGCCGACGCCGGGCTGGACGCGCAAGCCATTGTGGCTGCGCTGGAGGCGTTCGAGGCCGTGGAAGAGGAGCGCCGCGCCGCCAAGCGCGAGGGCAACCGTGAGCGGCAAGCCCGGAAGCGCGAGAGCGATGCGTCA
>DBBK01000192.1:0-12894 GCA_002292165.1 Brevundimonas sp. UBA986
GGCAGGCAACCCCATGCTCTTGCAACACTTGCTCATGCAGAGCTTCGCCCATGCCATGCAGGCGCTGGAACTCGATCTTGACCTCGCTCGCGGTCGCCATCCGGTGCACGGCGGCCAGCGAATGGGCGTTGTGGGTCGCGAACTGGGAATAGAGGTAGGGCGCCGCATCGATCATGGCGCGGGCGCAGACCAGATAGTTCAGGTCGGTCGCGGCCTTGGTCGTGAAGACCGGATAGTCGGTACGGCCGAACACCTGGGCGCGCTTGATCTCCGTGTCCCAATAGGCGCCCTTGACCAGACGGACCATCAGGCGGCGGCCGGACGTCTTCGCCAGTTCGGCGATGCGGGCGATCGCCTCGGGGCCACGCTTCTGATAGGCCTGAACCGCGAGGCCGAGACCGGTCCACGACCCGAGCTCCGGCTCATTGGCCAGCCGGTCCAGCAGCTTCAGCGACAGGGCCAGGCGGTCGGCCTCTTCGGCGTCCATGGTGAAGTTGATGTCGTAGGAGGCCGCGATCAGGGCCAGGCGCTTGATGCGCGGATAGAGCTCGGTCCAGACCCGGTCCTCATGCGTCGCCTCATAGCGCGGCGACAGGGCAGACAGTTTGACCGAGACGCCGTGGCCGACTTCCGGGCCCTGACCTTTCGCCGTCTTGCCCACGGCGGTGATGGCGTCGGCGTAGATGCGTTCATAGCGTTCGGCGTCGGCTGAGGTGCGGGCGCCCTCGCCCAGCATGTCGAACGAGCAGAGCCAGCCCTCCTTGTTCGACCGCTTCAGCGCCGCCTCGATGGTGCGGCCGACCACGAACTGTTCGCCCATGATGCGGACGGCGGCGGCGACGGCCTGACGGATGACCGGTTCGCCCAGACGCCCGGCCACGCGTTTCAGGAAGCCGGGCAGGTCGGTCTTGGCCTCTTCGTCGGCGTCGACCAGCTTGCCGGTCAGCATCAGGCCCCAGGTCGAGGCGTTGACGAACAGGCTGTCGGACTGGCCGAGGTGCGAGGCCCAGTCGGCCGAGCCGATCTTCTCGGCGATCAGCCGGTCGCGGGTGTCTTCATCCGGGGTGCGCAGCAGAGCCTCGGCCAGGCACATCAGGGCCAGACCCTCGCGGGTGCCGAGCGAGAACTCCTGCAGGAAGCTTTCGACGACGCCCTGTTTCTTCTGGCTCTGGCGGGCGTGTTCAACGAGAGCCGTGGCCTCGTCCACGACGGCGCGACGACCGGCGGCGTCCAGCGGAATGCGGTTGAGATTGGCCGCGACGGCCTCACGCTCGTCGGCGAACTTGCCGTGGTCCAGCGTGTCCCAGTGAGCATAGGCGGCGGGAGTGAAGGGGGCGGGGGAAGTCATGCGGCGTCCTCTCGGCCTTCCGGCCCGTCTGTCTTGCGTATATGGCGGGCCTGACCGAATGTGCATCGTATGATCGGCGCGCGAGCCGATGATCCTTCGGAAAAATACGCCTTTGGCCGTTGAAAATCTCGATCCTGTCGACCGCCGCCTGCTCAAGGCCCTGCAGGAGGACGGCCGGATGTCCAACGCGGAACTGGCGCGGCGGTGCAATCTGTCGCCCGCCGCCTGTTTCGAACGGGTCCGGCGCCTGCGCGAGAAGGGCGTCATCACCGGCTATGCGGCCCTGATCGACCCGGCCAAGGTCGGGCGCGGCCTGATGATCTTCGTCGAGGTTCTGCTGGACCGCACCACGGGCGATCAGTTCGAGGCCTTCGCCGAAATGGTCCGCCGCCAGCCCGAGGTGCTGGAGTGCCACATGGTCGCCGGCGGCTTCGACTATCTGATCAAGGCCCGGGTCGGGGACATGGACGCCTACCGCGCCTTCCTCGGCGATGTGCTGACGCGGATGCCGGGGGTGCGCGAGACCCGCACCTACGCCGTTCTCGAAGAGGTGAAATCGACGACGGCGCTTCCGCTCTAAACGCGTCTCGCAATCGTCGCCGTGACCCGCTATGGCTTCCTGCTCGACAACGGCGGGAGCCACTCGGCCCACATGCGTATCGTTCTGGCCACCGACGCCTGGGAGCCCCAGGTCAACGGCGTCGTCCGCACCCTGACCCGCACGGTCGCGGAATGCCGCGCCATGGGCCATGAGGTCGAGGTCATCGAGCCCAGCCAGTTCAAGACCATTCCCTGCCCGACCTATCCTGAAATCCGGCTGGCGCTCGGTGCCGAGGAAGAGATCCGCGAACGCCTGCGCGCCTTCGAGCCCGAGGCGGTGCACATCGCCACCGAGGGGCCGATCGGCATCGCCATGCGGCGCATCTGCGTGGAGTGGAAGCTGCCGTTCACGACCAGCTATCACACCAAATTCCCCGAGTACGTCTCGGCCCGTTTCCCGATCCCGGTCCAGGTCGGCTACGCCTATATGAAGTGGTTCCACAAGCCGTCGGGACGGCTGATGGTGGCCACCCCGACCCTGCGTGACGAGCTGCAGGCGCACGGCTTCAAGAACGTCTCGCCCTGGACGCGCGGCGTCGACACCGAACAGTTCAACCCCGAGCTCGAACGCATCTTCGACGAGCTCGGTGGGAAAGACTGGCCGCGGCCCTTCTGGCTGAACGTCGGCCGCGTCGCCGTCGAGAAGAACATCGAGGCCTTCCTCGAGACCGACCTGCCGGGCACCAAGATCGTGGTCGGCGACGGCCCGGCCCGCGCCGATCTGGAAGAGCGCTATCCCAACGCCAAATTCCTCGGCGCCCGCTTCGGCCAGGAGCTGGCCCGCTGCTTCCGCGACGCCGACGTCTTCGTCTTCCCCAGCTGGACCGACACCTTCGGCCTGGTGATCCTGGAGGCCATGGCGGCGGGGACTCCGGTCGCCGCCTACCCGGCCCACGGCCCCATCGACATCATCCCGGGCTCCAACGCCGGCGCCATCGACGAGGATCTGAAGGCCGCCTGCCTCAAGGCCCTGGAGTGCGACCGCAAGTCGGTCCGTGCCTATGCCGAGAAATTCAGCTGGCGCGCCTCGGCCGAGCAGTTCGTCGAGAACCTCGAACCCTATCCCGAGCCCGAGCGCGGCCGCTTCTGGCGCCGTCTTCGACGCATCGCCCGGGTGCGCCGCCGCGCCGCCGCCTGACGCCCCGGCCTGACCTGGCAGCCCGACTGGGCGCCGTCCACAGACGGTTGAGTTTTCAGGCGGAAAATACAGAACGGGGTTCGTCGAGTTTACACTCTGTGAACCAAACTGGAGTGTAGTTCCCCATCGGGGAAATTACACATGCCGTCCGACTGGACCGACGAGATCAAGGCAGCAATGAATGCGCGCGCCGGGCAATGGCGCCTGCGCGTGGCCATCGCCGGCCTGATCGCCCTGGTCTTCCACTCCTTCACCGGCCTGGGCTTCGCCTTCGCCTGGTTCGGCGTCTATTGCGCCCTGCAGTGGATCGAACTCGATTTCGGCCCGAACGGCGCCTGGAGCACCCGGCTGAACCGCAAGGACTGGGCCCGCGCGGCCGTGGTCATGATCCTGGTCAACAACCTGGCCTTCGCCAGCATCGGCCTGGCGGAACTGCGTAGCGGCTCGGGGCTGGCCATCTCCTGTTCGGCCATGCTGTTCGGCGGTTCGATCCTGAACGCCATCATGATTTCCACCACCTCGCGTCCGCTGGTGCTGGCCTCGGTGGCGCCGCACCTGGCCTTCGCCCTGGTCCTGCCCGTGGCCATGGCCCTGCGCGGGGCGCCGCTGCTCGAATCCTTCCAGGTGTTGGTGGCCATCATGATGCTGGTCGTCGCCAGCCTGATGACCTGGCGGCAGCTGGCCGTGACCATGATCGAGGTGCGACGCGCCCAGGCCGAGGCCGTCGAGGCCAACAAGGCCAAGTCCGAATTCCTGACCGTGATGAGCCATGAGATCCGCACCCCTCTCAACGGGGTGCTGGGCATGGCCCAGGCCATGGGCGCCGATGAGCTGTCGGGCCGCCAACGCGAGCGACTGGAGGTCGTCAGCCAGTCGGGGCAAGCGCTCCTGGCCATCGTCAACGACGTTCTGGACCTGGCCAAGGTCGAGGCCGGCAAGATCGAGCTGGAGAACCGTCCGTTCGATCTGGAGCCGACGATCCGTCAGGCCGAGGCCAGCTTCGAGGCCATCGCCCTGTCCAAGGGCCTGAGCTTCACCTCGGTCGTCGATCCCTCGGCCGAGGGCCGCTACATGGGCGACGCGCTCCGGCTGCGGCAGATCCTGGCCAATCTGATCTCCAACGCGGTCAAGTTCACCGACGCGGGCGGCATCAGCGTCTCGGCGCGCCGCGACGGCGGCGATCTGGTCCTGATCGTCCAGGACACCGGTCCGGGCTGCACGCCCGAGCATATGGGCCGGCTGTTCAAGAAGTTCGAACAGGCCGACGTCTCGACCACGCGCCGGTTCGGCGGCACGGGTCTGGGCCTGTCGATCTGCAGCGAGCTGAGCGCCCTGATGGGCGGATCGATCGTCGCCGAGGCCGTCGAGCCGCATGGCTTGCGCTTCGTGACCCGCCTGCCGCTCGAGCGTCTGAGCGAGAAGGGCGAGGCGATCGCCGCCGTCGCCGCCGCTGAGGCCGCCGATGAAGGGCGCGCCTTGCGCGTCCTGGCCGCCGAGGACCATCCAGTGAATCGTCAGGTGCTGACGGTGCTCCTGGCCCAGGCCGGGATCGTCCCGACCATCGTCGAGAACGGCGCCCTGGCCGTCGACGCCTGGCGCGAAGGGCAGTGGGACCTGATCCTGATGGATGTCCAGATGCCGGTCATGGACGGACCGTCGGCGACCGCGGCCATTCGCGCCGAGGAGTTCTCGGAAGGTCGCGACCACACCCCGATCATCGCCCTGACGGCCAATGTCATGACCCATCAGATCGAGGACTACCGCAGCATCGGCATGGACGCCGTGGTCGGCAAGCCCATCCAGATGGACGAACTCATGCGCGCCATGGCCCGGGTGCTGGAAGACAATGACGTCGACGCGGCCCGTTCCGGGGTCCTCGCCGCGGCCTGAGCCCGGCCGAGGTCGCTGACCCTATTTGGCCGGCGCCGCCATGGGGGTCAGATTGGCGGCGATTGCGCGCTGGGCCTGAAGCTGGTCTTCGGGCAGGGGCACCAGGCCCCGGTCCTGCAGATAGCCGCCCTTGCCGGTCGCGGAATCCGACATGAACTCGGAGATGAACTGCTGCAGCCCGGGGGTGACCCCGATGTGCGCCTTCTTGACGTAGATGTAGAGGCTGCGGGCCAGCGGATAGGAGCCGTCGGCGATGGTCTCGGCGGTCGGGGCGACGCCGTCGATGGTCTCGGCCTTCACCGTGTCGAGGTTCTGCTCCAGGAAGGAGAAGCCGAAGACGCCCAGCGAGCCGGGCGTGCGAGTCAGGGTCTGGACGATGGCGTTGTCGTTCTCGCCGGCGTCGATCCAGGCGCCATCCTCGCGCAGGGTGTGGGTGAGGGTCTCGAACCTGGTCTTGTCGTCCTTGAAGGCGGCGACGGCGGGGACCAGCATCCCGCCGGGGGCCATGCCGAGCTCAAGGAAGGCGTCGCGGGTGCCCGAGGTCGGCGGCGGGCCATAGACCTGGATGCGCTGGTTGGGCAGCCCCGGGTTGACCTGGTTCCATGTCGTCGCCGGATTGTCGACGAGAGCCCCTCCGGCGCCGGGTACAGTCTTGGCCAGACCCTCATAAAGGTCGTTGAGCTCGAAGTTGAAGCCGTTACCGTTGCGCGCCGTGGCGATGACGATGCCGTCGAAGCCGATCTTGATCTCGACGATCTCGGTGACGCCGTTCTTGCGGCACAGTTCGTACTCCGACTTCTTCAGCGGGCGCGAGGCGTTGGCGATGTCCGGGGTCGAGGGGCCGACGCCCTGGCAGAAGGCCTGGATGCCGCCGCCGGTGCCCAGGGATTCGACGCGGGGCGCGGCGACGCCGGGATTGTTGCGGCCGAAATTCTCGGCGACGCGGGTGGCGAAGGGGAAGACCGTCGAGGACCCGGCGGCCCAGATGCCCGAACGCTGGGCCTGGGGGCCGCCGGCACCCTGACCGCAGGCGGCGACGGCGACCATGGTCACCGCCATCAGGGCGGCCGATGCGGCGAGTTGCTTGCGGGTCATCGGACCTTCTCCGGGCGGCGTTTCCGCCGCGCTTAGAGCAGGCTTTTGTGACGATTGGACAACCGTTCTCGCGAGCGGCCTTCGCCCGTCAGAGCAGGCGCTTGCGCATGGTCTGGGACAGCATGTCGATCAGGGTGACCGCCACGATGATGATCAGCACCACCGCCGACACCGAGCGGAAGTCGAAGGCGTTCATACGGTCGAACAGGACCTGGCCGATGCCGCCCGCGCCGATCAGGCCGAGCACCGTCGCCGAACGGCTGTTGGACTCGAAGCGATAGAGGGCGAAGGAGGTCCAAAGGGGCGCGACCTGGGGAATGACGCCCCAGAAGATCTCGTGCAGGGGCGAGGCGCCCGTGGCGCGCACGCCCTCGACCGGACCCTTGTCGATCGACTCGACCGCCTCGGAAAACAGCTTGGCCAGGACGCCGGCGGTGTTCAGGGCGATGGCCAGGACGCCGGGCAGGGGCCCCAGACCCACGGCGACGACGAACAGCAGGCCGATGACCAGGTCGGGGATCGAGCGCAGCAGGTTCATCACCCAGCGCACAGGCGTCACCACCCAGATCGGGGCGATGTTGCGCGCGGCGGCGAGGCCCAGCGGGATGGCCGCGAAGATCGCCAGGAAGGTGCCCCAGAGGGCGATCTGGACGGTTTCCCACATCTTGGCGACATAGATCTTCCAGTCGGCGAAGTCGGGCCGGAGCAGTTCGGCGATGAAGTCCTGGGTGTGTTCGTTGCGCTCGAACAGCTTGGTGATGTCGCCCAGATTGACGGCCTTGATGCTGTAGACCAGCACCACGGCGACGCCGCCCCAGATCAACAGGTCCAGCAGGATGGCCCCGAGGGGCTTGGACGGCGCCTTGGGGATGACGTTCAGGTCGAGGGGAGCGGTGGTCAAGGCTGGACCTCGGCGCGGGCGCGAAGACGTTGCAGCTCGGCCTCGGCGGCGGTGACGCCCGCAGCGTCGCCCTTGGCCTTCGCCTCCGTCAGCTTCTGGTCGGCGACCATGACGCGGATGGGATCCAGATAGCCGTCGTCGGCGGCGCGGAATTCGGAATACTCAAGCGCGGCCAGGACCTGACGCTGACGGTCGGCGTCGGGACCCGTGCCCTTGCCGTAGGACAGGAAGAAGGAGCGGATCTTCTCCTTCAGGGCCGGCGGCAGGGTTTCAGCGACGACGATGCCCGATTCCGGGATCGGCGGTGATTGCCAGATGTCGTGGATCTGGGCGGCCATGACCGGGTTTTCGCGGTTCATGAAGACGGTGTTGACGCTGTTCGAGGTCGCCACGTCCAGCACGCCCGAGGCGACGCCGAGCGCGTTCGACTGGTGGTTGGCCGAGCGCACGGTCTTGAAGCAGGACGCGGGAACGATCCCGCGCGGATTGAACAGGAAGGACATGGGGGCGAGGGTGCCCGAGGTCGACTGGGCGTCGCCGATGCCGAAATTGTACTTCTTGCCGCAGGCCAGGACCATGTCGAGCGTGATGCCCGAATCCTTGCGGGCGATCAGGGTGGCCTGGTAGCTGTCCAGCCCTTCCTTGTTGACGGTGCGGGCGATGACCTCGGCATTGGCGCGGTCGACGGCTTCCAGCGCCGGCTTGGCCGAGAACCAGCCGACCTGGGTCTGTTCGCCGCGCATGGCCTCGACCAGGACGGTGTAGTTGGAGCCGAAGAAGGGCTTGATCTTCACGCCCGTGGCCTTGGCCATGTCGTCGAGCAGCGGCTGCCACAGCGGACCGGCTGAGGCCTGGCCTTCGGCGGACAGGATGGAGAAGGTGATCTCGGTCGGCATGGCGCCCGAGGCCTTCTTCTCGCCGCCGCCGCAGGAGGCGACGCCGAGCGCGATGGCGGCGACCGCCGCGAGGCCGAGCAGGCGGCGGGACAGAAGGGTGCGGGTCATGCCTTGGCTTCCCAGAACGCGTCCTCGAACTCGGGACCGTAGATGTCGATGAGGGTCTTGGTGTCCAGGCCCGTCGAGGGACCGTCGTAGACGATCTTGCCGGACTTCAGCGCGATGACGCGCTCGCAATAGCGGATGGCGTAGTCGACCTGGTGCAGGGTGACGATGACGCCGAGGCCGTCGCGCTGGTTCAGCTCGACCAGCAGCTCCATGACCTTTCGGGCCGAGACGGGGTCGAGGGAGGCGACGGGCTCGTCGGCGAGGACGGCCTGGGCGCCCTGGACGATGGCGCGGGCGATGGCGCCGCGCTGCTGCTGACCGCCCGAAAGGGTGTTGGCGCGCTGGGCGGCGTAGTCGGCGACGCCGACGCGGTGCAGGGCCGCCATGGCCTTGTCCTTGTCCGCCTTCGGCCACGCGCCGAGGATGCCGCGCCAGCCGGGCAGGCGACCGAGCGCGCCCAGCATGACGTTGGAAAACAGCGACAGACGACCGACCAGGTTGAACTGCTGGAAGATCATGCCGAGCTTGGCGCGGGCGGCGCGCGTCTGGCCGGTCAGGCGGCCGTCCTTCTGCACCGTCTGGCCGAAGACCTGGATGACGCCCGGACCGCGGTCGATGGTGTGCATGCCGGTGATGGAGCGCAGCAGGGTCGACTTGCCCGATCCGGACGGACCGATCAGGGCGACCATTTCTCCGGCGGCGACCTCCACCGATACGCCGTCCAGCGCCTTGCGGGCGCCGTAGGTCTTCGACACACCGCGAACGGATGCGACGGCTGGGGCGGTGGAACTCATCGGGCTCGCTGACGGCGGCTGAAACGGGGGCGCCGAATGACGCGAGAGAGGCGTTCCGGCAAGTCTTAATGCCACGCGGCCCGATAGGGCGTCCAGTGCTGTGGACAAAGGGCGACACCCTGGAGGGGCTTTGGGGGCTTCCCGTTGAAAACCCTGAATCTTCCGCAGGCGGACCAAAGCGGCCTTCCGCCAGGCCACGCCTTGAAAAAACCTCTTTACATGACAGTCCCGTGACCCTACATCGCCCTCTCCGGCGGACCCCGTAGGTCTAACGTTGCGCTGCTAACGCCGGTCTGGGTTTAACAATTACAGGGGTTTACGTGAATTGCGCACGTATCATTTCCCCCTGGACCTGGTCCGCGAGCGGTCCCCCGAACGTCCTGTCGCACTCGTGCGGCCGGCGACGGTTTCCGTAGCGGCGCGCTGGTTCCAGGACAATCTGAAAGCCGACGTCTTCTATGCAGTGAAGGCGAACCCTTCGCGCTGGGTCATTGAGGCCCTGAAGGACGCCGGCGTTAAAGGCTACGATGCGGCTTCGATCGCCGAGATCGAACTCGTGCGCTCCGTCGATCCCGACGCGCGCATCGCCTTCATGCACCCGGTCAAGAGCCGGACGGCGATCACCAAGGCCTATTTCGATCACGGCGTTCGCACCTTCTCGCTCGACTGCGAGGAGGAGCTGCAGAAGATCCTCGACTGCACCGGCGGCGCTGACGATCTGAACCTGATCGTGCGCATGGCCGTCTCGGCCGAGGGCGCGGCCTATACGCTGTCGGGCAAGTTCGGCGTCTCGCCGGACCAGGCCCCGGCCCTGCTGCTGTCGGTGCGCCGTGCGGTCAAGGACGGCCTGATGGGCGTCTCCTTCCACGTCGGTTCGCAATGCATGCGCCCGACCGCCTTCCAGGCCGCCATGGCCCAGGTCGGCCGGTCGATCAGCCGTGCGGGCGTCATCGTGGACATCGTCGACGTCGGCGGCGGCTTCCCCTCGGTCTATCCGGGCATGGTTCCGCCTGACATGAGCGAATACGCCGACGCCATCCATCGCGGCTTCAACGAGATGCCGGTGTCGGAAACGACCGAGCTGTGGTGCGAGCCCGGCCGGGCGCTGGTTGCCGAGTCCTCGTCAGTGCTGTGCCGCGTGGATCTGCGCAAGGGCGACGCCCTGTATCTGAACGACGGCTCCTACGGCGCCCTGTTCGACGCGACCCACTCGCGCTGGCCCTTCCCGACCAAGCTGGTCCGCGACGGCGCGTCCTCGGACGAGCTGAAGCCGTTCCAGTTCTACGGCCCGACCTGCGACTCGATCGACCACATGCCGGGTCCGTTCTGGCTGCCGGCCGACATCCGTGAAGGCGACTTCATCGAGATCGGCATGCTGGGCGCTTACGGCGTAGCCATGTCGACGGGCTTCAACGGCTATGGAGATCACGAGATCGCCGCGGTCGAGGATGCCCCGATGGCCTCGCTCTACGGCCTGGCGCCGCGCTCCATCCCGACCGTGCGCACCACGGCCGAGGAAAACGCCCGCAAGGTCGTTCGCCTGTCGCGGCCCAAGGGCAAGGCCGGCCAACGCAAGAAGGCCCGCCGCTGAGGCGAGGCTGATCTCTGGATACGGAAAGGGGCCGCGAGCGATCGCGGCCCCTTCTTTTTTCCTCACCATCGCGATGGTGAGATGGCTCGCAGCGAAGCGGAGAGACGGAGGGGTTTCCTATTCCCCACTGACTTCGCGCACGGCTTTCATCAGGGCCTCGACGACCTTGGCGGTCTCCGTTTCGGACCAGCCGCCCGACTTCATCGTCACGGCCTGGCGCAGGGTGTGGAAGGCCTCGCGCACCACTTCGGGGGTTTGCTCGCCGGCGACGAATTTCGCCGCCAGGGCCATGCGCTGCATGACGCCGTCGACCGCCGCGCGGTTCTCGTCCAGCCAGGTCTTGCCGGCGTCGGTCAGGGAGAAGACCCGCTTGCCGCTGGCGTCTTCGACCCCCGCGATCAGGCCTTCGTCGGCCAGCAGCGACAGGGTCGGATAGACCACGCCGGGCGAGGGGGCGTAGCCGCCGCCGAAGGCCGTCTCGATGGCCTTGATCAGGTCATAGCCGTGGCGCGGCTCCTGTTCGATCAGGGCCAGAAGCACCAGCTTCAGATCGCCGGGGCCGAACATGCGGCGCCCGCGTCCCGGGCCACGGCCTTCACCGCGCTCTCCCATTCCGCGGCCTTCGCCGCGACCCATGCGGCCGAACGGGCCAGCGTGGCGTCCGCCGAACGGGCCGGCGTGATGACCGCCGAAGCGGCCCCCGCCGTGGCGCGGGCCCTCGCCGCAGGAGGGACGACCATGACGGCCGCCGCGTTCGTTCTCACCGCGTCCTTCGCGGTCCTCGTAAAATCCAAACATCGTGTGTTCCTTCGTTTTCATGTCGCCAAGATATATCTTTAAGAGCGTTACGCAAGGGTCTTGAGATATATCTTTTGCAAGATCGGAACCGGGGCCTCGCTCGTGGGCTTTTGTCTCGAGAAGGAGCCCGCCATGTCAGACCCCCATGTCACCGAGGACGCCCGCGAAGCCGACGACATCGGCGAGAAGCCCGATCTGGGCCGGACCGCCGACACCCTGATCGACGTCCTGAACGGCACCGATTCCGGCTCCGACACCCGGGCGGGCTCACTACGGGGCGGCTCGGCCTCGGGTTCGGACGACGATCCGGATCAGGAGCTGATCAATGAAACCCTCGCCAGCGAGGGCATGGTCGACAAGACCGAAGCCTCCGAAGACTGACCCTCGCGTCATCATCGGTCGTCCGAGCGGCGCCGTAGCGCCTTGCCGCCGCCGCAACGATGGGCCACGGTGGCGTCAGTAGAGAAACGTGCCCAGGGACGAGACCGGAATGAAGCGCAGTCTGGCGGCGGTGGTCGCCCTTCTGACGGTGGCGCCCCTGTTGGCGGTGAGCCTCTCGGGCTGTGATCCGAAGGGCAATGAACACAAGTCCTCCGGCAGCCCCTCCGACCCTGTGGCCAAGGCCGGCGCTGAATCGTCCACTGCTGACGCCGGTGTCTCCGTGGACCTTATCCCGCCGCCCGCCGGAACGACGGCCCCTGCCGAGGGCGCCGTCCGTGTCGCCAATGCCCCCGATTTCGCCGCCGTCTATCCGGGCGGAGTGGTCGAGACCCCGCCGACCGTCGCGGGCGGCCCTGCCGGTCCTGGCGGGCTGGTCACCTTCACGACGGATGCCAAGCCCGAGGCGGTGATCGGCTTCTACAAGCAACGCGCCGAGGCCGCGGGCCTGGCGCCGGTCATGTCGCTGAATCGCGGCGACACGGTCGCCTATGGCGCGGCCGAGCCCGCCAACGGCGCCATGGTCCAGGTCGTGGCCACCGCCGTGGAGAAGGCGCCGACTTCCGTCCAGCTGACCTGGAGCGCGGGTCAGTGAGGGGGGCGGTCCTGACGTCGGTCCTGACCGCCGTCCTTCTGGCCGCTCCGCTCGTCGCCGCCTGTGCGGTCACCCCCTATGGCGAACCCGTCGGCGCCCCGACGACGGCGGCGCCGATTTCCGAGCCCGTCCTCGCCGGCTATCTGACCGACGCTCAAATCAAGGGTCTGGCCGATGGCGTGCCCGCCCCCTCCGCCGACGGTTCGGCGGACCAGATCGCCGATCGCGCCCTGTCGGACCGCTATCGTCCGCTGGAAGGATCGGACCGCTGGCTGCTGGCCACCGCCCACGCCGAGCTCAGCCCCGAGCTGGCGCGCCAGCATTTCGACTGCGCTCTGGGTGTCCGCTTCACCAGCGTGGAGACGCCGCGCCTGAATGCGGTCCTCGCGAAGATCTTGCACGACGCCAATGAGGCGGCGGAAGGCGCCAAGGCCCGCCAGTTCCGTCCTCGCCCTGTCGGCGTCGACATGACCCGCCCGGCCTGCACGCGGATCAGCGAGGCCGGCCGCCGCAGTCCGTCCTATCCGTCCGGAAGCGCCTCGGTCGGGGCCGCCTATGGCGAGCTCATGGCCAATGTCGACCCGGCTCATGCCGCCGCCGCGCGCGAGATCGGCCATCAGATCGGCGTCAGCCGCACCGTCTGCGCCATGCACTATCCCGCCGACGTCGCCGCAGGCGAGGCGCTCGGCAAGGCCGTCTTCT
>DBBK01000192.1:12901-22542 GCA_002292165.1 Brevundimonas sp. UBA986
CCCGAGGCCGCCGCCACACCGGCCTTCCAGGCCGAGCTGGACGCGCTGCGCGCCGAACTGGCCGAGGTTCGTCGCACGGGCCTGACCAATCCCGGCTGCGTCGCCGAACGCGCCGCCCTGGCCATGCCTCTGCCGCAGGAATGATCGGGGCGTTCGCCGCCCTGCTGCTGCAGGCGGCCCCCGCTCTCCCGGGAAGCTGGGACCTCCCCGCGACCCGCGCCTGTTCGGCCGACGAGGTCCGCGAACTGACCGCCGCGCCCGACGCCGCCGACATGCCCTTTCGCCTGACTTGCCGCGCCACGCTGAACGGCCGCCCCATCCTGCGCCGCGTCCTGATCGAGGGCGCGGAGGCCTCAGGCGCGGGGGTCGACTGCGGCGGCGGCGGGATCGGCCGACCGGGCGCGCGCACCACGACCCGGACGCCCACGGTCGCCGTCTGGTCGCGCCGCCTCGACGGCGCCGAGCCCCGCTGGAGCCGCCCGACCGACGTCTTCATCCGCAACTGCACCGTCCACGGCGCCATCCGCATCTGGGGCATGGGCGCCGGCGGCCGCATCGACGACCTGAGAACCTCCTCGCGTACTCCCGGCCATACGGCGGCGGCGCAGGGGGCGGCGCCGTCGCACATCGCCCTGACCAACCTGACCTTCGCCGCGACGGGGTCCATCCCCCTCTACGTCGGGCCGGGGGTGACCGCGGTGACGGTCGAGGGCGGACGCTTCAGCGGGCGTTCGGACTCCACTGCCGTCTATCTGGACGCCGAGAGCGCGGACAACAGCCTGCGCAATCTCACCTTCGCCATCCGCACCCCGCGCGAGATCATCGCCGTGGACGGCTCGGCCCGGAACACGATCACGGGCAACCGCTTCGCTCTCGGTGGGCAGGGCGGGATCTTCCTCTATCGCAACTGCGGCGAGGACGGGGTGATCCGGCACCAGACGCCGTCGGACAACATCATCACCGACAATGTCTTCAGCGGCGCCTCCGCCTTCAGGCCCCGCACGGTGGTGGTCGGGGCGCGCGAGGGCGGGCGGCGCTACTGCGCGGACGACCGGGGCTGGCCGTTCGGCTCCAGCCTCGACGACGGCGACCATGCGACCGGCAATATGGTGGCGCGCAACCGCACCCAACGGTGATCCGGGCGCCGATCTAGCAGTTGGGGCAGTCCGGCAGGACGCCGCTCTCGAGCTGCAGCGTCGTATGGCCGATGGCGAAGCGGCTGCGGGCCAGGGTCTGGGCCTCGGCCAGCAGCGCCGCGCCGTCCTCCCGGTCGTGAACCAGATGGGCGGTCAGGGCCGTCTCGGTCGTCGACAGGCCCCAGACATGCAGGTCGTGCACCGCCGAGACCCCGGGCAGGGCCAGGAAGGCCGTTTTCACGGCCGCCACATCGACCGACGGCGGGGCGGCGTCGAGCGCCAGATTGACCGAGTCCTTCAACAGGCCCCAGGTTCCGATCAGGATCACCGCCACGATCAGGATCGAGACCAGCGGATCGAGGATCGACCAGCCCGTCACCATGATGATCCCGCCCGACAGCACGACCCCGACGGAGACGGCGGCGTCGGACATCATGTGCAGATAGGCGCCCTTGGCGTTCAGGTCCGAATGCTGGTCGCGCATGAACAGCAGGGCGGTGCCGAGATTGATGACGAAGCCGATGCCGGCGACGATCATGATCATCACCGACTGGACCGGCGCCGGATCGGTCAGCCGCTGCACCGCCTCGAAGGCGATGGCCCCGCAGGCGAAGATCAGCAGCAGGGCGTTGGCCAGGGCCGCCAGCACCGTCGCCTTGCCGAAGCCGTAGGTCAGCTGCTTGCCTGCCGCCCGCCTGGCCAGAACGGCCGCGCCCCCGGCCATGGCGAGCCCCAGCACGTCGGACAGATTGTGGCCCGCGTCGGCCATCAGGGCGGTCGAACCGCTGACGATCCCGGCCCCGAACTCGCAGGCCACGAAGGCCAGGTTGACGATCAGCCCGACGCCGTAGCGCCAGTCGCCGGTGTCTACGGGGCCGTGGTGGTGGCCGGCATGGCCGTGAGAATGCCCATGGGAATGGGCGTGGTGCGCATGCCCGTGATCATGACCGGCGTGGTCATGCGCATGGTCGTGGTCGTCATGGGCGTGGTCATGGTGGGAGGCCATGACCCGTCTTAGTGCTGATGCAGCAGGACGAGAAGTCCCAGCCCCAGAAGGGCGACCCCGAGCACGGCGCCTTCATAGCGGGCCCATCGTTCGAGCTTGAGCACCGAGGCGCCCATGCGGGCGAGGGCCGTGAAGACCCCCATGCCCAACACCGTCCCGACCGCGAAGGCCGCGGTCAGCAGGCCGAGCGCCGCCAGACCCTCCTGCGCCGAGGACATATAGATGGGCAGCAGCACCTCGCCGGGCGAGACGGCCAGCATGGCGACCAGACCCCAGAAGGCCGCGCCGTGGCTCACGGTCGGCTCGGCCAGCTCCAGGGTCGCGCCGTTGGCGGTGACCGGGGCCGGACGGCGGATGATGGCCTTGAGCAGATAAAAGCCGCCGAAGGCGAACAGCAGGATGGCCGACAGATGGGGCAACAGGCCCGTGACCCACTGCTCCAGCGCCACGCCGGCCGCGACGATCAGCCCGCCGACCACCGCCGTGGTCACGATATGGGCCAGACCCGCCGTGGTCACCGCCGCCAGCACCCGGGGCAGGCTCCACTTCTGCGCCCGTCCGACGAGGACGAACGGCAGCCAGTGGGTCGGCAGGGCCGCATGCAGGAACGCCGCCGCGAAGCCGCCGCCGATCAGCGACAGCAGCACATCGTGTTCGAGCGGGGAGGGCGGCGTCATTGATCGCCCTGTAGCGTGTTATCTTATAACAGTCGAGCGGTTTTATTCGGTGAAGACCAGCGGCGTGCCCGCCGCCGGCAGGCAGCTCTGATCCACCGGCCTGGTCGGGTCCCTCAGGAAGTCGCGGGCTGCGCGGGCGGCGCAGGGGCTGCCGCCGGTCACGCCGTGGGTGGCGTTGGTGACGATCATCACCTGACTACCCTTGTAGCCCTCGGCCGCCTTGCGGGTCAGGGGCGGGGGACAGCCGGGGTCGATCTCGGCCGCGATGAACAGGGTCGGGATGGTGGTGTGGACGGGGGCGTTCTCGACCGGATCGGCAGGGCCGACATCGACGGTGGCGCAGACGTCGAACAGGCGCGACAGGCTGGGGACCGAGACCTCGGCGACCGGATCGCCCGCGGCGCCGGCGGCCAGCCGTTCCTTCGATTCGAACGGCAGCTCCTCCTTGCACAGATGAGCCATGTGCTGACCCTCCGTATAGTAGGTGCGGCTCTCGGCGGCCCCGGCGACGGGCGACAGGTCGCCCGCGATGATCTTCTCCAGATCGGACGGCAGGCTGCGCACGCCCGAGCCGGAATAGGTGGTGTCCATCAGGAAGGAGGCCAGGTCCTCGACGGTGTAGCTCTTGCCGTCCTTGCCGGGCCCATTGGTCCAGGTTTGGGGACCGGCCAGCCACAGGCGGGCGTTGGCTTCGAACCGGGTCTGGAGGTCGGGGTGGCGGGCGTTGCAGTCGGTCTGGGCCGCGCATTTGGCGAGGATGATCTTCACGGCGGTCGAGACCTGCTCCGGCGTGTGAACGGCCCAGTTGCCCTCGGGCGGCCAGGGGCTGTCCATGACCACGGCGCGCACGCCTTGCGGCGCATGGGTGATGACGGCGGCCTCGATGCGCGGGCCGTAGGAGCCGCCGAACAGGTCGATCCGGTCCAGCTTCATCGCCGTCTTCAGGTCGGCGACGTCGGCGGCGATGACGGCGGCGTTGTACTGCGACAGGTTCACGCCCGCATCGGCCCAGCCCTTCATACAGGCGATCAGCTTGTCGGCGTCTTCCTTCGACGGCGGGCCTGCGTCGGTCAGCTGGGCGCCCGGGCAGTCCATGGAGGGATTGTCCAGTCCGCCGCCGCGCTGGTCGAAATAGATCCAGTCCTGATCGACGGCGGCCAGAGATCCGGCCCGGTCCGGATTGGCGGCGTAAAAGGCCAGGCGTCGGCCCACCCCCTGCACCAGGGCCCCGCCCGGTCCGCCGTGGAAGACCACGACCGGCGGCAAGGTCCGGCCTGAGGCGTCGTGCCAGGGATCGCTCGACTTCACCGTCGCCACGGCGATGTCGATGCGGCGCGTGTTCGGATCGCCGCGCGTCTCATCGACCGTCAGGGTCCCGCACTCGACCACACGCGCCGTCTGCGCCGGCCAGTTCGCGGGGCAGGCTTTTACCGTATAGACGGGCGCGCCCGCGTGGGCGGCAGGCGCGCCGAGCGCCAGCCCGAAAGCAGCCGCGGCCAGGGCGACGAACAGTCTGATCATGGTGAAGTCCTCCGCCCTCACCAGACACCGGGAGGCGGGGCGCTGCAAGCGCGACCGGCGCCCCTCTTGCGATCAGCCCTTTTTCGGGGTCGCCTTCTTCGCGCCGGTGACCTTGGCGATGGCCTTGGAGACCGCCGCCTTCACGCCGCGCGCGGGCTTGGCTGCGGCCTTGACCACGGCCGGAACGCCGGGCTTGCGCTCCGCATAGAGCGACTTGCGGTCCAGCGGCAGGCCGCTCGGTCCCGGACGGCGCTTCTGGGCCACGGTCTGATAGACCAGCACCGAACCGCGCTCGAAGCTCTTCTTGAACAGGGCAAAATAGATCAGCCACAGCCGCGTGCGGGCCTCGCCGACCATGGCGTAGGCGTCTTCGCGCTTCGCATACAGTCGGTCTTCCCAGTGCTTGAGGGTCAACTCGAAATGCTCGCGCATATCCTCGACATCGAGGGTCTCGAAGCCGAGGCGGCCGAGGTTGGTCACCGTCATGCCGATGGTGTCCAGCTCCCCGCCCGGGAAGATGAAGCGGGTGATGACCTTGGTGGTGGCGGTCGGCTTGATCGGGTCGCGTCCGCCGCGCCGCACCGAGGCCTGGTGGAAATAGAGGCCGCCGGGCTTCAGCAGCCGCTTCATCTCCAGGAAGTGGCGCTCGTGGTTGGCGAAGCCGACGTGCTCGAACATCTCGACCTGTGAGATGGCGTCGAAGGCGCCGTTCTCGGTGATGTGGCGATAGTCCTTGAGCTCGAGGGTGATCTTGTCCTCGAGGCCCATGGCCTTGACCTTGGCCCGGCCGAAGTCGAGCTGGGCCTGCGACAGGGTCACGCCGTGCACGGTGACGCCGTAGTTCTTCGCCGCCCAGCAGGACAGGCCGGCCCAGCCGCAGCCGACGTCCAGCAGCTTCTGCCCGGGCTGAAGGCGCAGCTTGCGGCAGATCCGGTCCAGCTTCTCTTCCTGGGCCGCCTCCAGCGTGGCGTCGTGATCGGTGAAATAGGCGCTGGAGTAGACCATCTCCGGATCGAGGAAGAGCCGGTAGAAGTCGTTGCCGACATCATAGTGGAACTGGATGAAGTCCTTGTCGCTGCGGCCGGCCTTGTCGGCGCCGATACCGTCATTGCCGGTCTTGTCCCATTCGGGCAGCTGGGTCGCGCCCGCGTCGGAGCCGCCCAGCAGGAAGGGGATGGCCGCCTTGGCGATCAGACCCTTGTCGGCGCGTTTCGCCAGGTGGACGGCGCGGCCGTGATCCCAGCGGTCGGCGGCCTCCAGCGGCGAGCCGCCCTCGATGCGAAGGTCGCCCGTGCCGAACAGTTCGAACAGGGTCATCAGGCCGGGCTTGAACAGAACGCGGCGGATCGCCGACGGACGGGCGACGACGATCTGGATGTCGTCGCGGGCATTGGGGCCCAGGGGCAGGACCTCGCCGTTCCACAGGCGCAAGGACAGGTCGGCCTGAAGCAGTTCGGCGACATGGGCGGTGATGCGGCGCGCAGCGAGGATGCGGCTGTCGGCGTCGGTCGTCATATGGTGGTGAATCCTGTTCCCTTTCGCGTTCATTGCACGGTCGCGTCGCGTGGGGCTAGAGAGGGGAGGCGATTCGAAGCGTCGCTGATGCCCAGGCGCCGGAAACCGGCCATTTCGCGCGGTTTCGGGCCGGTTTGGCGTTGACTCCGAGGGGCCGGTCCGTATATGTCGCCGCTCTTCGCCCGCGGGGTCATCCGGCGGGCGCATCCTTTTTTGCGTTACGCTGAGGCTCCAACATGTACGCGGTGATCAAAACCGGCGGCAAGCAGTACCGGGTTCAACCGGGCGACACGATCGTGGTCGAGAAGCTGCTCGGCGACGCCGGTCAGGAACTGAAGTTCGACAGCGTCCTGATGCTGGGCGGCGACAAGGGCGTGACCCTGGGCGCCCCGCTGATCGACGGCGCCTTCGTCGGCGCGACCCTGATCGAAACCCGCAAGGGTGAGAAGGTGAAGGTCTTCAAGAAGACCCGCCGTCAGGGCTACCGTCGCACCAACGGCCACCGCCAGCTGGAAACCGTCCTGCGCATCACCGGCATCGAAGGCGCCGGCGAGACCGCCAAGTGGGACGGCAAGATCGATCTGACGACCCGCGCCGAGATCAACCTGCGCGCCCGCGGCCTGGCCAAGCGCGACGCGACGTCGGCCCTGGGTTCGACCGAGACGGTCGTCGCCTCGCATGACGGCGCCTCGGTTGACGCCGTGGTCGTCGAGAAGTCCGCACCCGCCAAGAAGGCCCCGGCGAAGAAGGCTGCCAAGCCCGCCGAGACCGACGAAGCCTAAAGAACAACCGCGCTACCCAGCGCGACCCAACGAGACGCGTTCGGTTCGGCTTCGTAGCCGGGGACGCAAAGGA
Organism: Brevundimonas sp. UBA986; assembly: GCA_002292165.1. GTDB lineage: Bacteria > Pseudomonadota > Alphaproteobacteria > Caulobacterales > Caulobacteraceae > Brevundimonas. Next base: position 19,612 of record DBBK01000192.1, read on the forward strand.
AAGAGGAGCAACCCATGGCTCACAAGAAATCCGGTGGTTCGTCGCGTAACGGTCGCGACTCCCAGTCCAAGCGCCTCGGCGTCAAGAAGTACGGCAGCGAGCAAGTGCTGGCCGGCAACATCCTCGTGCGTCAGCGCGGCACCCAGTTCCACCCGGGCGCCAACGTCGGTCTCGGCCGCGACCACACCCTCTTCGCCCTTGAGCATGGCGCGGTGAAATTCACCACCAAAGCCAACGGCCGTTGTTACGTGTCGATTATTCCGGCCAACGACGACCAACAGGCGATGGCCGCCGAGTAACGCGAAGCCCGATTTCTCGGATCGCGTTGCTCTCAAAAGCAGCCGATCCGGACCAGGGGAAAATATTCCGCGGGGAGTCTGGATCACCAGGCTCCCCGTTTGCGTTTCCCCGCCTCGAAGCCCGCCCGAGCCCTCCAAGGAGGCGGACCGATTTGAGGCCAAGACCATGTGCATCATCGAAACCTCCCCGGTCATCGAGACCCGGCGACTGGTCCTGCGCGCGCCCGCGCCCCAGGACGCGCCGCGCATCGCCGCCCTGGCCAATGACCGCGACATCGCGCGGATGACCTGCCGCATGCCGCACCCGTTCGGGACCGGCGACGCGGAGGACTTCGTCATCGCGGTGGCGGGTCAGGATCCGGCCAAGGCCAACACCTTCCTGATCGAGCATGAGGACCTGGGCCCCGTCGGGGTCATCGGCCTGTTCGAGGACGGGGATGTGGCGCCCGAGACGGGCTACTGGATCGGCCGTGACTTCTGGGGCCGGGGCTTCGCCACCGAGGCCCTGGAGGGGGCCATGGTCTGGGCCAGCCGCAAGTGGCGGCGCCGGGCCCTGGTCGCCGGCCACTTCGCCGACAACCCGGCCTCGGGCCGCGTGCTGGAGAAGGCGGGCTTCCTGTACACCGGCGAGACCCGCCGCCCGTACAGCCAGGCGCGTCAGGCCCCGGTCGACACCCGCCGGATGGTCTGGATCGCCTAGGCTCCGGCCAGGCTCGGTCCGAAGACGGCGACGGCGCCGATCGCGCCGGCGAGAACCGCCATCCCCGCTCCGGCGAGGAAGGCGACGACCGTCCGGTTGCGGCGGCGGCGCATGCCGCCGGTGCGGACCTTGCGGATATAGACCTTGGGCGTGCGGTCGAAGGCTTCCGAACCGCTGATGTTGTGCTGGGACATGAACGCGCTCCCCCCGACTGACCGATACGCCCTTCGCGGGGCGCGCGGTCACTCAGGCCGTCGCGGTAGGGCCAAACAAAGGCGAACGCCGCTCACCCACCAATCCGTGATCGGACGACCGGCGGTTGCCGGATTCAACCGCAGAAGACGCTACCCGCAGAAGACTGGGCGGCCGCTGTAGGCGGTGTAATAGCCCGTCGACGGGTCGTAGGAGCGATACTCGGCGCAGCACCAGTTGATCCGCTGCGGATCCCGGCCGCCTGTGGCATAGGCGCTGTGGTCGTGGCCGTAGCGGTCGGCATAGGCCTGACCCGAGGCATAGCCGCCGTAGCCGCCGCCCGAATAGACGACGTCGGGGCGGCCGTATTCGCCGTAGTAGGCCTGGGACCCGCCGTAGCTGTAGCCGCCGCCATAGCTGTAGCCCGTGCTGCGCCGCCAGGGCGCGCGCTGGTCTCGCCAGCGGGCGTCGCAGTCGGTGCGGCCGCGATCCCAGTAGGCGTCGCAACGATAGTCACCAGGGACGTCCCGCTGGCCCTGATAGCTGTAGTCCCGAGAGCTGTAGCGCCGGTCGTGGCGGCGATCGCCGCAGCGGTCGCCGCAGACCGAGCCCTGCTGATAGCCGTAGAAGTCCTGCGGCCCGCCGGGTTGGTAGCCATACACCTGGGCCGAGGCGGGGGCGGCGGAGGCGACGATAGTCGCCGCCAGCGAAAGCGCTGCGAGGCGCGACGAAACGGAAAACATGGTTAACGCCTCCAGTCGGCCTCTACCCCCTCCAGGGCGACCCGCCGTGTTGATGGGGTACGCTTACAGGGTAACGGAGATCATTCGTCCGCCGCGCGTCTCGACGCGGCGCATGAGCACGATACGGTCGCCGCCGGCGCTGACCGGGGCGATGATGAACCAGCTGCCGTCCGGCAGGCCGGTGACGGTGAAGCGGTTGTTGGCGCAGGTCGAGGCCCGCACGAAGGAGCGATAGTCCGCGTTCGGATCGGCGACGGTGCGGGCGCGGACCACGGCTTCGGGGATCGCGGCCTGTTCGGTCGAGCCGTACAGGGTGTTGAACCGGGCGCGGGTATAGGGCGTGTCGGGCGTCAGGGCGATCGAGCCGGTGCAGGCATAGGCCGCGCCGTTACGGCTGTAGGCGATGCGACCCTCGATCGATCCCTGGCCCTGAAGCGCCGACCAGCCGAAGGCGTCGGCGTTGAAGGCGTTGGAGGGCGGCGGGGGCGGAATCATGCTGCCCATCGTCGGGGCGCAGGCGGCGACCGACATCAGGGAAAGGCCGGCCAGGGTCGCGAGCGCGGCCGGACGGATGCGTCCGATACGGATCTGATTCGACATGGGATAGCCTTTCCTGCGTGGTCCCGGCTCGCGGGACGCCCCTAACCATACGCCTAACGCCCGTCCTATGGTCAAGGTTGCGGGTGTCGATGACGTCAGTCACAACATCGCCGATGACCGTGACATTTTCCGACATCCAGGCCGCCAAAGACCGCATCGCGGGTCAGGTGGACCGGACCCCCGTGCGCCATTCCCGCCGCCTGTCCGAGCTGACCGGCGCCGACGTCTGGGTCAAGTACGACAACCTGCATTTCACCGGCTCCTTCAAGGAGCGCGGGGCCCTGAACCGGTTGCTGCTGCTGACGCCGGACGAGCGGCGGCGCGGCGTGGTCGCGGCCTCGGCCGGCAATCATGCCCAGGCCCTGGCCTATCACGGCGGCCGGCTGGGCGTGCCGGT
>DBBK01000248.1:0-2165 GCA_002292165.1 Brevundimonas sp. UBA986
GGCGCGGATGGCGCGGGTGGCGGCCAGACCGTCGACGCGCGGCATGCGCACATCCATCAGGATCAGGTCGAAATCCTGGGCGGCGGCCATGGCGATGGCCTCGTCGCCGTCACAGGCCTCGGCCGTTTCGCAGCCGACGGCGGCCAGCATCAGACGGGCGACCTCGCGGTTGGCCGGATGGTCGTCGACGACCAGGATGCGCGGGGCGGCGGCGTCGTCAGCTTCCGCCTCGATCTCGACCGTCGCGACGGAAGCGGGGGCGGTGACCGGACGGGCGGCGGCGCCCTCGGCCAGGGCCAGCGGCAGGCGCAGGGTGAAGGTGGCGCCGTCGCCGGGGCGGCTGTCGATGACCACCGACCCGCCCATCAGGGCCGCGTGACGCTGGACCAGACTCAGGCCGATACCGGCGCCGATATGGGTGCGGCTGATGGAGTCGTCGCCCTGGACGAAGGCTTCGAACAGGCGGTCGGCGCCGGCCGTGTCGAGGCCGCAGCCGCTGTCGGTGACGGCGATCAGGACCTCGCCGTCGATGCGATCGGCGAGGACCGAGACGGTTCCGGTCTCGGTGAATTTGACGGCGTTGGAGATCAGGTGGTGCAGGGCCTGACGCAGGCGGCGGCGGTCGCCGGTGAACATCAGGGCGGCGTCGGGGCGGATGTCGACGGTCAGGCTGAGGCCCTTGTCCTCGGCCAGGATGCGGCTGGGGGCGGCGGCGGCGGCGATGACGTCGGACAGGCACAGGGGGGCCAGGGCCAGGGCGTCGTCGCCGCGCGAAATCTCCAGCACGTCCTCGACCAGCATCAGCAGGGCGTCGCCAGAGCGCTGGATATGGCCCAGCTGGTCGACGGCGACGGGGTCGAGGTCCGGCCGGCGGATCAGGACCTCGGCATAGCCGGTGACGCTGTTCAGGGGGGTGCGCATCTCGTGGCTCATCAGGGCCAGGAAGCGGGACTTGGCGGCGTCGGCCTCCTCGGCGCGGCGGCGGGCCTCCTGGGCGATCTCGGTGCGGCGCTCCAGACGCTGCATCAGACGGCGGCGCTCGGACATGGCGGTCGAGACCGGCAGGGCCGTGACGATCACCCCCAGCAGGAAGGTGTAGTAGACGCTGAGCTGGCGCATCAGGGGCGGAATGTGCTCCAGCCCGGCGATGTGCGGCAGGCGGGTCATCAGGACCGGGCCATGGCCGGTGACGGTGGCGGCCGCCCCGATGACGGCGACCCCGACGATCGAGACCGCGACCCAGGTCGGGGCGGTGCGGAAGGAGACCAGCAGCAGGAAGGGGAAGATCACGAACAGGCTGGGCGCCGTGTTCTGGAAGAAGCANNACGGCGGTGACCGCCATCAGGAGGGTCACGATGCCCGCGGTCTCGACGCGGCCCGCCGGGGCGGTCGAGCGGAAGCGATGCGACTTGGCGATCAGCAGCAAAGCCGGGGCGATCGCCAGCAGCCCCAGGGTCTCCATCTGGACATAGCGGTGCAGGGTGAAGAGGAAGACCGGCACGGTATAGCCGCGCATCGGGGCGACGACGCTGAGGATGGCGAAGGCGGACATCAACACCGCCGGGACCACCGCCATCAAGGCGAAATTGGCCAGGCGCTTGGGCCGGCGCAGGTCGAGCGCCGCGCCGCAGACCCGGCGGGCGATCAGGGCGGCCAGGCAGGCCTCGCCCAGATTGAGGACGGCGTTCAGCCACCAGAAGGGCATGGGATCCTGACGGATCAGATTGCCGATGATGTTGAGCGCGAAACAGGCGGCCAGGACGCGGATGGCCTGACGTTTGTGCAGCTGCAGGGCGGCGGCCAGCATGACGCCGTTGGCGGGCCAGATGACCACCGCATTATAGGTGCGGGCGCTCCAGATACCGACCAGCAGACAGGCGGCGAACATCGCCACATAGGCCCAGGGCGGCGGCCCCGAGGCCTGCCCCGCTTCATGTCTGAACAGTCGCCAGCGACCGTGCATTCGGCCCCTCCGACTGCGAACCTTAACCCTGATCGCACGCAGAGGTTAAATTTCAGATGCCAACGGTGTCATTCGTTCCAATTGTGAAACATGACGCCGAAAGGCCGGATCAGGCGGCGGCGATCTGGTCCACCTCATTGGCCGAGCCGAGGGCCACGGCGACGCGGTCGTGGAGCTTCGTCGGGACGACGTCGAGGATGGG
>DBBK01000248.1:2211-2474 GCA_002292165.1 Brevundimonas sp. UBA986
AGGGCCATGGGGGCGCCTTCATAGAGGAGGCGCAGCTTGCCGGGGCGGTCGGGCTCGCGCTGGTCCCACGGATAGAGGAAGACGCCGCCGCGCATCAGGATGCGGTGGACGTCGGCGACCATGGCCGCGACCCAGCGCATGTTGAAATCCTTGCCGCGCGACCCCGTCTTGCCGGCCAGGGCGGCGTCGATATAGCGGCGCACCGGCTCGGCCCAGTGGCGGCGGTTCGACATATTGATCGCGAACTCCTTCGTATCCGCCGG
>DBBK01000248.1:2511-5120 GCA_002292165.1 Brevundimonas sp. UBA986
TGGCCCTGATCGTCGAGGGTGAAGCCGGTGACACCTTCGTTGATCGTCAGGACCAGCATGGTCTGGGCGCCGTAGACGGCATAGCCCGCGCACACCTGATGACGGCCGCCGATCAGGAAGTCGGCCTCGGCGGGGGCGCGGCCCTCGGGCGCGGGCAGGATGGAGAAGATGGTGCCGACGGGGGCGTTGATGTCGATGTTGGACGAGCCGTCCAGCGGATCAAAGGTGACCAGATAGCCGCCCTGGCGCCCGGTGGGCTCGATCAGGTCCATCTCCTCGGAGCCGACGGCGGCGACGGGGTCGCACCCTTTCAGCCGGTCGGTCAGCATGTCGTTGGTCATGACGTCGAGCTTCTTCTGCTCCTCGTCCTGGACGTTGACGCTGCCGGCGACGCCCAGCGCCCCGGCCAGGGCGCCCAGCGACACCACGCGGGAAATGGCCACGCACTCCTCCGCCACCGCCGCGACCACCGTCTTCAGGGCCTCGGGCGCATCCTGGCCGGCCAGCCAGTCGGAGAAGGGGGCGAAGGTCGTCATCGAAAGAGNNCCGGATTTGCGTGCGGGCCGTTCCTAGCCCGGAAACGGCCGGGAGGGGAACCGTCGCCGTTTCCATAGGGGCCGGTGATGACAGGTGTTTAACCACCTTAGGTCCCGCTCAGGTGGAACCCCCGGCGCCCGGGTCGGGTTCAGGAAGCGATCCGTGCGTTCCGCGGACCGTGCAGGATGGGTCTCCCACCCCTTCGACCGCCATGAATGAGCCGCCTCTCACCGCCGCCCAATGCCGGGAACGCGCCCGCCGCTGTTTCGAACAGGCCATCCGCGAGGAGAGCCTGACGGCACGCGAGACCCTGCTGCGGCAGGGCGAGAACTGGATGCTGCGCTGGCGGACCTGGGGCGCCGACGACGGACGTGGAACGCAGGGCTCAGCCTGACGAGGCGGGCTGGTCCAGATCGACGCGATACCAGTCGCCGCGACGTTCGACGGTCGTGGTCATGTCGAACAGGTCGGTGAGGACGGGGCCGGTCAGTAACTCCGCCTTCGTACCTGCCGCCAGCACCCGACCGTCCCGCAGAAGAACCAGCCGATCTATCTCTGGCAGGATTTCCTCCACATGGTGGGTGACCATGATCAGGGTGGTTCCCGATACGGCGACGCCGCGCAGGGCGTCGAGGAAGCGACGGCGCGTGGCCGGGTCGAGACCGGCGCAGGGCTCGTCCAGCAGCAGGGCTTCCGGACAGTGGACGAGGGCGCGGGCGATCAGGACGCGGCGCGCCTCGCCCGTCGACAGGGTCGCCATCCGTCGCCCGACCAGACGGGAGGCGCCCATGCGGTCCAGAGCCTCGGCGGCGGCGGCGCGCATGTCTGGCGTCACCTTGTGATGCCGCCACAGCCCCCTGGCGGCGAAGAAGCCGCTGAGCACCGCATCCATGACCTCCAGAGACTCCTCCCCGGCCAGATCGGCGTGCAGGGCCGGAGAGACGATGCCGAGCCGCTTGCGCAGTTCGAACACGTCCCAGCGGCTCTCGCCGAAGATGCGGACCCCCTCTCCTCCCCCGGCCGGATAGAGGTCGCGGGCAATCAGGCGCACGAGGGTCGACTTGCCCGAGCCGTTGCGGCCGAGGATGGCGGTATGGGCCCCGGCCTCCACCGACAGGCTGACGCGGTCCAGCAGGACCGCGTCGCCGCGCGTGACCGAGACGTCGTCTATAGAGAGAAGCGGTTCGCTCACCTTACCCCGCGATCAGGATCCACAGGCCCGTCAGGGCGAAGCCGGCCGCGGCCGCCATACGGATATATTTGAGCGGAAGCCGTTGTGCAGCCGCCTGACCCATGAAGACCGCCGGGCCGTTGACGAGCATCATGCCCAGCGTCGAACCGGCGACCACCAGAGGCAGGTTCTCGAACCGCGCCGCCAGACCGGCCGTGGCGATCTGGGTCTTGTCGCCCATTTCCACGAGGAAGAAGGCGACGGTGGTGGCCCAGAAGATGGCCAGGGAGGTGCGGTGCGGCTTCACCGTCCCCTCGTCCTCATCGAGTTTGTCGGGGATCAGGGCCCAGCCGGCGAAGGCGAGGAAGGCGAAGCCGATGATCCACTTCATCCACGGGCCGGACAGGTAGTGGGCGGCGAGCGTCCCGGCCAGCGCCGCGAGGGCGTGGTTGGCGAGGGTCGCCACCAGAATGCCGAGGATGATGGGGACCGGCCGTCGCCAGGTGGCGGCGAGCGCGATGGCCAGCAGCATGGTCTTGTCGCCGATCTCGGCGATCGCGACCAGGCCGGTCGAAATGAGAATGGGTTCCATAGGGTCGTCACTCGGGCGGGGTCGTAGACAAGACGAAAGGCTCGCACGCCACACGACCCCGCAAAGGTTCGCCAGCGCGAAAGCCAAAGGTCTTGCCAGGGATTCTTTTGACCCTGTCGCTCGGCGCGCGGCGCCTCGCTGCTTGAGGGTCGAGAGAATCCTGTCCGCGCCATCGATGCGCCGAAGCGAACCGAAGTCTGTTGACGCGAGCCCCGCTGGAGATACGGGCGGCTACTCCCCAATGACACGGCGGCCTTTACGGCGCGGCGCGGGGCCGAGGCAAGCGAGAGCGACTCGCAAGTTTGGGGG
>DBBK01000248.1:5128-8596 GCA_002292165.1 Brevundimonas sp. UBA986
GGGGGCGGGAGGCGGCCGCGAAAGACGGCGTGTCAGTGCGAACCGCGCGACTCCGCGACCGCCGCCCACAGGAGCCCCGCGCAAACCGCGCTCGCTATGACCAGACAGGCAATCAGCTGCACCCGCCTGGCGCGCTGATCCACATCAACGGGCCGCAGGGCAGCGATCCGGACGGCCAGGACGACGACCAGATCCGGAATGGCGAATAGCATCAGCTCTCCGCGCGAGCTGGGCCGATCCACCACGGGGGTGAAGAAGAGCGCGACATTGACCAGGGCGGCCAGCCCCAGGCCGATCCTGCGCCAGCCCGCCTCCGGCGGGTCGATCCTGAGGGTGTGGATGAACCACAGGCAGGCCCCCGCGCAGGCCACCCGGTAAGTCAGGTCGAAGGGAATTCCGCCGGCGTCGAGGACGAGCGCCACGATCACGAAGACGATGACGCCGAGAAGAACGAGCCCGACCTTTTTGGCGTGCGCCGCGCCGCCGTCATCGATGTTCGGTGCGTCATCGCTCATCAGCCGACGCTAGGGCATGGAGGACCGGCCTTCCATCCTTGATCACCCCTTTCGCCCCCCTCCATTCGGAGTGGTACGTCTGACCCCATTGGCGGGCGGCGCGGAATGGCGGAGCTTCGTTTCACCGACCGGAGGCCCCACCCCGAGCGGAATGGGCTCCGCGCGAGGATGTCAGGCCCGCGCGGAGCCCCTCTTTCCTTCGGCGCCGCCATGGCGTCCATGGAAACGCCTTCGCCTGACTTGCCGAACCCCGAGATCCAACCTTGGGGTTGAGACCGTCATTCAACCGGAGCGACCCGATGATCCCGATGGTATTTTCGATGGCTCTCGCCCTGACGCCTCCCATGGCCCTGCCGCAGCAGGTCACGAGCGGGACCGGCCAGACCCTGGCCGGTCAGACCGGCTATGCCCCGAACGCCTTCGCCTCGGCGGTCGCCAACTGCGACGACCAGTGCGTGAACCGTCAGGACCGCATCCAGGCGACCTGGGTGTTGCGTCGTCAGGTGCGCCAGCTGGTGGCCGACGACCGTTGCGAGGAAGCCCGCGCCCTGGCCACGCGGGGTCAGGACGGCCGGTCGATGCGTCTGGTCGAGGCCCAGTGCCAGATCATGCGCCCGATCACGGACCCGGTCACGCCGGCGCGCTGATTTCCGTTTCGGCTTCCGCCTGCGGCGCGGCCTGATCCTGCAGTGCGGCGTGGTGACGTTGCTGGCGGCGGGCAATGGCGTAGGAAACCAGCCACAGGACCATGGCCCAGGCGGCGCCGACGCTCCAGCCGGCAAAGACGTCCGAGGCCCAGTGGGCGCCCAGATAGATGCGGCTGCAGCCCACCAGCAGGGTCAGAAGGATGGCGACGCCGAGGACATAGGCCTTGAGCCGCCGTTTCGGGAAGGCGCGGGTCAGCATGACGCCGAGAGACAGATAGAAGACCGCCGACAGCAGGGCGTGCCCCGAGGGGAAGCTGGCGTTCAGGGTATGGACGCTTTGATAGACGAGCGGCGGGCGTTCGCGCTCGAACACCGCCTTCAGCCCCTCTGAAAGCGCGAGACCGCCGGCCAGGCCGACGACCAGAAGGAGGGCCGAGAGCCGCTTCTGGAGCATCAACAGCAGCCCGACCGCGATCAGGGCGAACAGCACGAGAAGCGCCGTGGAGCCGAGCGAGGTGATGTCGGCCGCGACGATCCCCGCCCAGGGCGGCCCGAGCGGCCGGGCCGGGTCCGCATAGGGGTGCAGCGCATGCAGGACGCGCCAGTCGAACACCTGTTCGCCGGGCTCGCGCATGTCCTCGGCCAGGTCGGCGAAGGCCAGGGCCCCGAAGGCGATGATGAAGAGGGCGGCCAGGGCCCCGATCTCGGTTCGCGCCAGGGCGAGGGCGCGGCGGGCGAACGGGATCACATTCGGTGTCGGCATGATCCGTGAACGGTCGCGCACGGACGCCGTTCCGTGAAGCTTGGGCGGAAGATTTCAGGGGTGATTCGATTCACGCCTTCGTGATTCCGCCCCCACCTCCTCCGTCATCCCGGCGTCACGGCCTTCCCGCAGGCTTTCCACAGAGTCGCCCCCTGCCTTTCGTCTGATTCGCCTGAGAAGTGAGCGTCAAGACGTTGACGGCTCGTTAGGCATCTGCGCCCTATATGTGGGCTCGGGGAGCGCTTTGGCCACTATATGATGTGTCCCGGCGCTGAGCGGCTTCACTTGCGCATTTGTTCAGGACGTTGACGATCATGGCTGGCCTAGAGGCTTACAAGACCACGGAATTCGCTACGCTTTCCGGCGAAACGGACACCACGCGTCCGCAGCTGTCCGTGGTCCGGTCCCTGGAACTGGACCGGTCGCGCGACGATCTGCTGACCGATTTCGGCAAAAAGACGCTGGAAGACCGCTACCTGCTGAAGGGCGAGTCCTATCAGGACATGTTCGCCCGGGTCTCGACCGCCTTCTCGGACGATGCCGACCACGCCCAGCGCGTCTATGACTATATGTCCAAACTGTGGTTCATGCCCTCGACGCCGGTGCTGTCGAACGGCGGCGCGGACCGCGGCCTGCCCATCTCCTGCTTCCTGAACGCGGTCAGCGATTCGCTGGACGGCATCCAGAACGTCTGGAACGAGAACGTGTCGCTGGCCTCGAACGGCGGCGGCATCGGCACCTACTGGGGCGGCGTCCGCTCCATCGGCGAGAAGGTCAAGGGCGCGGGCCAGACCTCGGGCATCATCCCCTTCATCCGCGTGATGGACTCCCTGACGCTGGCGATCTCGCAGGGCTCGCTGCGCCGCGGTTCGGCCGCCGTCTATCTGGACGTGCACCACCCCGAGATCGAGGAGTTCCTCGAAATCCGCAAACCCTCGGGCGACTTCAACCGCAAGTCCCTGAACCTGCACCACGGCATCAACATCACCGACGAGTTCATGGAGGCCGTGAAGGCCGGCGGCTCGTTCGGCCTGCGTTCGCCCAAGAACGACGAAGTGCTCAAGGTCGTGGACGCCCGCTCCCTGTGGCAGAAGATCCTTGAGATCCGCCTGCAGACCGGCGAGCCCTATCTGATCTTCTCCGACACGGTGAACCGGCAGATGCCGCAGCACCAGAAGGACCTGGGCCTGAAGGTCAAACAGTCCAACCTGTGCTCGGAAATCATGCTGCACACGGGCCGCGACCACCTGGGCATCGACCGCACCGCCGTCTGCTGCCTGTCGTCGGTCAATGCCGAGAAATTCCTGGAGTGGCGCGAGGAGCCCCGCTTCATCGAGGACATCATGCGCTTCCTGGACAATGTCCTGGAGGACTTCATCCGCCGCGCCCCGCCGGAAATGAAGGCCGCCGTCTATTCGGCCAAGCGCGAGCGTTCGGTGGGTCTGGGCCTGATGGGCTTCCACTCCTTCCTGCAGTCGCAGGGCGTGGCCTTCGAAAGCGCCATGGCCAAGTCGTGGAACATGCGCCTGTTCAAGCACCTGCG
>DBBK01000278.1 GCA_002292165.1 Brevundimonas sp. UBA986
CGAAAGCGCCATGGCCAAGTCGTGGAACATGCGCCTGTTCAAGCACCTGCGTCGCGAGGCCGACAAGGCCAGCCGCCTGCTGGCCGAAGAGAAGGGCCCCTGCCTGGACGCCGAGGAGCGCGGCGTGATGGAGCGGTTCAGCCACAAGCTGGCGATTGCACCGACCGCCTCGATCTCGATCATCTGCGGCGGCACGAGCGCCGGCATCGAGCCGATCCCGGCCAACATCTATACCCACAAGACCCTGTCGGGCTCGTTCGCGGTCAAGAACCCCTATCTGGAAGCCCTGCTGGAAACCAAGGGCGAGAACACGGCCAATGTCTGGTCCTCGATCCTGGAGCATGAAGGCTCGGTCCAGCACCTGGACATGCTGAGCGACGACGAGAAGGGCGTCTACAAGACCGCCTTCGAACTGGACCAGCGCTGGGTCGTGGAACTGTCGGCCGACCGCTCGCCGGAAATCTGCCAGGCCCAGTCGATCAACCTGTTCATCCCGGGCGACGTCAACAAGTGGGACCTGCACATGCTGCACTGGCGCGCCTGGGAGACCGGCGTGAAGTCGCTGTACTATCTGAGGTCCAAGTCGGTTCAGCGGGCCGCCTTCGCCGGCGCCGACGACAAGGCCGAGGCCGAAGGGACCGAGGTCGATCCGAACCAGCCGGACCTCTTCTCGGCCGCCCGCACCGACTATGACGAGTGCCTGGCCTGCCAGTAAGGCGACCATGAGACCCTGAGCCGGGGGTGGGGTACTGAACCCCCCGGCCTTTGGGCAATCGACCGGATCTCCTCTCCGGGAACCGACCTCTCCATACCCGCGTTGGTCGGGTGTCAGGATTGTGTCGCGAAAAAGTCGTTTGGCGTCCGCCCGGATTCGAGTCAGGGTGAGTGGACGTTAACGGACTGTGAGGGGACCGTTGAAGCGTATCGGGTGTGTTTTTGTCGGCGTGGCGTTGCTCGGGGTCTCCGCGACCACCGCCTTCGCGCAGTCGACTCTGACGCCTGAGTGGGCCAGGGCGCAGGAAATCCAGGCGCTTCAGCAGCAACAGCACGCCCCGGCCGCCCTTCCCCTCTCCGCCAATCCGGCCGCTCCCGCCACTCTGGTCGCGGCTACCGCCCCGGTCAGCGGCGCCCCGGTCGGACGCGCCGGAACCCCGTCGCAGACGGCGCGGCTGAACCAGCAGTCCTATGCGGCGCCCATCGCCCCGGCGGCCGGCTTCGGCCCCGCGATCGATTTCCAGAGCGACTATCCCACCAACCGCTACGCCCCGGCCTCTGAGCGGGCCTCGCCCTTCGCGGCGACCAGCCGTTCGGATCTGTGGCGCGAGGGCGAGGGCTATATGGACCGGCTGCGGGTGACCACGCACGGGACGCTGCGCCGCGCCGACGGCTCGCCCCTGCCCGCCACCCTGCATGATGACAGCGACTTCGCCGTGGACGGCTATGACGTCACCTATACGCGCGGCTGGCCCGTGGCGCGGGGCTATACGGCCTCGGGTCTGGAAGTCAGCCTGACGCCCCACGCCGGGATCGGCGTCGGTGACGAGGGCGGCTCGGCCGAGGCCGGCGCGACGCTCAAGATCGGTTCGGACATCGAACGTCTGGTGCCGCGCGGCACAAGCGCTTTCGGCCAGCGGTCGCGCTGGTACGTCTATGCGGCCGGCTCGGGCCGGGCCGTGGGGTACAACTTCGCCCGCAACCGCGACGGCGACTATCTGCGCTCGGGCATGAGCCAGGAACGCAGCGCCTCCTTCCTCGGCGACGCCTCCATCGGGGTGGCCATGCGCCGCGGCGACATGCAGACCTCGCTCGGCGTCGTCTATCGCGAGCTGAAGGCCGACGGGATTCACAGCGGCACCGGCATCGACCGCGACGTCTCCGAAGGCCTGGTGGCCTTCCAGTTCACGATCCGGCCGGAAAGATAGGGGCTAGGGTTCCTGAGCCCCGAGGCCACAACCAGCCCGGCTCTTCCTTTTCCCTAGTCCCTCTTCCCTAGTCCCTCCTCAGAGCCAGCCCTTCCGCTTGAACCAGATCAGCGGCAGGGCGGCGGCGGCGATCATGGCCAGGAGGGCCGCCGGATAGCCCCAGGTCTCGTGCAGTTCGGGCATATGCTCGAAATTCATGCCGTAGATGGCGCCGATCAGGGTCGGGGGCAGGAAGGCCACGGTGAAGACCGAGAAGACCTTGAAGATCGACGACTGCTGGATGTTGATCATCCCGAGCGCCGCCGAGAGCTGGAAATTGATCCCCGCCGCGACCGCCTGGTTGTGGGCGATCAGGCTGGCGGCGTCGCCGCTGAGCGAGCGCAGGTGTTCGCGCGAGTCGGGCACATGGTCGATACGCTCGTCCGAGGCGACATAGACGAAGATTCGCGCCAGCCCGGCCAGGGACTGTTCGATGCGGGCATTGGCGATGTGGGCCCGGCCCAGCTTGGTAAGCAGGTGTTCGAACCCGACCTGCTTGCCTTCGGCGAAGACGGCGGTGGCGACCCGGTCGACCTTGTTGGCGTTGACCGACAGAATGTCGGAAGCGCGGTCGATGATGGCCTCCATCAGGTTCAGGAACAGGTCGGCCCCGGTCGAGCACAGATTCGGCTCCCGCTCCATCCGTTCGACCAGCATGGTGAAGGGCCGGGGGTCGAAATAGCGGATGGTGACCAGCGGCCCCTTGGTCAGGACGAAGGTAACCGGATCGATCGTCGGGGTTTCGGCGTCGCCGTTATGGATGATGTCGGAGGTGACGTAGGTGGCGCCGTTCTCGCGGTAGAGGCGGCTGGAGGCCTCCAGCTCGGCCATCTCGTCACGGGTGGGGACCGACAGGTTGAGCGCCTTCTCGACCGCCCGGTCCTCGTCCGGGGTCGGGGCGATCATGTCGATCCAGAGGGCGTCACGGGGCAGGGTCCAGTCGAGCAGGGAGCCCTGGACGATCTCGCAGGTTCCGGAGCCGGCGCGCAGGACGCGGATCACGCCGCGCCTCCCGCGGAAGACCTAGTTCTGGCCGCCGGAAGCGCCGGCCGAGGCCATCTGGCGCGCGTTGTTGAAGGCGTCGCGCGCGCCGTTGTAGATGAATCCGTAGGTCGGATAGACGGTCGTGCCGAGGTCATGCAGAGGGCTGTACCACACCTTGACCTGGGACCAGTCGTTCTGGCTCGAAACGTCGACGACGGTGACGTTTTCCTCGACCTTGCCGCGGCTGCCG
>DBBK01000137.1:0-2772 GCA_002292165.1 Brevundimonas sp. UBA986
TCGTGGCTCATATTGGCCAGGAATTCGGACTTGTATTTCGACGTCAGGGCCAGCTGTTCGGCCTTTTCCTCCAGCGCGAAACGGGCCTGTTCGACTTCCCGGTTCTTGGCTTCCACCTGCTTGTTCTGGGTCGACAGCAGGATCGCCTTGTCTTCCAGCTCGGCGTTGGACTGCTGCAGTTCCTCCTGCTTGGCGCGGAGCAGTTCCTCGGACTGGCGCAGGGAGGCCGCCTGCTGCTCCAGCCGGTCGTTGGTGGTCTTGAGTTCGCCCTGCTGGACCTGAAGCTCGGCGGTCAGCAGCTGCGACTGGGACAGCAGCCCCTCGGTGCGCATGTTCGCCGCGATGGTGTTCAGAACGATCCCGATCGACTCCATCAGCTGGCTCAGGAAGGACTGGTGGGTCTCGGAGAACTCGCCGAAGGTGGCCAGTTCGATCACCGCCTTGACCTCGCCTTCGAACAGGGCCGGCAGGACGATGATGTTCAGGGGCGCGGCGCTGCCCAGGCCTGAGGCCACCCGAATGTAGTCCTGCGGCACATTGGTCAGAAGGATGCGCTCCTTCTCCTTGGCGCACTGGCCGATCAGGCTCTGCCCCATCCGGAAGGTCTTGGACAGCAGCTCCCGCTCGGTCGAGGCATAGGCGGCGGCGAGCACCAGGATCGGCTCCTCCTCGGCGTCCCGGTCGGAGACATAGAAGACCGCGTGCTGGGCGTTGATCAGCGGCGCCAGCTCTGACAGCACCATGTTCGACACCGTGGCCAGGTCGCGCTCGCCCTGCAGCATGCGGGTGAACCGGGCGAGGTTGGTCTTCAGCCAGTCCTGCTCGGTGTTCTTCAGCGTCTGATCCTTCAGATTGCGGATCATCTCGTTGATGTTGTCCTTCAGCGCCGCGACCTCGCCCGAGGCCTCGACGGTGATGGACCGGGTCAGCTCGCCCTTGGTCACCGCGGTCGAGACCTCGGCGATGGCTCGGACCTGGGTCGTCAGATTGCCGGCCAGCTGGTTCACGTTGTCGGTCAGGTCGCGCCACAGGCCCGCGGCGCCGGGCACCCGCGCCTGGCCGCCCAGCTTGCCTTCGATGCCCACCTCGCGCGCCACGTTGGTGACCTGGTCGGCGAAGATGGCGAGGGTCTCGATCATGCCGTTGATGGTGTCGGCCAGGGAGGCGATCTCGCCCTTGGCGTCGACGGTCAGCTTGCGTTTGAGGTCGCCGTTGGCCACCGCGGTCACGACGTCGGCGATGCCGCGCACCTGACCGGTCAGGTTGGCGGCCATGGAGTTCACATTGTCGGTCAGGTCCTTCCAGGTGCCGCCGACGCCTTCCACCCGCGCCTGCCCGCCCAGCTTGCCCTCGGTGCCGACCTCCTTGGCCACCCGGGTCACTTCCGAGGCGAAGGCGTTCAGCTGGTCCACCATGACGTTGATGGTGTTCTTCAGCTCCAGGATTTCGCCCTTCACGTCGACGGTGATCTTCTTGGACAGGTCGCCCTTTGCGACGGCGGTCGTGACCTCGGCGATGTTCCGCACCTGACCGGTCAGGTTGCCGGCCATGAAGTTCACATTGTCGGTCAAATCCTTCCAGGTGCCGGCGACACCCTTCACGTTCGCCTGACCGCCCAGCTTGCCTTCGGTGCCAACCTCGCGCGCCACCCGCGTCACTTCCGAGGCGAAGGCGTTCAATTGGTCCACCATGGTGTTGATCGTGGACTTCAGCTCCAGGATCTCGCCCTTCACGTCCACGGTGATCTTCTTGGACAGGTCGCCGTTGGCGACGGCGGTGGTCACCTCGGCGATGTTACGCACCTGACCCGTCAGGTTGTCGGCCATGGAGTTGACGTTGTCGGTCAGGTCCTTCCAGGTCCCGGTGACGCCGGTCACCTGCGCCTGACCACCGAGCTTGCCTTCGGTCCCCACTTCGCGCGCCACCCGCGACACTTCCGAGGCGAAGGCGTTCAGCTGGTCCACCATGACGTTGATGGTCGATTTCAGCTCCAGGATCTCGCCCTTCACGTCCACGGTGATCTTCTTGGACAGGTCGCCGTTGGCGACGGCGGTGGTCACCTCGGCGATGTTCCGCACCTGACCCGTCAGGTTGGCGGCCATGAAGTTCACATTGTCGGTCAGGTCCTTCCAGGCCCCGCCGACGCCGCGCACATTGGCCTGGCCGCCGAGCTTGCCTTCGGTGCCCACTTCACGCGCCACCCGCGACACTTCGGACGCGAAGGAGTTGAGCTGATCCACCATGACGTTGATGGTCGACTTGAGCTCAAGAATTTCACCCTTCACGTCGACGGTGATCTTCTTGGAAAGGTCGCCGTTGGCCACGGCGGTCGTGACCTCGGCGATGTTACGCACCTGACCGGTCAGGTTGTCGGCCATCAGGTTGACGTTGTCGGTCAGGTCCTTCCAGGCGCCGGTGACGCCCTCCACCTGGGCCTGACCGCCCAGCTTGCCGTCGGTGCCGACCTCCTTGGCCACCCGCGTCACTTCCGAGGCGAAGGCGTTCAGCTGGTCCACCATGACGTTGATGGTGTCCTTGAGCTCCAGCACCTCGCCGCGGACCTGCACCGTGATCTTCTTGGACAGGTCGCCCTTGGCCACGGCGGTCGTGACCTCGGCGATGTTACGCACCTGACCCGTCAGGTTGTCGGCCATCAGGTTGACGTTGTCGGTCAGGTCCTTCCAGGTGCCGCCGACGCCTTCCACCCGCGCCTGGCCGCCCAGCTTGCCCTCGGTGCCGACCTCGCGCGCCACCCGGGTCACTTCCGAGGCG
>DBBK01000137.1:2786-10433 GCA_002292165.1 Brevundimonas sp. UBA986
GATCTTCTTGGACAGGTCGCCCTTGGCCACCGCGGTGGTGACTTCGGCGATGTTGCGCACCTGACCCGTCAGGTTGGCCGCCATGAAGTTCACATTGTCGGTCAGGTCCTTCCAGGTGCCGGCGACGCCCTTCACGTTCGCCTGACCGCCGAGTTTGCCCTCGGTGCCGACCTCGCGCGCCATCCGGGTCACTTCGGAGGCGAAGGAGTTGAGCTGGTCCACCATGGTGTTGATGGTGTTCTTGAGCTCCAGCACCTCGCCCTTCACATCCACGGTGATCTTGCGGCTCAGGTCGCCGTTGGCGACGGCGGTTGTCACCTCGGCGATGTTACGCACCTGACCCGTCAGGTTGGCGGCCATGAAGTTCACATTGTCGGTCAGATCCTTCCAGGTGCCGGCGACGCCCTTCACGTTCGCCTGACCGCCCAGCTTGCCCTCGGTCCCGACTTCGCGCGCCACCCGCGTCACTTCGGAGGCGAAGGAGCCGAGCTGGCCCACCATGGTGTTCACGACCCGGCCGATGCGCAGGAACTCGCCGCGCAGGGGCTGTTCCTCGTTCTCCAGATCCATGGTCTGCGACAGGTCGCCCTTGGCCACGGCGCCGATCACCCGGGCCATTTCGGCGGTCGGGTGAACCATGTCGGCGATCAGGGTGTTCACCGCGTCGACGCTGGCGGCCCAGGATCCGGTCGCGCCCGCGACCTTGGCCCGATGATTGATCTTGCCTTGCCGCCCCACAATTTCGCCGAGTCGATTGAACTCCCTGCTCATTCCGTCGTTCAGCTCAACGACGTCGTTGAAGGCCTCGGCCAGATCGCCGTCCATTCCGGTGAGATCGTCCGGCAGCCGGACGGAAAAATCCCCGCGCCGGAACGCCCGAAGCGCGGCGAGAAGCTGGCGGTTGTCGAGGGTCGGTTGAGCCACGGCGGCAGCGGTCATCATGCGCTCACTACAGACAGGGCCGGGGCCCGGAAATCGGCCTGAACCCGCAAGCAGCGAACACGTGGGACACGACGATCGGCGCGTCTCCGCTCCGAAGCCCGACCTGAATGTAGCGCTGTCCCCGTAAGCCCCAACCAACCCAAACAAACCCGCTAACCCGCCGTCGGGTTCCGTACGCCGGCGAAAACTTCACGGGTTGCGCTGCGGACCGGACTCGCTAGCTTCTCGCCGCTGAACCCGATGCCGAAAACGCGGCGACACCGGAAAGGCCCAGTGGCTTCAAACACCCTCGGCGACGACCTGATCTCTTTCATCGACGCCGCGATTCCGTCCGTCTGGGCGCTCGACCTGATGATCCTGATGCGCAGCGAAGCCGGGCGCGGATGGACGTCGGAGGCCCTGATCGCGACCTTGCGCGCCAGCGATCAGATCGTGGCGGAAAACCTCAGGTCCCTCGAGCGTGCCGGGGTTGTGGTTTCGGAGGGCGCGGCCTGGCGATACGCGCCGCCCGCGTCGATCGACGCCCTTTGCGTGGCGATCGAAGCGACCTACCGTGACCGTCCGGTCTCGGTCGTCAACGCGATCATCCGACGCCGGACTGATTCGCTCGCGACCTTTGCGAACGCCTTCCGCCTTGGGGGAAAGAAGACGTGATCGGATCAGGTCCACAGATCGTTTATGGCCTGTGCCTGCTCGCCAGCACGGCGTGTGCGGTCTTGCTCAGCCGCGCCTGGTGGACGAGCCGCCAGCCCTTGCTGTTCTGGAGCGCGATCTGTTTCGCCCTGCTGGCGCTCAACAATCTGTTCGTGGTTCTGGACATGGTGGTCTTCGCGGACATCGACTTCACCCTCGCCCGTCAGATCAGCGCCCTGGCCGCCGTCGCCACCCTGCTCTACGGCTTCATCTGGGAGAGCGAGCGATGAACGCCCTGGCGCCGGGCGCGATCGTCATGGGCTATGCCCTGGCGAGCCTGTTCTTCCTGAAGTTCTGGCAGAGAACGCGGGACGGCCTGTTCCTCGCCTTCTCGGCCGCCTTCCTGCTGATGGCGGCGACGCCCTGCCTGACCGCGCTCCTGCACATTCCCAAAGAGGAGCAAAGCCCATTCTATCTGCTCCGGCTGATGGCTTATCTCCTGATCATCGGCGCCATCACAGCGAAATCCTTGAAGAAGAACCAAAATCCGGATTCATAGGCCCCAAGGGGGCAACGGATTCTCGCGGCGATCGGGCGCGTGCCCATTCCGAAAGTCCTCCGGCAGGCGGACGACCCGAGGCATGAAGCGGCAGGGGAAACAGTCCGCTTCGGCCTCGAAGCGGAGGCGGTGTCGCGAAACGCCGGTGCGCCGGCCCGTGCTGAAGATCCCGCCGAACCCTCACCCTCTCAGGATGGAAGGCTGTCCAGCGCCGCGATCACCGCGGCTACGAAAGCCTTCGTGGTCCCCTGCCCGCCCACGTCGGGGGTGCGCGCGCCCGCATCCGCGAGGGCCTGATCGAGCGCCCGGTCGATCCGCCGCGCCGCCGAGCAGAGGCGGTCATCTCCGTCCCGCCGCCCACGCCAGTCCAGAAGCATCGCGGCCGAGAGGATGAGCGAGGTTGGATTCGCCGTTCCGGTTCCCGCGATATCGGGCGCCGAGCCATGCTGGGCCTGGGCGACGCAGACCTCCTCCCCGACGTTCAGCGAGCCGCCGAGGCCGAGGCCGCCGGCCAGTTCTGAGGCCTGATCCGACAGGATGTCGCCGAACATATTGGTGGTGACCATGACGTCGAACCGGCCCGGATCGCGGATCAGCAGGGCCGCCGCCGCATCGACGATGACCTCATCCAGGGTCACATCGGGATAGTCGGCCGCGACCGATCGGACCTCGCGCAGGAACAGGCCGTCGGTCATCTTCAAGACATTGGCCTTGTGAACGGCCGTGACCTTGCAGCGCCGTCCGCGTGCGAGCTCGAAGGCGGCCCGCGCGACCCGGCGGCTGGCGGCGGCGGTGATCTTTCTGACCGACAGGGCGGTGTCCGGATCGGTCATGAACTCGGGGACCCCGGCGAACATGTTGCGGTCGGCGTAGAAGCCCTCGGTCGCCTCACGGACGATCACGAGGTCCATCTCTGCATATCGTGAAAGCCCGGGGCGACTCCGGCAGGGCCGGATGTTGGCCCCGAGGGCGAACCGTGTCCGGAGGACGCCCGAGGGATTGGGACCGCCCTGGTCGACGGGGGGATAGTCGTAGTGGGACACCGGGCCGAGGATGACGCCATCCACCTCGGGCACACGCGCCAGCACCGCAGGTGGCAGGGTCGTGCCCTGGGTCGCCAGGCTGGCCAGCCCGATCCCGGCGATCTCGATGTCGAGGCCGAGGTCCATGGAACGATCGACGGCCGCCAGCACCTCGAGTGTGGCGGCCGTGATTTCGGGCCCGATACCGTCGCCGGGCAGAACGAGAATTCGCATGTTCGTTCTCTCCGGCGACGGCCCCGGCCCGTCAAGGGCGTGGGGGAGTTAGAAGCGCGCCTTGACGCCGACGAAGAAGGTCCGGCCGATGATGTCGTAGGTGCCGGAGTCCGTCGTCAGCGGTTGGCCGCTGACGAACGGCGGGGCTTCATCGGTGATGTTGGTGAAGCCGGCGGTGAAGTCGTACCGGTCATTCAGATGCAGGGCCGCGTTCAGGTCGAAGTAGCTGTACGACGGCACGCCGGGCGTCGCCGAGGCCGGGTTGGCGACCTTGTCCTGATGGATCATGGCGTCGATGTAGCGCCACGTCGCGCTGATCGTGAACGGCCCGTTGGTGTAGCCGATCGAGGTGTTGGCCTTCCACTCGGGGTGGGCGATCTGGGGGCTGACCGACGAGTTGCCGATACTGCCCGCATAGTCGAGGACCGGCGAGCCCGGCAGCGAGGCCACATTGAAGCCGAGCAGATAGGTCACCGTCGAGTGCAGCCGCACCGAACCCCAGCTGGGCGACAGGCCCAGGGCCTCAAGCGGGAAACCCCAGTCGACCTGGGCGTCGATGCCGTCCGTCTCATAGGTCGCGATGTTCAGCGCCCCTTCACGAGCGAAGGAGATGGCGCCGGAGCTGCTGTCCCGGCTGAACTGCTGACAGAAGACGTTGCTGGTCGAGTAGGTCGGGTTGCTGACCCCGTCGCTGTTGAAGCAGCGCGGGATGATCGTGGTCAGCGCCAGGTTGCCGATCGCGTCGCTGATGCTGATGTTGTAATAGTCGATCGACAGATTGAACGACTGGAACAGCGGGCTGTCGAACTTCGGCGAATAGACCGCGCCGATCGTATAGCTGTCCGCATTCTCAGGCGTCAGATTGGGGTTTCCGCCCGACGATCCGAAGACCGTGTCATTGGTATAGACATAGGTCGGATAGAGGGCTGCGGGCACGCCCTGGGCGAGGCACAGGGCCTGGACCTGGGAGGCGTTCGCACCCGTGCGATAGACACTGCGGCTGTCGCAGGGGTCGCCGGAGGTCGGCGGCGCGCCGATCGCGTTCGAACCCGTGATGGTCGGCGCATAAAGCTCGCCGAGGCTGGGCGCGCGAATGGCGTGCTGGAAACCGCCACGGAGCAGCAGGGAGTCGATCGGCTTCCAGCTGAGGTCGGCCTTGTAGGCGCTGACGCCGCCGAAGCCGGTGTAGTCGGCATAGCGATAGCCGAGATCGAGGGTGGCGCTGTCGCCCAGGATCCAGTCCTGGAACAGCGGGATCGACAACTCGCCGAACACCTCCTTCACCGTCTGCGTCCCGCCGGTGGGCACCGACGAGTCGAACGAGGGCGTGTCGCCACGCGCCAGAGCCGAGTCCGGCTGATAGTCGAAGCTGTTGCTGCGGTAGTCGACGCCCAGGGCGAAGCTCAGGTCGCCCGCCGGCAGGGTGTACAGCGGACCCGTGATCGAAGCTTCGAAGACCTTCTGTTCGGTGATGCTGGAGTTGTGGTTGTTGCGCACCGCGTACTGGCGGCAGGCGGCGCTCAGCGGGACGTTGCCGAACGGATTATACGCGAAGCCGACGCAGTTGCCGGCGGTGCTGGTGTAGTTGGCGGTGCCGTCCATGATCGTCTGGAAGGCGGCCTTGGAGACGTCATTGAACTGGACGTTGGCGTAGTCGGTCCGGCCGAAGGAGCCGTAGACGTCAAAGTTCCACGGCGTGCCCGGGACAGCCCCGCGCAGACCGGCGACGGCCTGGTAGACGTTGTAGTCGAAGGTCTGCTCCCGGTTGCCGGCGAAGGCCAGCAGCTTGGTCAGATTGAGCGGCGCGCCGGAGGGGCCGGGCCGGGAGGCCAGCAGGGCCTGCATCGCGGGGTTGCCGGTGATGAAGGGGCTGTTGACGGGGACGCGGAAGTACTTCCCGGGGCCGGACGAGCCCGGCGCCGAGCTGTCGAACCCGCTGGAATGCATGAAGTTGAACAGGCTGTAGGCGGTGATGTCGTCGGTCAGGCGATAGTCGAACTTGGCCATCGCATTATGCTTCTCGAGCGGAACCTGCACCGAGAAGTAGTTGCCGAGGGCGACCGAGACCTGGCGGCAGTTGTTGGTGATGCCCAGCCCGACCAGCCCCTGATCCAGGCCACGGTAGTTCTGCACGCAGTTCGAGCCGGCCAGGGTCGTGAAGATGGTGCCGTCGGTATTGACGCCGATGGCGCCCGTGTAGAGACCGGTTCCGCTGATGGGCGTCGTGCCCGGATAGGTCGCGAGAATGGCGTTGACGGCCGCGATGGTCGGCTGGGAGCCGCCGAACTGGCCGGCCTCGATCAGGCCTTCCGGCGGCCGCGCCAGCAGACGGATGTTCTGGAAGAAGGGTCGCGTCGAGCCCGACACGCCTTCGCGATCGGCGTATTCATAGGCCAGAATCGCGCTGCCGCGGTCATCGGCGAAGTCGGACCCGATGACGGCCGTGAATTGATTGGTGGCGCCGTCGCCCTGGGTGGTGCCGCCGCGGCGGTAGCTGAGCTCCACGCCGTTGAAGTGGCTCCGGAGCTTGAAGTTCACGACGCCGGCAATGGCGTCCGAGCCATAGGCCGCCGAGGCGCCGCCGGTGATGACCTCGACAGTGCCGATCATCGAGGTCGGGATGGTGTTCAGATCGATGGAGCCGTTGGGGTTCTGGGCGACGAGGCGGCGGCCGTCGAGCAGCACCAGCGAGCGGTTGGAACCCAGACCGCGAAGGTCTGAATAGGACTGGCCGCCCGAGAACCCGGTCCGGGCCTGGACGTCGCCGACCTGTGACACGCCCTGGGCCGCGGCGAACTGGGGCAACTGGCCGATCGCCCGGTCGAGCGTGGGCTGCCCGGCCGAAGAGAGAACTTCCTCGCCGACGGTGACGATCGGGCTGGAGGACTGATAGTCGCGGCGAGCGATCCGCGACCCCGTGACGATGATCTCTTCCACCGTCGTCGCTTCATCGGTCGCCTGGGCGTCCTGCGAGGGTTCCGGGGGAGCGGTCTGGGCGACGGCCGGAGACGTCAGGGTGAGAAGGCATGCCAGCGCCGCAGCCGAGATCGCCAGTTGCGAGCAACCGTCGGACAATGGGCGGCGACGGCGCGGGCTCAAGGCATGCGGCGTCGTTTCCCCACGAATGGTCATTGTAGTGCCTCCCTAGTTCTTCTTTTTCGATGCCGGTCCTTGTGGCCGACATTGCAACGTTAGGCCTGCTTTCCTGTCACCAACCTGTCACCGCTGATGATCATCTGAAGCATACTTTGCGAGGCGCACGGCGAGCCACGGACCGACCATCATGATGACCAGGAAGCGCACCACCTGAAGCGCCATGACGAAGGGCGCATCCGCGGCGCTGGATGAGGCGATGACGGCGATCGCATCCATGCCGCCCGGGCTGGTGGCCAGATAGGCCGTCAGAGGATCAATCCCGGTGAACCGTACAAGCAAAACCGCCATGGCGCCGCCGAAAGCGAGCAGCACGGCGCTGGCGAGCGCGAGGCGCGGCAGGGCGCGCGCCGACAGCAACAAGGTCTCACGGGTGAAACCGAGGCCGATGCGCCAGCCGATCAGGGCATAGGCGGGAATCATCGCCAGGCGGGGCGGATCGACCCGCGCGATGTCCGTCAGGTTGAGAAAGGCGCCGAGCGCCATCGTGCAGATCAGCGCTCCGGCGGGAATCCGCAGCCACCGGCCGAGCAGGATGCCGGCCGCAACAACCGCTGCGGACAGTCCAAGCGTGTCCAGGGCCAGCCCCTGTGACCAGCCGGCGATCAAGGGCTGGCGCGCGACATGTCCGGTGAAAACAAGGGCGACGACCGAAGCGAGACCGGCGACCATCACCACCCGTAGATAGACCATCACCGCGACCAGCCGGGCATCGGCGCCCCAGGCCTGGGCGAGGATCACCATCGCTGTCGCGCCGCCCGGTGACGATCCCCAGATCGCGACCGTACCTGGCACCACACGCCAGCGCGCGAGCAGATAGCCCAGTAGTCCGCTGGCGAGAATGGTCGCCACGGTCGTCGCCAGAAACAAGGCCCAGTCCCGGGCAAGGGTGAGGAAGATTCCCGGCGTGATGGCGTGGGCGATCAGACATCCGACCAGGGCCTGGGCGATGACCGACAGGCTCTCGGGCGGCTTCAACCGCATACCGCCGGCGGCCAGGCCGATCGCGACGAGCATCGGCCCCAACAGCCAGGCGGCTGGGAGCAGCAACAGATCGAGACACAGGGCCAGAGCGACGGACGCGCCGCCCAGGACCAGCCAGTC
>DBBK01000241.1 GCA_002292165.1 Brevundimonas sp. UBA986
TCAGGTTGCGCAGACCCCAGTACTCGATCTTGGCGACGGAACCGCCACCTTGCACGATCAGGTCCTTGATGGTGTCGTTCAGCGCTTCGGCCTGATGCGCCGAGATATCCTGGCGCGTCATGACCGTGTGCTCGTAAAGAGCCATTCGTCAGTCTCCCTTTGAGGGGCTTCGGCGCCGACGGACCGGGTAAGTCGCGCCTGCGATGGCTCCTGAGGCGGCGGCCGGGATGACTTCCCGAACCCTTTGGCGTTCCGCATCAGGACCGAAGCCCTGGAAAGCGGGCGCGTATAGGGGAAAACCGGCGATCCGGCAAGGACTGTCGGTCGTGGCGGGCGAAACGGCTCAGAAACTGCGACGCAAGCTGACCGAGGCCTGGATCTGGCCCTGGCTGAAATTGACCTCGTCATAGGTCACGGGGCTGGACCCGCGCGCGCCGTCGAACAGGCGGAATCGGCTTTCGCTGGGTTGGCCGACCGTCAGGTCACCGCTGAGGCTCAGCCGGTCGTCAGGCTGGTAGGTGAAGCTGCCATAGACCATGGGATCGGACCGATAGGCGGAGAGGGTGCGGGCGCCATAGGATCGGGCGTCGCCGCCGCTGGAGGCGCCGAGGGTCCAGCTCACCCGCTGGGCGGTCAGGTTGCGGCTCAGGCTGAGGCTCCAGAGGAACGGCTGTTCATTGCTCAGGCGGCGGTCCTCGAAGGTGATGGGGTCGCGGGTCTGCGAACGCCGCCAGGTCGCCGAGGCGTTGAACATCCCGCCGGTCCAGCCGAAGCGATCCAGCGGCAGGCGGTTGGTCAGTTTCAGCGTGTCGCGCGTCGCATCGCCGACGTTGCGGGTGATGGTGAAGGTGACCGGGTCGGTCTCACCCGGCGGGATTTCGGTGACGATCACCGCGCCCAGGACGTCGTCGATCCACTCATGGGTCAGTTCGGCGGTGAAGGCGCCTCGTTTGTCGTAGACATGTTCGTAGCGGGCCTGGGCCAGCCAGGCCTGGGCCGGGCGGATGTCGGGGTTGCCGCGCCCGAAGACGCCGGTGCTGAACGAGGCCGAGGCCTGGAAGGCGCCGAACGACAGCTGTTCGGCGTTGCGCTCGGCCTTGAAGTTCCACTGATGGCCCGGCTTCGGCGTCCAGCCGAGGTTCAGTCGCGGCTTGAGGAAGCTGAGCGTCGTCTCCCCCTCGCCGGCGCTGCCGGTGGCGGTAATGCGCGACGCCTCATAGCGAAGGGTGGTTTCCAGGCTGAGGTTCGGCCGTGCCGCCCAGACGCCGGTGATAAAGCTCTCGGACCGCAACTCCTCCACCCGGGTATCGTCGCCGGGGAGGAGAAGGGGGCTGTCATTGAAGCGGTAGGCGGTATCGGATTCGACCCAGTTGAGCGCCGCCTCAGACCCGGTCTCGAAGGTCCAGGCGCCGATGGGGGTGTTCAGGGCGGCGAACTTGACCGAGCCGTTGACGATGCTTTCGCCCTTGTCCTCGCCCGACAGGCTTTGGGAGGTGAAGTCCGGGGTGTCGTAACGGCCGTCCGAGGTGGCGTGGATCAGTTGCTGGGAGCTGACCAGTTCCAGCGTCGCGCCGCGCGGCAGGCTGCGGGTCCAGCGCAGGGCCATCTCGCCCTTCCACTGTTCGTCCCGGCTGACGGAGTCCTCGCGGCCGAACGGAATGACCAGAAGGTCGGTGAAGGCGTAGTCGGAGCCGTTGTAGCTGACCAGGCCGTTGGCGCGCAGGCGGCCGCCCGCCAGAGGGCCTTCGTAAACCCCGG
The DNA here is from genome assembly GCA_002292165.1 of Brevundimonas sp. UBA986. Classification (GTDB taxonomy): domain Bacteria; phylum Pseudomonadota; class Alphaproteobacteria; order Caulobacterales; family Caulobacteraceae; genus Brevundimonas. The sequence continues at coordinate 1,759 of DBBK01000241.1, forward strand.
TCGCCTCGGCCTGATCGAAGAGATAGTCGCCGGTCGACAGGGCGCGCAGCAGGACCGTCCCGTCCGGCGCCGTGCGAATGCGATAGCCGTTCTGGGCTCCCGGCCCGTGATAGAGTTGTAGCGATCCCTCCAGCGAGCGGCCGCCGCGCTGTTGCTGAACCTGCAGATAGAGGTTGGGCTGGAGGTCGCCGGTATTGACCAGATTGGTCCCGACCGAGACGGCGCCGCTGACGCCCGCGTCGGGCTTGCGGATGACGTTTGCGACCACCGCCTTGCCCTGCATGTCGATCCCGCCGGCCCCGCCCCGGACCAGTTCGATCCTCAGCACCTGGGAAGCCGGAATGCGGGCCAGGATGGAGTAGAGGGTGTCGCTGCGGGTCGGCGGCCGCTCGCCGTCGATCAGGACATTTCCCGCCGTGCCCGCCATGCCCCGCGCCGAGGTTCCGCCGTCGAACTGGAAGCCCGGAATGCGATAGATCATGTCCAGGGCGGTGACCGGCCTGAACTCGGTGAAGAAGTCCGCAGCATAGGGGGTAATCCGCCCGTCCGTGGCGGTTTCAGCGGCGGCTGTGGTCGTCTGCGGGGTGTCGTCGTCGAGGGCGAAGGCGGGGTCGCCGCCGACTGCCGCCGCGATCCCGAAGGCCCAGGCGGCGAGGGGTGGGCCGCGTCGCCCCGAACGGCCAGGACGCACCTCTACCGGATTGAAAACCAAGGCCCGTTCCCCCCGAACGCCGTTTCAGTATGGTGACGCTGGAGGGCTATTGTGTCGGTCCTGCGGCTTCATTCTGGCCGTTGTGCAACCACGGCGGGATGCGACCTCAATGCTTGCCCTGAGGGAATGATCGTCCTACGCCTCCCGCCTGATTCACGGCTTACGGACCTATCGATGAGCATCGCTCTTCTGTTTCCCGGACAAGGCAGCCAGGCGCTGCGCATGGGATGCCACCTGTCGGACGTTTTCGCCGCCGCCCGAGACGTCCTGGCCGAGGTCGACGATGCGCTGGGGCAGAACCTGTCGCAGATCATGCGCGAGGGTCCGGAGGACCTGCTGACCCTGACCGAGAACGCCCAGCCCGCGCTGATGGCCGTCTCCATCGCCACCATGCGCACGCTGAAGGCCGACTTCGGCATCGACGTCACCGCCGCTGACTATGTCGCCGGCCATTCGCTGGGCGAGTATTCGGCCCTGTGCGCGGCAGGGTCGCTGACACTGTCGGACACGGCGCGTCTGCTCAAGCTGCGCGGCCAGGCCATGCAGCGAGCCGTGCCCGTGGGGCAGGGGAGCATGGCCTCCCTCATCGGACCCAAGACCGACCTGGCGCTCGCCGAAGAAGCGGCCAGGGCCGGTTCCGCCGCCGGCGTCTGCGTCGTGGCCAACGACAATGTCGCCGGCAACGTCGTGATCTCGGGTGACAAGGCCGCGGTGGAACTGGCCATCGCCAAGGCCAAGGAACTGGGCGCGCGCGCGATCCCGCTCAACGTCTCGGCGCCGTTCCACTGTCCTCTGATGCAGCCCGCCGCCGATGAGATGGCGGTCGCCCTGGCGACGGCGGCCATCGCCGCCCCGGCCGTGGCGGTGATCGCCAACGTCACCGCCCGCATCGAGACCGATCCCGAAGTCATCCGCAAGCAACTCGTGGAACAGGTCACCGGTCGCGTACGCTGGCGCGAGAGCATGGAGTGGATGGCGACCGAAGGTGGTGTGACCCGCTTCGTCGAGGTCGGCGCCGGCAAGGTCCTGACCGGCATGGCCAAACGCGCCGCGCCCGACGCCGAGCACGTGCCGCTGAACACGCCGGAAGACCTCGAAGCCTTCGCCAAATCCCTGCAAGGAGCGGAATGATGTTCAATCTCACCGGCAAGACCGCCCTCGTCACCGGCGCCACGGGCGGCATCGGCGGGGCCGTCGCCCGCGCCCTGCACGCCCAGGGCGCCACCGTTGTCCTGTCAGGCACGCGCGAGGCCGTGCTGGCCGATCTGGCCAAGGAATTGGGTGAGCGCGCCCACTTCGCCACCGCCAACCTGTCGGACCCCGAGTCGGTCGACAATCTGGTCAACGCCGCCGAGACCGCCGCGGGCGCGCCGCTGGACATCCTGGTCGCCAACGCGGGGATCACCAAGGACGGCCTGCTGATGCGGATGAAGGACGAGGACTTCCAATCCGTCCTGACCGTCAATCTGGAGAGCTATTTCCGCCTGTCGCGCGCCGCGATGAAGGGGATGATGAAGCGCCGGGCCGGCCGCATTATCGCCGTGACCTCGGTGGTCGGCGTCACCGGCAACCCGGGCCAGACCAACTATGCGGCGTCCAAGGCCGGGATGATCGGCTTCTCCAAGTCGCTGGCCCAGGAAGTCGGTTCGCGCGGCATCACGGTCAACTGCATCGCGCCGGGCTTCATCGCCTCGCCGATGACCGACGTCCTGAACGACGCCCAGAAGGACGCCATCATGAAGAACATCCCGATGGGCAGACTGGGTCTGGGCGACGAGATCGCCGCCGCCGCCGTCTATCTGGCCTCCGACGAAGCCGCCTACGTCACGGGTCAAACCCTGCACGTGAACGGCGGGATGGCGATGATCTGACCGATCAAACGATGTAATCGCCCCTTTCCAGCCCGTGCGGCTGTGCTAAAGGGCCTCGCAACCGCCTGCCGCCTGACCCGTTAGGGTCTTGCACAAGCGTCGCCGTCGTGAGACGGCAGGATTTGAGACAACAGCCGCGCCTTGCGGCCCCATAAGGCAGAGACACCCATGTCCGACACCCTGGAACGCGTCCGCAAGATCGTCATCGACCACCTGGACGCCGATCCGGACAAGGTCACCGAAAAGGCCAGCTTCATCGACGACCTGGGCGCTGACTCGCTCGACAACGTCGAACTGGTCATGGCCTTCGAGGAAGAATTCGACATCGAGATCCCGGATGACGCCGCCGAGCACATCCAGACCGTCGGTGACGCCGTGAAGTTCATCTCGGAAAAGACCGCCGGCTAATCCCGGCGTCCTGACCCGGTCGGGTCTGGACACAGATACGGCCGCCCGATGCTCCCTGCGGAGCGCGGGCGGCCGTTTTCGTTTGGCGACAGGCTCAGCCCGCGTCGCAGGCCGTGGTCAGGGGCGTGAAGCGGTAGCTGATGGTCCGGGCGCGGCTGCGGCCGAGGAAGCGGGCCCGGTCGAAGGCCCCGGCCTCGCAGCCGCCGGCCGAGCGTCGGGTCCAGCCGCCGTCGCCCGAGGAACACTGGGTCGTATAGGCCGCCTCGCCGCCCTCGCCGGAGGTGCAGAGGCGGGCGTCCTTCGGCACGGTGATCGGCTTGGACCAGGCGCCCGCCGGCGCGATCAGGGTCCCGGCGGCGGGCAGGACCAGGGCGGGGCGCGTGACCTTGCCCGTCGCGGCCGTGCGGCGGCGGATGTCTGCCAGCACCGCCTCGGTGCGGGCGCCGACCCAGCCGGACAGGGTGATGCGGTCACGCTGGGCCTCGGCGACGGCGGCCTCATCCTCGGCGGTCAGGGGCAGGCCGTTCTCGATCTTGACCCGGATCTCGCGCAGGCGGACGGCGCGGGCCTCGTTGCGGCGCTTCTCGATGGCGGTCTCCAGTCGGGCCAGTTCCTCGTCCTGGGGCCGTGGCGCGCGCAGCCAGGCGGGTACGCCCATGCCGGCCAGGGTCTGTTCCGGGATCAGCATGTTTCCCAACGCCAGGGCAGCGGCGGCCAGGGGGGCGGCGATGAAGATGAAGCGTTCGGCCCTGGGCGAGACCTGCCCGAACAGCCACAGGGCCAGGACGACCACGGGCGTCAGCAGCAACAGCCTTAGCGACACCCAGAACGCGGTATCCCCCGGTGCGACCGCGAACAGGACCAGAGGCGTCAGACAGGCCAGCAGGACCAGCCCGAGCAGCCTGGCATAGGCCATCAGTCCGGCCTGGGCGTCCTGCCGCCCCTTCCAGGCCGCGATCCCGCCCCCGACCAGGGCCACGCCGATCAGATGGACCGGACTGATGACGGTATAGAGGGCAGCGGCGGAGATCAGGCCGACCAGCAGATAGTTGCCCTCGGCCCAGCCCATGGCGCGGAAGCCGGCGCCCAGCACCAACACCGCGAACAGCCCCAGCAGGATCAGGGCGAGGCGCCGGTGCAGCCGTTCGATCGAGGCGCCCGCGTCATTCAGGGTCTCGTTGATCTGCTCGCGGCCCTTGCCGATCAGCCGCGCCGTCCCGCCGCCGAGGGAAGCCAGGGCGCCCTTGATCGACTTGCGAGGCGGCGAGGGCTCGGTCCGGACCGGCGTCAGCGCCGAGGGCGGGTTCGCCCGGGACGGTTCGGCGGAGGGTTCAGCGGGGTCGTCCATGCTCGCTCTCCAGCGCGCGGCCTGCTCCAGGAGAGAGGCAGGATGGCTCGGGCCGAGGGTGACTGGGCCAGCGCCTGAATTCAAGTACCGGCGTTCTCCGGTCAGGGCATGGGCGGCCGATCGGCGCGCGCCCTAGCGAGTCGGGCCCGCGCTCACTATGATTTACGGCTTGAGTCTCAACAGTCATGGAGCGCAGGGCATGCGCCGCGTTGTCGTCACCGGCCTTGGACTGGTCACCCCCCTGGGCTGGGGCGTCGAACACAGCTGGAAGGGCATCGTCGAGGGACGGTCGGGCATCGGCCCGATCACGACCTTCGACACCGAGGGCTACGGCTGCACCATCGCGGGCGAAGTGCCCAGCGTTGACGGTCGCGGCCAGGGCGGCCCCGACGTTCCGGGCAGCTTCGATCCTGATCAGATCATGTCCGCCAAGGACCGCAAGCGCGTCGACGACTTCATCCTGTTCGGCATCGCCGCCGCCGACGAGGCGCTGAACGACGCCAACTGGCATCCCGAGTCCGACGAGGACAAGGAACGCACCGGCGTCATGATGGGCTCGGGCATCGGCGGCCTCGGCCCCATCGCAGACACCTCCATCATCCTGAAGGAGCAGGGCCCGCGCCGGGTCAGCCCCTTCTTCATCCCCTCGGCCCTGATCAACCTGACCTCAGGCCAGATCTCGATTCGCCATGGGCTGAAGGGGCCGAACCACGCCGTGGTCACGGCCTGCGCCTCTGGCGTCCACGCCATCGGCGACGCGGCCCGGATGATCGCCTTCGACGACGCCGATGTGATGGTGGCGGGCGGGGCGGAAAGCTCGATCGTGCCGATCGGCATCGCCGGCTTCCTGGCCTGCAAGGCCCTGTGCACCGCCTATAACGACACCCCGGAAGCGGCCTCGCGGCCCTATGACCGGGGCCACGCCGGTTTCATCATGGGCGAGGGCGCGGGCGTCGTGGTGCTGGAAGAATACGAGCACGCCAAGGCGCGCGGCGCGAAGATCTACGCCGAGGTCGTCGGCTACGGCATGTCCGGCGACGCCTATCACATCACCGCCCCGTCCGAGGACGGTGACGGCGCCTATCGCGCCATGAAGGCCGCTGTGAAGCGCGCCGGGATCGCCATCGAGGACATCGACTACGTCAACGCCCACGGCACCTCGACCATGGCCGACTGGATCGAGCTGCGCGCGGTCGAGAAGCTGGTCGGCGACCATGCGAAGAACATGGCCATGTCCTCGACCAAGTCGATGACCGGTCACCTGCTCGGCGCCGCCGGCGCCATCGAGGCCGTCTTCTCGGTGCTGGCCATCCGCGACCAGATCGCGCCGCCGACGATCAACCTCGACGACCCGGAACACGAAACCGCCATCGATCTCGTGCCACACAAAGGCAAGCCGATGGAGATTGATGTGGCCATGTCCAACAGCTTCGGGTTCGGCGGCACCAACGCCTCGATCATCTTCAAGAAGGTGGCCTAGTGTCCAAGGGTTCGGGGGGACCCATCAAAGGCCCGAGACCAGCGATGCGGGGCAAGCGCTCCGGCCTGGTCGCGGCCCTGCTGGCGGCGTCGGCGACGTTCAGCCTGTTCCTGATCGCGGCCCTGGTCTGGGCCTGGAGCGTCTATTACGCGCCTGGACCCTCGGCGCGGGCGGGGGAGGCGACCGTCGTCTCCCTGTCCAGCGGATCGGGCGTCTCGGCCATCGCAGCCCAGCTAAAGAGCGCGGGCGTTATCCGCTCCACCGACATGTTCAAGGCCGCAGCCACCCTGACCGGCGCGGACCGCAAGCTACGCGCCGGCGAATACCAGGTGCCGACGAAGGCCTCGCTGCGCACCGTGCTGCGGCTGCTGACCGACGGCCGGGTCGTACGCCACTATGTGACCATCCCCGAGGGCTGGTCGTCGCTTCAGGCGGTGGACATCCTGAACAAGGAGGCGGTGCTGACCGGCACGGTCGACACCCCGCCGGCCGAGGGCTCCCTGTGGCCCGACACCTATGAGGTCTCGCGCGGCGAGACCCGCGCTTCGGTCGTCGCCCGCATGCAGCGGGCCATGACCGAGAATCTGGCCCGGCTGTGGGCGACCCGCAGCGCCACGACCGTGGTCCGCACCCCCGAAGAGGCGGTGATCCTGGCCTCGGTGGTCGAGAAGGAGACGGGTCTGGCGACCGAGCGTCCGCGTGTGGCGGCGGTCTTCTCCAACCGTCTGCGCATGGGCGTGCGGCTCGAGAGCGATCCGACCATCGTCTACGGCATCACGCACGGACGCCCGCTGGGGCGTGGCATCCGCCAGTCCGAGCTGCAGGCCGACACGGGCTACAACACCTATCTGATCGACGGCCTGCCGCCGACGCCCATCGCCAACCCGGGCAAGGACGCCATCGCCGCCGTGCTCAACCCGCCGCGCTCGAATGACCTGTTCTTTGTCGCCGACGGCACCGGCGGGCATGTTTTCGCCAGCACCTATGAGCAGCATCTGGTCAATGTGGCGCGTTGGAGGGAGATCGAACGGCGGAAAGCCGGCCTGCCGCCCGGCGCGACCCCGCCCGCCGCTCCCGGCGCTCTGGCTCCCGGTACGGCCCCGACGGACCAGCCCCTGACCGGTGAGGCCGTCATCACCATGCAGCCGCCGGGAGCCCTGACGCCCTCACGGCCTCTGCGCGGCGCCCCGGCGGATCCCCGGTGAGCGCGATATCGGGCATGACCGGCTTCGGCCGGGCCGACGGGGCGCTGGACGGCTGGAGCTGGAGCGTCGAAGCGCGCTCGGTCAACGGCCGCAATCTGGAGGTCCGCTTCCGTGGGCCCAACGGCTTCGACAACCTCGAACGCCTGACCAAAACGGCGGCGCAGGAGCGTCTGAATCGCGGTCAGGTCACCGTCGGGGTCCAGGCGAAGCAGGCGCAGGGCGGCGCAGCGGCGCTGAAGGTCAATGAGGCGGTGCTGCTGCGCTATCTGGAGCTGGCCAACCAGCTGACCATGGAAGGGGCGACGCCGCCCTCGGCCGACGGCCTGCTGGCCCTGCGCGGCGTGCTGGACGCGCCGGAGGAGGACGCCGATCTTGAGGCGCGAGCCCCTATCGAGGCCGCCATGGCCGCGACCATCGCCGAGGCCCTCGACGCCCTGAAGCTGTCGCGCGAGCGGGAAGGCGGCCAACTGACGCCCGTCATCACCGACTTCATCGACGCCATCGAGGGACTGGTCATGCGCGGCGAGGGCGAGGCCCAGGCCCAGACCGATCATATCCGCGACCGCTTCGCTCGCCGCATGGCCGAACTGGCGCCCGACGCCCATGGCCTCGACGACCGGATCGTGCTGGAAGCCGCCGCCCTGGCGACCAAGGCCGACGTCCGCGAGGAGCTGGATCGGCTAACCGCCCACGTCGCTTCGGCCCGCACCCTGTTGCGGCAACCGCCCGCCGGCCGAAAACTCGACTTCCTGATGCAGGAATTCATGCGGGAAGCGAACACACTCTGCTCGAAATCGGCTACGACGCCGCTCACCGCCATCGGACTCGATCTGAAGGCGGTGATCGAGCAACTCCGAGAACAAGTCCAAAATGTCGAATGACCGCACGCCGCGCCGGGGCGTCCTCCTGATCGTGGCCAGCCCCTCGGGCGCCGGCAAGACCTCCCTGTGCCGCCGTCTGATGGCCGACCACGGCAATCTGGAACTGTCGATCTCCATGACCACGCGCGGCATTCGTCCGGGCGAGGTCGCCGACCGCGACTATCACTTCGTCAGCCCGGAAGCGTTCCAGGACCTGATCGATCAGGACGCCTTCCTGGAGTGGGCCGACGTCCACGGCAGCCGCTACGGTTCGCCGCGCGCGCCCATCGACAAGGCCTTGTCCGAAGGCCGCGACGTCCTGTTCGATATCGACTGGCAGGGCGCGGCTCAGATCGCCGAGAAATGCCCGGGCGACGCCGTGCGTGTCTTCATCCTGCCGCCCAGCCTCGAAGAACTGCGCCGCCGTCTGGTAACCCGCTCGCAGGACGCCGACGAGGTCATCGAGCGCCGTATCCGCAACGCCAAGGGCGAGATCGAGCACTCGGACGTCTTCGACTATGTCTTCGTCAACGACGACTTCGACCGCTCCTATGCCGAGCTGGCCCACATCTACCACGCCGAGCGCAGCCGCCGGTTCCGCAACACCTGGGTCGAGGGGTATCGCGACGACCTGCTGCAGGAAGATGTCTGAAATTTAAGGTGAACGCCGATTGGCGACGGTCCGCCGGCGTGCATTACTGATCCCGACACGGGGGTGTTGGGAGACTTCGACATGACGACTTTCAAACCCGGCAAGCTGGCGATTTTCGTCGTGCTCGGCGCCCTGGCGCTCGGTTCCGCGGCCTGCGCCTATGACGACTACGGCGACCACCACCACCGCGGCGGCCATGACCGGGGCGACCACGGCGGACGTGGCGACCACGGTCGCGACCACGACGGCCACGGCGATCATCGCGGCGGTCACTGAATAACAGTGTAGCGCCCGCCGTTCCGCGAGGGCGGCGGGCCCTTTCACTCCGGGGGGAGAGATGACGCTTCTCAGTCTGTTGCT
>DBBK01000054.1 GCA_002292165.1 Brevundimonas sp. UBA986
GGCGTCGGCATCTATATCGATCAGGTCTATTACAGCCGCCCGGCGACGGCCACGCTCGACTTCGTCGACATCGACCGGATCGAGATCCTGCGCGGCCCGCAGGGGACCCTGTTCGGCAAGAACACAACCGCGGGCGCCCTGAACATCACCACCCGGGCGCCCAGCTTCACGCCCGAGGCCCAGGGCGAGCTGTCAATCGGCGACTACAACTTCGTCCAGGCCAAGGCGACGGTCTCCGGGCCGCTGATCGCCGACACCCTGGCGGGGCGCCTGTCCTTCGTCTCGACCCAGCGCGACGGGACGCTCGACAACGCCACCGTCGGCNNCGGCCATGCCCAGAACGCCCAGAAGTCGATCAGCCTGCACGGCCAGTTGCTTTACCAGCCGACCGAGAAGCTCACGGTCCGCCTCTATGGCGACTATTCAGACCAGACCCCCGACTGCTGCACCCAGCTCTATGTCCGCGTCGGCCAGACCCTGAAGGCCGCCGACGTCCAGTTCGCGGCGCTGGCCGCCGGGCGCGGCTATGCGCCCGCCAGCACCAATCCCTTTGACCGGACCGCCGACGTCGGNNCGGGAATATCCAGGCCGACCAGATCCAGCGGGGCTTCTCTGCCATCGTCGATTACGACTTCGGCTGGGCCACTCTGACTTCGGTCTCGGCTTGGCGGGCCTGGGACTGGCGCCCGGCCAACGACCGCGACTACACGGCGCTCGACATCACCCGACAGTCGGCCAATCCGTCGGATCAGGACCAGTGGAGCCAGGAACTGCGACTGTCTTCCAACGGCAAGAACCGCATCGACTGGACCGCCGGCCTTTATGCCTTCCATCAGGCGGTGGAGACCCACGGGATCACCGAATATGGCAGTGACGCCACCTACTGGCTGACCGCCCATGACGCCGCCTACTACGCCGCCACGGCGACGGACCCGCATGCCCTCGATTCCCTGCTGGCGGGCTACACCGTCTTCAACGACAGCCGGATCGAGACGGACTCCCTGGCCGCCTTCGCCCAGCTGACCTGGAACATCACCGACCGCCTGCACCTGACCCCGGGCCTGCGCTACACCCACGAGGAGAAGGACGGCGTCTATGCCGCGACCGTCACCGGCGGTCTGGCCACCACCAACGCCGCCTTGCTGGCCCGCCGCAACGGCGTCGCCCGACCCCAAGCCTACTCGGCCAGCATCTCGGACGGCGACCTGTCGGGTCAGGTGGCCCTGTCGTACGACATCAGCGACAACATCCTGGCCTACGGCTCCTGGGCGCGGGGCTACAAGTCGGGCGGCATCAACATGGCGGGGATTCCGAACCTGCCGTCGGGCGCCCCGTCCCTGACCAACGCCACCGTCAAGCCCGAGGTGGCCACGACGTATGAGCTGGGCCTCAAGACCCAGCTGTTCGACAGGCGGCTGACCGCCAACCTCGCGGCCTATCGCACTGACGTCGAGGACTATCAGGCCAATGTCGTCGACACCGGCCCGGGCGCCCTGCGCGGCTATCTGGCCAATGCGAAGAAGGTCGAGATCCAGGGCGTGGAGCTGGACGCCTTCGCCCGGCCGACGCCCTGGCTGGACGCCTATGCCAACCTCGCCTGGACCGATGCGAAATACGCCGATTTCGCCAACGGCCCCTGCCCGCTGGAGCTGATCGGATCGACCACCGTGGCCTGCGACCTGTCTGGCAAGGACCTGCCGGGCGTCTCGCCCTGGGCCGCCTCGGTCGGCGGCGAACTGCACCGCGACGTCAACGGTCTGGGCTATGCCGGCGAGGCCTATTTCGGGGCCGACGCCAACTACCGCTCGACCTACAACGCCGACGCCTCGGTCTCGAAATACACGGAGATCGACGGCTATACGGTGCTCAACCTGCGCGCCGGCTTCCGCGCGGACAACGGCTGGGAGGCCTTCGTCTGGGTCCGAAACGCGCTGGACGAAGACTATCTGCAGCTGCTGACGGTGCAGGCCGGCAACTCGGGTCTGGTGCTCGGCACGCCGGGAGATCCCCGGACCTTCGGCCTTACGCTGCGGGCGAAATACTGAGGTCAGGCGTCCTGACGAGGTCCTGGAGTGTGCGCCGTTCCAGGACCTCGGCCAAGGCGTCGCGGCCTTCCAGCAGGATGAAGCGGATGCCGCAGACCTGAACGTCCACGCAGTTCTCGCAGGCCTCGAACCGGGTGCGCGAGGCGCAGGGCGTCAGGGCCAGAGGCCCGTCCATGACGCGGATGATGTCGGCGACCGAAATCTCCGCCGCCGGCCGCGCCAGGGCATAGCCGCCCAGCCGACCGCGCGAGCTGACCAGCAGCCCCTCGCGTTTGAGCCGCAGCATCACGGCTTCCAGATACTTCCGGGGCGCGGAGATGGCCTCGGCGACCTCCCCGATGGCGGCGGGCGTCGGATGGCGTTCGGCGAGCGTCATCATCGCCCGCATCGCATAGCGGGCCGTGTCAGACAGCATTGCGCCGTCCTGCGATCACGCCGCGTCCTGCCAGTTCAATACGACCTTGCCCGACTGACCCGACTTCATCGCCTCGAAGCCTTCGCGGTAGTGCGAATAGCCCATGCGGTGGGTGATCAGGGGCTCCAGATCCAGACCCGCCTTGAGCAGGCCCAGCATCTTGCGCCAGGTCGTGAACATCTCGCGGCCGTAGACGCCCTTGATGGTCAGGGCCTTCAGGATGATCGTGCCCCAATCGGTTTCCATCGGCTTGGACGGAATGCCCAGCATGGCCATGCCGCCGCCCATGATCAGGGTGTCGACGCATTGCTTGAAGGCGATGGGCGAGCCGGACATTTCCAGCGCCACGTCGAAGCCGACCTTGAGGCCCAGCTCCTTCATGACGTCGCGCAGGTCCTCGCGCGAGGTGTTCACGGTGCGCACGCCCGGAGCCACCTTGTTGCCGAGGTCGAGGCGGTAGTCGTTGATGTCGGTCAGGACCACGGTCCGGGCGCCGGCATGGCGTGCGACGGCGGCGGCCATGATGCCGATCGGACCGGCCCCCGTGACCAGCACGTCCTCGCCCAGCAGGTCGAACTGCTGTGCCGTGTGCACCGCATTGCCGAACGGATCGAGCATCGAGGCGATCTCGTCGGACACGTCGTCAGGCAGTTCGATGACGTTGAAGGCCGGGGCGACGACGAACTCGGCGAAGGCGCCCTGACGGTTCACGCCGATGCCGCGGGTATGGGGGTCGAGGTGGAAGTGGCCCGCGCGGGCGGCTTCCGAGTTCAGGTCGATGACGTGACCCTCGGCCGAGACGCGCTGGCCGATCTTNNTTCTTCTGGGACCACTCGTCCCAGTTCCAGATGTGGATGTCGGTGCCGCAGACGGCGGTGCGATGCACGCGGATCAGCACGTCCTCGGGGCCGGCGACCGGAATGGGGGCGTCGATCAGCTCGAGGCCTTGCACGGGGCCGGTCTTCGCCAGCGCCTTCATGGTGTCAGTCATCAGATTACTCCCAACTCTTTACCGGCCTGTTTGAAGGCCTCGACCGTGCGGTCGATGTGTTCGAACGTATGCGCCGCCGACATCTGGGTGCGGATGCGGGCGGCCCCGCGCGGCACCACCGGGAAGCTGAAGCCGATGACATAGACGCCCAGCTCCAGCATGCGCGCGGCCAGGGTCTGGGCCAGCTTCGCATCCCCGAGCATGACCGGGATGATCGGATGTTCGCCGGGCAGAAGGTCGAAGCCGGCGTCGGTCATGGCCATGCGATAGCGGTGGGCGTTGGCGCTGAGGCGGGTGCGCAGGACATCGCCCTCGCTGCCTTGGGCGATGCGGATGGCCTCCATCGAGGCGCCGCAGACGGCCGGGGCCAGGGCGTTGGAGAAGAGGTAGGGCCGGGCGCGCTGCTTGAGCAGCTGGACCACCGGGGCGCTGGCGCAGATGAAGCCGCCCATGGCGCCGCCCAGGGCCTTGCCGAAGGTGCCGGACAGGAAGTCGATCTTGACGCCGTGATGGGCGAAGGAGCCGCGTCCCTGCGGGCCGAGGAAGCCCGTGGCGTGACAGTCATCGACCATGATCAGGGCGTCGTACTTGTCGGCCAGGGCCCGGATCTCATCGAGCTTGGCGATATAGCCGTCCATCGAGAAGGCGCCGTCGGTGGCGATGACGATGTTGCGGGCGCCGGCCTCGCGGGCCTCCTTCAGCCGGCTCTCCAGCTCGTCCATGTCGGAGTTGGCGAAGCGGTAGCGTTTGGCCTTGCACAGCCGCACGCCGTCGATGATCGAGGCGTGGTTCAGGCTGTCGGAGACGATGGCGTCCTCCTCGCCGAACAGGGGCTCGAACAGGCCGCCGTTGGCGTCGAAGGCGGCGGCGAACAGGATGGCGTCCTCGAAGCCGAGGTAGCCGGCGATGGCCGCCTCCAGCTCTTTATGGATGTCCTGGGTGCCGCAGATGAAGCGCACCGAGGCGGTTCCCGCGCCGCGTCTGTCGGCGGCCGCCTTGGCCGCGTCAACGATACGCTGGTCGCCGGCGAGGCCCAGGTAGTTGTTGGCGCAGAAATTCAGCACCTGACGCCCGCCGACCTCGATGACCGGCCCCTGTCGGGAGGCGATGATCCGCTCGGGCTTGGTCAGCCCCTGGGCGTCGATGTCGGCCAGTTCGGCGGCGATACGGGCGTGGAAGTCAGCGGTCATGGGTCCCCGGAGTACGGCTGGGAAGAGGCCCGCCGGTTACGCCGAATTCCTCGCCATGACCAGCCGCGCGCCGATCAGGTCGTCGCCGCAGCCGGCGCCACATCCTCCAGCGTCGGCCGGATGGGGCTGACGTCGATGCGACCGCCGCAGGGGGTGAAGGCCTGGGCGAAGGTGATGAAGTTGCTGTCGCCCGGCGCCACGAAGCGCACGGTGGCGGCACTGGGGCAGACCCTCTCGCCCGCGCCCTCATTGGGCACCACCGTCCAGGCGATATCGAAATAGCCCTTGGCCTGGGGCGCCAGATTGACCGGGCGCGGGGCCATGCCGCCGCTCAGATAGCTGCCCGGATGCTGATCGACCTTGATCGCCGTCAGACTGCGGCCGCGCCCGTCCAGCAGGGTCACGGTCGGATAGCCGGTGAGGCTGCAGGCCTGGGGCCCGATGTTCTGCACGCCGAGCGTCGTCAGGCGATGGCCCATGCCCGCGTCGCCGCCGTCGGCTGAAAGCTTCAGCTGGTTCGACTTGCACGGCAGGGCCGCGGGCAGGACGCCGCCGGGCGCGGGGGTCGGCAGCGGCGTCGGCCCAACCGGGGTGTCCACCCCCGAGGCCGGACGGCTGCACCGCTCCAGAATGGCGACGCCGACGTCCTGATTGGGGCCGAGGCGGCTGAGGGTCGCGGTCTCCTGACCGTCGCGGGTCGCCGTCCACCACTCGACGCCGGAGCCGGCGTAGCGGGCGCCGCTGGCCGCCTGGACCGTGCGCAGGGTGTAGGTCTGGCCGTTATAGCCGATCTGGGCCGTCGAAGTGTCCGGGTACTGGACCACCACCGTCTTGCCACTCTCGCAGGCATAGCCGATGGGCGGAGCGGGCGGCGTCTGGACCGGTGTCGGCGCCGGGGCCTGCGGCTGGGCCGGAGGCGCGGCGGCCTCGCGGGAGCAACCCGCCATAAGGGCGGCGACGGCGACGAGAGCAGTGGCAGTCTTGGCGGCGCGTTGGGTCATGACGGTCCTCGGTTCGGCGAGGTTAACGTCGTTCTCCCTCAAAGGCTCCGCTTATTGGCGCCACGAGACTGGGCAGCATCGGCGCCGATATGGGCCACGCCCTGGCCGGCGGCGATCTCCACCTGCCGGTGCCGTTCGGCATAGGCGCGACGCTGGTCCTCGGTCCGATCCTGATGACAGGCCCCGCAGGACACGCCCTCGACATAGAGGGGCGAAAGCCGACCCTCGGGGCTGACCGGCATCCGGCAGCCCCGGCAAAGGCTGTGGGTCCCCTGCTCCAGCCCGTGGCCGACCGCGACCCGCTCGTCGAAGACGAAGCATTCGCCGCGCCACAGGCTCTCGGCCTCGGGGATGTCCTCCAGATAGCGCAGGATGCCGCCCTCCAGATGGTGGACGTCCTCGATGCCCTCGGCCTTGAGGAAGGCCGTCGCCTTCTCGCAGCGGATGCCGCCGGTGCAGTACATGGCGACCTTGGGCGGAGTCGGACCGTCGAACAGCGCCCTGCCCTCGCCCCGGACCCAGTCGGGGAAGTCGCGGAAGCTGCGGGTGTTGGGCTGGATCGCCCCCTCGAAGGCGCCGACCGCGACCTCATAGTCGTTGCGGGTGTCGATCACGATCGTCGCCGGATCAGCGATCAGGGCGTTCCAGTCCTGCGCCGACACATAGGTCCCGGCGTCGCTCACGGGATCGATGTCCGGCTCGCCCATGGTCACGATCTCGGCCTTGATCCGCACCTTCAGTCGATGGAAGGGCGCCCCGGTCGCGGTCGAATACTTGAGCTCCAGCCGGTCGAAGCCCGGCAGGGCATGGATGGCGGCGATGACCCCGGCGACGCCCGCCTCGGAGCCCGCGATGGTCCCGTTCAGCCCCTCATGCGCCACCAGCAGGGTGCCGCGCACGCCATTGGCCGAACAGACCGCCTCCAGCCGATCGCGCACGGCCTCGCGGTCCGCGATCCGGGCGAAACGGTAGAGGGCGGCGACCTGAAAGGGGGCGGGTTCGGAACGCATCGCGGGCTTATAGTCCGCACCCGCCGCCTGTGCCAAAACATCGCAGCGACTCTGTTCCCCCGTAGAGATTTCCGATGACCGTTTCGATGCGCGCCCTGCTCCCCCTGCTGTCCGGAGCGCTCATCGCGGGCTCCGCCGCAGCCCAGACGCCCGCCGCCTCATCGAACCCCTACGACCCGCTGAAGACCTTCGCGCCCCTGACCCTGCCTGATCCGGCCGGAACGATCCGCACCGGCGCCGGCACGCCCGGCCCGGCCTTCTGGCAGAACCGCGTCGACTATTCGATCGAGGCCCGGCTGGATCCGACGGCGAAGACGCTCGGCGGCCAGGAAGTCGTGACCTATACGAACAACAGCCCGGATGCGCTCGACATCCTCTGGTTCCAGATGGACCAGAACCTCTACCGCACCGACAGCCGCGCCGGCGGCTTCTCCGCTCGCCGCCGCGCCGGATCGACCGACGGCTATGTCGTCGAGGCGGTCGAGGTGAAGTCGGGCCGCAACTGGGTCGCGGTTCCGCACCTGATCGACGATACCCGGATGCGGGTCACCCTGCCCGCCCCTCTGGCCCCGTCCGGCGGCAAGGTCGAGGTGCGGGTGCGCTACCACTACACCGTCCCGTCCGACGACTTCGGCGGCCGCACCGGCTGGCTGACAACGCCGAACGGCGACATCTTCAGCATCGCCCAGTGGTATCCGCGGCTTCAGGTCTATGACGACCTGCGCGGCTGGGACACGCTGCCGTACCTGGCCAATGAGTTCTATCTGGAATACGGCGCCTTCGACTATGCGATCACCGTCCCGGACGACATGATCGTCGCCGGCTCGGGCGCCCTGACCAACCCCGCCGAAGTGCTCAGCTCCGACCAGCGCGCCCGTCTGGCCCAGGCGCAATCCAGCCCCACAACGGTTGTCATCCGCACGCCGGAGGAGGTCGCCGCCGCCACTGCGCCGACCGGTGAGAAGACCTGGCGCTTCCACATGGATCACACGCGAGACGTGGCCTTCTCGGCCTCGCGCGCCTTCGTCTGGGACGCCGCCCGCATCGACCTGCCTGGCGGCAAGACGGCGCTGGCCCAGTCCGTCTATCCGGTCGAGAGCGTCGGTCAGGACAAGTGGAGCCGCTCGACCGAATATCTGAAGCACGCGGTGGAGACCTTCTCCGGCTGGTATCCCTACCCCTGGCCCAATGCGATCAACGTCGCCGGTCCGGCCTCGGGCATGGAATATCCGGGCATCGTCTTCGACGGCATCGAGGACGCCGGAAAGACCCTGTTCTGGATCACGGCGCACGAGATCGGCCACAGCTGGTTCCCGATGATCGTCGGCTTCGACGAGCGCCGCCACGCCTGGATGGACGAAGGCTTCAACACCTTCATCGACGTCTATGAATCCGACGCCTTCCAGAACGGCGTCTACGGGCCCAAGCGCGATGGCGAATATGCGCCCAGGGACGGAACGCCCGCCGACCAGATGGCCGTTATCATGGACGATCAGGCCGCGCCCGCGATCATGACCCGCGCCGACGCCATTCAGGAAAAGTACCGCCACCCGATCACCTACTTCAAATCGGCGTTCGGCCTGACCCTGCTGCGCGAGGATATCCTGGGCCCGGACCGGTTCGACCCGGCCTTCCGCAAATTCATCGCCGACTGGGCCTACAAGCACCCGCAACCAAGCGACTTCTTCCGCGCCATGGAGAGCGCGGGCGGCGAGGATCTGTCGTGGTTCTGGAACGGCTGGTACCTGAACAATTGGCGCAACGACCTGGCCGTGACCTCGGTCGCCTATACCGGCGGCGACAAGGCCAAGGGCGTCGACGTCACCCTCGAGAACCGCGACCAGCTGGTCCTGCCGGCGACCCTGCGCGTGGCCTGGGCCGACGGGACCCACGCCGATCTGCGCGTGCCGGTCGAGACCTGGATGCAGCGTGGCTCGCACGTCTTCCACTTCGACGGCACGGCTGAGGTGACCTCGGCGACGGTCGATCCCGATCACCGCCTGCCCGACCGCGACCGGTCGAACAATGAGGGCAAGCCTGCCGCCTAGCGGCCAGCGATCGGCAGGGTGACCTCAAAGGTCGCCCCGGGGCCGTTCGGTTTCAGCCGGATCGAGGCACGGCTGGCGGCCAGCAGGGAGACGGCGATGGACAGGCCCAGCCCTGCCCCGCCCTCGCTGCGCTTGGAGGTGAAGAAG
>DBBK01000056.1 GCA_002292165.1 Brevundimonas sp. UBA986
CGACGCCGGCAAGACCACGCTGACCGAAAACCTGCTGCTGAAAGGCGGCGCGATCCGCCTTGCCGGTCAGGTGAAGGCGCGCGGCGACAGCCGGCGCGCCCGCTCGGACTGGATGAAGATCGAGCAGGATCGCGGCATCTCCGTCACGTCCGCCGTGATGACCTTTGAGTACAAGGGCATCATCTGCAACCTGCTCGACACGCCCGGCCATGAGGACTTCAGTGAGGACACCTATCGCACACTGACGGCCGCTGACAGCGCCATCATGGTGATCGACGCGGCCAAGGGCATCGAAGCGCAAACGCTGAAGCTCTTCGAGGTCTGCCGCCTGCGCGACATTCCGATCATCACCTTCATCAACAAGCTGGACCGCGAGGCCCTGGACCCGATGGAGCTGCTGGACCAGATCGCGTCCCAGCTGCAGCTCGACCCCGCCCCGATCTGGTGGCCGGCCCAGAGCGGCAACCGCCTGCGCGGCATGATCGAGGTCGGGACCGGAAACTTCAAGCCCTATGCCCGCAAGGTCCCCGGCGCGGTCGAGGACGCGGGCCACCCCGAAGCCCTGCACATCGACGCCGCCTCGCAGCATTTCGAGGCGGGCGAGCTGGGCGAGCTGCGCGAGGCCGCAGAGCTGGTCGAGGGCGGTTATCCGGCCTTCAACCAACAGTCCTTCCTCGAAGGCCATATGACGCCGATCCTGTGGGGCTCGGCCCTGCGCCACTTCGGCATCGACGAACTGCTCAAGGCCATCGGCGACTGGGCCCCGCCGCCCAAGGTCATGAAGGCCCAGAAGGCCGCCCCGCCCGAGACCCGCAACGCCCCTGCTCCCGTCGACCTGACCGTCGAGCCGGGCGCGAACGAAGTCACCGGCTTCGTCTTCAAGGTTCAGGCGAACATGGACCCCAACCACCGCGACCGGATCGCCATGTTCCGCATGGCCTCGGGCAGCTTCAAGCGCGGCATGAAGCTGAAGGTCCAGAACACCGGCAAACAGTTGTCGGTGAACGCCCCCATCATGTTCTTCGCCTCGGACCGCGAACTGGCCGAGGACGCCTTCGCCGGCGACGTCATCGGCATCCCGAACCACGGCGTCCTGCGCGTCGGCGACAGCCTGTCGGAGAGCGGCATGGTGCGTTTCGCCGGCCTGCCCAACTTCGCGCCGGAGATCCTGCAGCGGGTGCGGGTCAAGGACCCGCTCAAGGCCAAGCATCTGAAGAAGGCGCTGGACGGTCTGGCCGAAGAGGGCGTGACCCAGCTGTTCCGTCCGGAGCTGGGCGCGGACTTCATCGTCGGCGCCGTCGGCCAGCTGCAGTTCGAGGTCATGGCCGACCGGCTGGGCGAGGAATACGGCCTTGAGGTCATCTTCGAGCCGAGCCCCTACGCCGAGGCCCGCTGGGTCAACGGTTCGGACGCCGACGTCGAGGACTTCGCCTCCAAATACCGGCCCCAGATGGCCCGCGACATCGACCAGGCCCCGGTCTTCCTGGCCAAGTCGAGCTGGGAGACCGGCTATGTCGGCGAGCGCTTCCCCAAGGTCGTCTTCACCAAGACGAAGGAACGCGGCTGACCGGCGCGAAAGTTGTGCGCCCGGTTCAACGAACGGTGGACCGGCCCCGATAAAGCGGCTTTAGGGTGGGGGCTCTCGGGGGAGGTCATCTTGTCGTCAGTCGCTCAACGTCTCTTGTTCGCCCCGGTCTTCGCCCTGGCGCTGACCGCCCTTACGCCGCTGTCCGCCCTGGCCGAATGGCGGCGCGCCCAGAGCGAGCATTTCGTCGTCTACAGCGACGGCTCGGAACGGGCCCTGCGCGACTATACGGCCAAGCTCGAGCGCTTCGACCAACTGCTGACCGCCCGCTTCGGCGGCGCCCGCGCCGAGGCCCGCCGGCTGCCGGTCTATCTGGTCAGCGATGGACGGGCGCTGCGCGTCGCCGTGCCGGGCCTGCCCCCCGGCATCGCCGGCTACTACTCCAGCAGCGACAACGATGTCTTCGCCGTGCTGATCCGGGGCGATGGCGACGACATCTTGCTGCACGAGTACAGCCACCACGTCATGGCCCGGTCCGGGGACGTCCCCTATCCGGGCTGGTTCCGTGAGGGGTTCGCCGAGTTCTTCGCCACCGCGACGGTGAGCGAGGCGGGTTCGGCGTCGTTCGGCCTGCCCAATATCGGGCGCCTGCAGGCCCTGGCCCAACAGCGCTGGCTGCCGATGGACGTGGTGCTGCGCGCTGACAGCTCGCTGGGCGTCGCCGGCCAGCAACAGATGGGGATGTACTACGCCCAGTCCTGGGCGCTGACGCACTGGCTGGTGACCGACGCCGCGCGGATCCGAAACCTTTCCGCATATGTCACGGCGGTCAATAGCGGCCGGGATCCTGTCGAGGCCTGGCAGGCGATCTTCGGCATGACGATGGATCAGCTGACGGCCCAGCTTCGCGACCACGTCCGGGGTCGCCTCACCTACGCCAAGCTCGACATTCCGCCGATCAGGCCGGTCATCACGGTGACGACCCTGTCGCCCGCCGCGGATACGGTCATCCTGCCGGCGATCAACGCGCGGTCCTGGAACCCCGAGGCGATCAACGGCCCCGCGCTTCTGGCGACGCTGCGGGCCGCCGCGGCGCGCTTCCCCGACGATCCGCTGGCCCTGGTCGCCCAAGGCCGCGCGGAAATGCGCTGGGGCGACGAGGCCGCCGCCGAGACGGCTCTGACCCATGCGCTCGACCTTCAGGGCGACAATGTCGAGGGCTTGATCCTGATGGCCGACCTGAGCACCAAACGGGGCCTCGACGCCACGGAAGACGCTGAACAGACCCGGCAGTTTGAGTTGGCCCAAGGCTTCGTCGCCCGCGCCCTGGCGGCCGATCCCACCGACCAACGGGTCCACAACGCCCAGAGGCGCGTCCGCCGGTATGTCCGGGATTGAAGCTGGGCAGGCCTTCCTTCCGCCTTCCCGGCGTGGTTCTGTGTCGCCATGTCCGCGATCTGGATCGCCACCCTTCTGAGCGCCCAGACCGCCGCCCCGGCGGCGCTGATCTCCTATGACGAGACGGTGCGGTGCGCGGGCCTGACCCAGGCCGCCTCCGAACTGGAGGGCGGAGAGTCGGCCGAGGGCAAGGCCCTGTCGGACGCGGCCCTCTACTGGTCCCTCGCCGCGACCCAGGCGGCCCAGGCCTCGAACCGGAACGCGACCGTCGCTGACGCCGACCAGAACCGCGCCCGCATCCGGGCGGTGCAACAGCTCAACGCCCGGGACGGCGATGCGAAGGCGGCCCTGCAGCGCTGCCGCGCCCGCACGCCCGACCTCGGGTGATCACCCGATGGCGGAATCCCCCGCATTTCCGGAAAAACCTGAGCTGAACCGCCCGAGCGGCCCTGCGTTTGCGTGGAGCCCCTCAGGACCGCCCCTGCGGTCCCGAAGCGGGACGACCGAGAGGCTCACGAGGCGCATGTTTGAATTCGGCAGGGATCTGAGACGGCTGTTCGCCCAGGCGCGCGAGAGCGAGGACCTGAGCTGGCTGGAGCTGATCGGTGTGGATCTGCTCGCCGTCGAGGCGCGCCAGCAATGCACCGACGCGGGCCGGGTCTCCTGCGCCAAGCCCCATCCCGCCTGGCTGCGCGGTGCGGCCCTGTGGCGCGAGCATGCCCGCCGCACCGGCTCGGCCGACAGCATCCGCAAGGCCCTGGGCGCCGCCCTGGACGCCGCGCGGCAGGCCAGGACCAACGACGAGATCGCCCGGGCCGCCATCGAAAAGGCCCTGACCCTGCTGCTGCGCTTCGACCTGTCGGGCGGTCGCGGCGTGCTGGACATGGCCGCCGAGGCCGTGCCCGGAACCCGCGAGTGCCGCCCGGCGACCGTGGCCCTGATCTCCGCCGTCCACGCCCGCATCCGCTCGCGCCAGGCCCGGTTCGAAGACGACCAGAAGGACGGTTCCGGCGCCCTGATGGCGGCCGCCGCCCTGCTGGACGCCGCCATCCACGAGATGGACCGCACCCGGGCCGGCAATCTGGACGAGCTGCGCATGGACCGCGCCGCCCTGGCCCTTGAGGTCGGCCTGACCCGTCGCGATCCGAACCTGCTGGACCAGGCCGGGCGCGAACTGCTGCGTCTGGTCGAGAGCGCCTCGCCCGACTATCGCCCCCTGACCCGCGCCCGCGCCCTGACCCTCTGCGGGGCCGGCATGTCGGCCCTCGGCGCCCTGGCCGACAATGAGGCCGCGCGCGATCAGGGCCGGGCCATGTTCGACGCCGCCGCCGACCAGTTCACCCCCGACCACAGCCCGCTGGACTGGGTCGTGATCCAGATCGTGCGCGGCGGCGCCCCGGGCGCCGTCTCCCTGGCCGCCCTGCGTCAGGCCGAGTCCCTGACCGCCGGCCAGTCGCTGGTCGTCGGCGCCATGGCCCGCGACATGTTGATCGAGGGCGAGATCGCCGCCGCGACCTCGACCGGCGACGTGCCGCGTCTGACCGACGCCGAGACCGCCGCCCGCATCCGCCTGGCCAGCAATCCGTCGGAGCTGGACTGGGCCGTGGAACAGATCGCCATGGCCCGCATCGCCCGGGCCCGCGCCCTGCTGACCGGTTCGGACGACAGCGCCGCCTCTCTGGCCCTGCTGGAGGCCGCCGAGGTGGCCAGCGACCACGGCCTGTTGGACCTGGCCGCCCGCGCCCGGTCCCTGTTGGCGGTGCGGCTGACCGCCTGACCAGCTTCACCATAGCGTGCTAGCTGTGGCGGATGCTGAACCGTCTGCCCTGGATACTGGTCCTGTTCCGCCTCGCGGCCGGGCCCGCCATGATCGGTCTCGCCGTTGTCGGGCGACCCGGCCTGTGCGCCCTGCTGCTGGCGCTCGGCGTCCTGTCCGACATCTTTGACGGGATCATCGCCCGGCGACTGAAGGTTGCGACCGAGGCCCTCAGAACCTGGGACAGCCGCGCCGACGTCGTCTTCTGGATCTCGGCCTTCGCCGCGGTCGCCATCGCCCGCCCCGGCCTGATCCCCCTGCTCTGGCCCGCCGCCGCCCTGATCGCGGCGCTGGAGATCGCCAACCATCTGGTCAGCTTCGCCCGCTTCCGTCGCGAGGCCTCGCCGCACCACTATCTGTCCAAGCTGTTCGGACTGGGTCTGTGGGCCCTGGTCACCCAGGCCCTGCTCACAGGAGGCGCCCTGCCGACCCTGTGGATCGTGCTCGCCCTCGGCGTCGCCTCCCAGATCGAGGCCTTCGCCATCACGATGCGGCTCAGGGAATGGCGTTGTGATGTGCCTTCGGTGTTCAGCCTGAAGGGCTGAGGCGACCGTCAAACGTCGTAGCCGGAGAATATAAAAACGGGCGCCAAACCGTGCCAAACCGTGCCAAACTGATTTTCGGTCTGAGCGAAATCAGTAGCTTGTCAGACCGCCTGATAGGCGCCCTGCCAGATTATGCGAAGTTCCGGCGGCCTGTCGGACATACGGAAACGCCTGCCCCAAACCTGTCAAAGACCGTCGGGGCGACATGGGTCGGCGGTGCGGGCGGCGCAAGGTTAAGTCAGGAATAAATTCCTGAGCCCGCATCCCATAGGGGGCTTCTGCTCTACCAGAGCGCGGCCATTGCATGGGGCGCTCAACCCTGACAATCATCCCGCCATGAACGTTCAATCGAAGATTGCCCTGTTGTCCGCGGCAGCCACGGTGTTTGCGTTATGCGGCTGTGCTGGATCACGTGAATTACATGCCCTGCCCAGTAGCGCCTTTGATGAGCAGATCAGCCAAGCCGTTCCTATCGGGACGAGTATATCCGAGGCGCAAGGTTTGCTGATTTCAAAAGGCTATCGTTGCTTTCGCGGCGAAGGCTCAGATCCAAGGCCGCTCATAGCTTGTGTCAGTCGGGCGCGTACCTTGGGGAAGCTCACACCGAAAGATTGGCAAATCAAGTTATACTATGACGCCAATGACCGAGTGATCGACATCGTTACGAGCGTCTATCCCGCGTACGACTGGCGCATCAGCTAGGGTCGGCACGCCATGTCCGCGTCCCAGCCATCGCGGATCTCATCTTTGAGCGAACAGGCCGTTCATGCTCTTCAACTGATATCGCTCCAGCGGGCTATCGCTTCCCGAAACGACGAACGAGAATTCCACCAGGCCGACGACCGGACAGACGATGCTCGTGGTCGTCCCTCGATCCGATACGGCGCTGATCTCGTTGCAAGGCATCGACCAATACTGCCTGGGCCCGGCGGAATAGTGGAAGGCGCCGCCCAGGAAATCCGCGGGCGGCAAGGCCGACAGAAGGGGTTGTCCGCCCGTCGTCTGGAAACAGCCGATCGAACCCTGCGAGCATGGCGACAGAGGGTCACCGGGCCCCTCCTTCTGTGGCGCATCACGATCATCGCGAAACGACGCCCACGTCTGACCAGACGCCGGATCGACGAACATCGACACGCCCTTGAAGCCGCCCTCTGTGGCTTCATAGGCGACGCTGTAATTCAGAGCGCTCACGCCCTGCCCGGATTGAGAGTCGGCTTCCCGAACAGGCTGGGAACAGCCTCCGACTGCGGTCAGCAGAGCGAGGATGAAGGAAGGGCGCATGGCGGGCTCCGCCCCCTGCCCTAGCCGCCCATCGCGACGAAGGCGCCATTCTTGAACCCCGGCTTGCCGTAGGCCAAGCGCTGGCCGTCGGCGCCGAGGACGCGGCCGCCGGCGGCTTCGAGCACGGCCTGACCGGCGGCGGTGTCCCATTCATGGGTCGGGCCGGTGCGCGGATAGGCGTCGAAGCGGCCCTCGGCGATCAGGCAGAATTTCAGCGAGGAGTCCGTGCCCTGCCATTGGGTGCAGCCGTGGCGGGCGGCCAGACGCGCGGCCTCCTCGTCGCTGACGCTGTGGCTCAGAAGGGCGATCCCCTCCTCCGGCCGATTGCGGACCTTGATGGCGGTCCAGGCCTCGCCGAAGCGGCGGCGTTGGGCGCCGTCGGGACCCAGGCGCCAGCTGATCCCGGTCGCGGGCGCTGAGACAACCCCGGCGACGGGGGCGCCGTCCTCGATCAGGGCGATGTTGACGGTGAAGCTCTCCTTGCCCGCGATGAAGCCCTTGGTGCCGTCCAGCGGGTCGATCAGCCAGAAGCGTTTCGCCGCCGCTTCGGGCGCGCCGTCGGCCGCCACGGCCTCTTCCGCCACCGTCTGGACCCCGGGATAGAGGGCGTTCAGCCGTTCCAGAATCAGGGCCTCAGCCTGCTGGTCCGCCAGGGTGACGGGGCTGTCGTCGGACTTGGCAGTCACCGCGACGCCGGAGCGCCAGTAGGGCAGGATCACAGCCGCAGCCTCTTCGGCGATGTCGGCGATGGCGTCGTGCAGGGCGCCGGAAGCGAGGTCCCGGGTCAGATTCTTGGTCATGGGGCGGGTCGATAGCCGATCCGACCGGTTTCGCGAACCGGCAAATCACCCCAGTTTGCCCCGCGACCGATTCCAACGACCTCTCCGCGCCGGAAAACGAGCCCCATGACCGACGAACAAGCCGCCGCCATCCCGACGGGCGCTGAACTGGCCACCTATATCGCCGCCAAGCTGTGCCACGACTTCGTCAGCCCGGCGGGGGCGATCAACTCGGGTCTGGACCTGCTGAACGACCCGTCGGCGGCCGACATGCGCGACGACGCCCTGGGCCTGATCACCCAGAGCGCGACCAAGCTTTTGTCCCTCGTCTACTTCTGCCGTGTGGCCTTCGGCGCCGCCACGACCAGCGAACGCTTCACCGGCGAGGAGTTGAAGGCCCTGGTCGAGGGGATGATCGAGGGCGGACGGGCGACCATGGACTGGCGGGTGTCGGAGACGGATTTCGACAAGCCCTCGGCCCGGGCCCTGCTCAACCTCGCCTATCTGACCGCCGGCGCCCTGCCCTCGGGCGGCGAGGCGGTGATCACCAGCCGGCGCGACGGAGATGCGCTGATCCTGACCGGTCTGGCCGAGGGGGTGCGCGCCCGGCTGAAGCCCGAAGCCCTGGTCGGTCTGCGCGGCGAACGCCTCACGGAAGGCCTCGCGGGCCAGTGGATTCAGCCCTACTGGCTGTGGCTGACGGCCCATGAGGCGGGCGGAAGCCTGAGCGTCGTCGCCGAGGAAGGCCGCGTAGCGCTGGTCGCCCGGATGCCGGTTTAATCCCTTTTCCCAACGGCTCGTTAACCGGCGTAAAGCGATAATAACCTTGAAGTGCGGGCGCTTAGGGCCCGGCTGGAGACCCAGGACTTGGACGCCAGAACCTGCCTTATCGTCGACGACAGCCGGATTATCCGAAAGGTCGCGCGGCGCATCGTGGAGGGGCTGGGCTTCGAGGTCGATGAGGCCGCCGACGGGGCCGAGGCCCTGTCCTACTGCGCCTCCGTCATGCCCGACATCGTCCTGCTGGACTGGAACATGCCGGTCATGGACGGCCTGACCTTCCTGCGCCGCCTGCGCGCCCAGCCCAACGGCTCGGCGCCCAAGGTCCTGTTCTGCACCATCGAGACGGCGCCCGAGCGCATCGCCGAGGGCCTGGCCGCCGGCGCCGACGACTATGTGATGAAGCCGTTCGACGGCGAGATCCTGCAATCCAAACTGGCGGAGGTGGGGGCCGTCTGACGACGTCTTCTTTACGCCCATGACCCAGGACGATTTCGACCGCCTCCAGACGTTGCTGGCCTCCAGGGCCGGCTTCCGCCTGACGCGCGACCGGATTCATCTGGCCGAACACCGGCTGGCGCCGATCGCCCGCCGCGAGGGCTTCGACAGCGTCGACGATCTGCTGGCCGCGCTCTGGGCCAAGCCCGTCGCCTCCCTCGGATGGGCGGTCATCGAGGCCCTGCTGAACGCCGAGACCTGGTTCCGCCGCGACCGGGCGCCGTTCGACACCTTCAGCCGCGAACTCCTGCCCGCCATCGGCCGGGTGCGCGAAAACGGGCTGGTGCGCGTCTGGTCGGCCGGCTGCTCCAACGGCCAGGAGGCCTGGTCCCTGGCCATGGGCGGGCTGGAAGCCCAGGCCAATGTCGAGATCGTCGCCACCGACCTGTCGCAGCGCGCCATCGAGCGCGCCCGGGCCGGCAGCTACACCACCTTCGAGATCCAGCGCGGTCTGTCGGCCTCGACCATGCTGCGCTGGTTCGAGCCGTCGGACGAGCAATGGGCCGCGCGCGAAGAGCTGCGTCGGGTCGTCCAGTTCGAGCGCGCCAATCTGCTGGACGAGCCGGTCGCCGGCACGCCGCGCTACGACGTCATCTTCTGCCGCAACGTGCTCTGCGACATGGACCCGGCCAAGCGCGGCATGGTCATCGAGGGGCTGGAGCGGCGTCTGGTCGACGACGGCTGCCTGTTCCTCGGCACGGACGAGCGTCTGGACGGAGATACGGTCGCCTTCCGCCCGGTCAACGGCCGTCGGGGCCTGTTCGTGAAGGCGCCGTCGGCGCTCAGCCGCGCGGCCTGATTTCCGTTTGTCCTGACGGGCGAACCGGCTTCCCAAACCATCGTCCGCCCACCTACAGTCTCCTCTCTGATCGGAGGGGATCATCTCATGCGGCTCGCCCTGCTTCTCGGCTCGCTGGCGCTCGCGCTGTTCATCGGCGTGATCGCCCTGCAGACGCCGTCGCCCAGGGGGCCGGAGACGCCCGCCGCCGCCTTCTCCGCTACGCGCGCCATGACCGACGTGCGGGTGATCGCGGCCAGGCCCCACCCGCTGGGTTCGCCCGAGCATGAGGCGGTGCGCGGCTATCTGTTCGCGCGGATGACGGCCCTGGGGCTGAACCCGAGCCTGCACGCCGGGCCGCTGGAGGATTTCGCGAAGACGCGTCTCGCGAAGTGGGGGCTGGATCCGTCCAGGCCGGCGATCAGTCTGGTCGGCGTCCTGCCGGGCCGCGATCCGACCAAGCCCGCCGTGGTCCTGATGGCCCACTATGACAGCGTCGCCAAATCGCCCGGCGCCGCCGACGACACCGCGGGCGTGGCGGCCATTCTGGAAGCCGTGCGGGCCATCAAGGCGCGCGGTCCGGCCGAGCGCGACCTGATCGTCCTGCTGACCGACGGCGAGGAACTTGGACTGGACGGGGCGCGCAACTTCTTCACGACCCACCCCTTGCGCGGCCGCGCCGGGGCCATCGTCAATCTGGAGGCCCGGGGCGGCGGCGGACGGGCCATGATGTTCGAGACGGGTCCGGGCAACCGCCAGACCATCGACCTGTTCACCCGGGCGGCGGCCAAGGCGGACGGCGGGGCGACCAGCAACTCGCTGGCGGTCCTGATCTACAGCCTGATGCCGAACGGCACCGACTTCACCGTACCGCGCAAACAGGGGCTGCCCGGGATCAACCTGGCCTTCATCGGCCGGCCATCGCAGTACCATTCCCCGACCTCGACGCCGGACGCCCTGGATCAGGGCAGCGTCCAGCACATCGGCTCACAGGCGCTGGAGGCGACCGACGCCCTGCTGCGCGCCCCCGCCCTGCCCAAGGCGACGGAGAGCCGGGTCTATGCCGACGTCCTCGACCACCTGATCCTCGCCCATGCCCCGGCGACGGGCTGGATCCTGCTCGCGATCACCGCGGCCCTGTTCCTGTTCGCCGTCTGGGGCGGGCGACACGCGACCAACCTTGCGTTCGCCGATATCGGACGCGGCCTGCTGGGCGGGTTGTGGTTCCTGACGACGGGTCTGGTCCTGGCCCAGGCGGTGCGGCTGCTGGCCGGGCCGATCGCCAGCCGGGTGACTTCGGCCGATACCTATTATGTCCTGCTGCGCCGCCTGCCGTGGATCGAGGGCGGAGCGGCCCTGACCGTCCTCGCCGTCGCTCTGGCGGCCCTGGCGGGGCGCGACATCGTCGGCCGCAAGGTGCTGGCGGGAGCGATCATCGTCGCGGCCGTGGCCGCCAATCTGATGGGAGGCTTCGATCCCATCGTGACCGGGGCCTCCGTCGTCGCCGTGGGGCTGAGCCTGTGGTCGCAGGCCGCGCCGCGCTCCGTCTGGGGCGGCTGGCTGGGCCTGATCCTGCTGATCGGCCTGATGGGGACGGCGATCCAGGCCCTGGCCCCCGAGGCCGCCTTCCTGCTGATCTGGCCGGCCCTGACCGCGGCGGCGGCGGCGGCGCTTTCGGCCCTGATCGGGGCGCGGATGGTCAGCGCGGGGTCGATGGCCATGGCGGCCGTCGTCACCGCGGTCGGCGGCGGCTGGATCGTCAGCCTCGCCCATCCCGTCTTCCTCGGTATCGGCATGGACTATCCGGCCGTGCTGGCCTTCCTCGGCCTGCTGATCCTGATGTTCGTGCGACCTCTTGCCCCGCCGCAGGTGTCGCGCGCCCTGGCCGGCTGCGCGACAGCCTGTCTGATCTTCGCCTGCGGGGTGTCGCTGACGGCGCGCGTCGAGTCGCCGATGGCCGCGCCCGCCGCGGTCGCGGCCCGGTAGGGGCGGTAACCGCAGCGCCCGCTCCGGCGAACTCACCGGCGTCACTCCGGAGCGTCGCCATGTCGTCCATCCCCGCCTTCTCTTCGCGCGCCGTGCGTCGCGGCCTCGGCCTGGTGGTCGGCGTCTCCGCGCTCGTCGCGGCCCTGGTCGCCGGTCATGTCGCCGCGACGCCGGCCGGCGCCGGCGTTCCCGCGCCCGGTCTCACCGTCGTGGAACTGTTCACCAGCCAGGGGTGCAGTTCCTGTCCGCCCGCCAACGCCAATCTGACGCGCCTTGCGGCCCGGCCCGAGATTCTTGCTCTCAGCTTCGGCGTCACCTACTGGGACCAACTCGGCTGGACCGACACCTTCGGCAGCCCGGTCTTCACGGCCCGCCAGCGCGCCTATCAGAACGGCCTGGGCAACGACAATGTCTGGACGCCACAGGTCGTGGTCGACGGTCGCGCCGATGTCGTCGGCCAGAATCTGGTCGAGATCGAACGACTGATCCGCGGCCACCGCGCCTTTACCGGTCCGACCGTGGTGTTCCGCGAAGGCGGCGTCGGGCTGGCCGGAGGCGTTGCGCCTGCCAGGCCGGCCGACGTCTGGCTCGTGCGATACGACCCCCGTGTCGTCGAGGTCCCGGTGCGGCGGGGCGAGAATGGCGGCCGGACCCTGCCGCATGTCGACGTCGTGCGCGAACTGGTGCGGCTCGGGGGCTGGAACGGCCGGACCGTGGGCTATGCCCTGCCTGCCGCGACCCGTGACGGTCTTCGAACGGCAGTCCTCGTCCAGAGCCCCGGTGGCGGCCCGATTCTGGCGGCTGCGCGTCTCTAGAGAATCGTCAGCAGCAGCACGGCGGCGACCGCCGCGCCGCCTGCAATCAGAAGGCGGTTGTGGCGATGCAGAAAGGCCGCGAGATCGCCCGAGGCGGTGGCGGCGCGATAGTCGTGTTCGTGAGGCTGATGGTGGCAGGTCATGCCGTCGTTAACGATCGGCGGCCGCCACGGTTGCGGTTAACACGCCGCCGTGATGCGTCAGAAACGGTCGCATGCCCCGAAAACGTTCCACTGATGTTCTCCGGAACGTCTTGGCAACACCCCGAAAGCGTGTTCTACATCTGTTCACAGGGAGCGGGTCCACGGCGGGTCTCTCCCAAGCATCGATGGGAATCATGGCAAGGGAGAGCGGTAAGATGGCTTCGCAGGCGGCATTGAAATTGGTGGGCAAGGAAGACGGCGACAAGCAGCGCGCCCTGGAGGCGGCGATCGCGCAGATCGATCGCGCCTTCGGCAAGGGCTCGGTGATGAAACTGGGCAAGAACGGCGTCGCCGAGGTCATCCCCTCGGTCTCGACGGGTTCGCTCGGCCTCGACATCGCGCTCGGCATCGGCGGCCTGCCGCGGGGCCGGGTGATCGAGGTCTTCGGCCCTGAATCCTCGGGCAAGACCACCCTCGCCCTGCACACGGTGGCCGAGATCCAGAAGGCGGGCGGCACCGCCGCCTTCGTCGACGCCGAACACGCGCTGGATCCTTCCTATGCCCAGAAGCTGGGCGTCAACCTCGACGAACTGCTGGTCTCCCAGCCCGATAACGGCGAACAGGCGCTGGAAATCGTCGACACCCTGGTCCGTTCGGGCGCGGTCGACATCGTGGTGGTCGACTCGGTCGCGGCGCTTACGCCCCGCGCCGAAATCGAGGGCGAGATGGGCGACAGCCTGCCGGGTCTTCAGGCCCGCCTGATGTCTCAGGCCCTGCGCAAGCTGACGGGCTCGATCAACAAGACCCAGTGCATCGTCCTGTTCATCAACCAGATCCGCCACAAGATCGGCGTCATGTACGGCTCGCCGGAAACGACGACGGGCGGCAATGCGCTGAAGTTCTACGCCTCCGTCCGTCTGGACATCCGCCGCACCGGCGCGATCAAGGACCGCGACGAGGTCACGGGCAACACCACCCGGGTCAAGGTGGTCAAGAACAAGGTCGCCCCGCCGTTCCGCGAGGTCATCTTCGACATCATGTACGGCGAGGGCATCTCCAAGCTGGGCGAGGTCATTGACCTGGGCGTCAAGGCCGGGGTGATCGAGAAGTCGGGCAGCTGGTTCTCCTATGACTCGACCCGCATCGGTCAGGGCCGCGAGAACGTCCGCGCCTTCCTCAAGGCCAACCCCGACATGGCCGACGCCATCGAGGACAAGGTCCGCAAGTCGCAGAACAAGATCGCCGAAGACCTGCTGGGCTCGCCCGAGCCCGACGAAGGCCAGGATCTGGAGGGATAGAAATCCTCCCCCATCGGGGGAGGGGGACCGCGAAGCGG
>DBBK01000208.1 GCA_002292165.1 Brevundimonas sp. UBA986
CGCCGCCTTCGCCTCCGCCGCCCTGATCGGGGCCGCCCCCGCCCTCGCCCAGTCCATGGCCCACGGCGCTCACGCCGAAGCGACCGTCACCGTCGGCGGCGCGGCCATGTACCCGACGAAGACCATCGTCGAGAACGCCGTCAACTCTCCGATCCACACGACACTCGTCGCCGCGGTCAAGGCCGCCGGCCTGGTCGAGACCNNGGCCCCTTCACCGTCTTCGCCCCGACCGACGACGCCTTCGCCAAACTGCCGGCCGGTACGGTCGAGACCCTCGTCGAGCCCGCCAACAAGGCGACTCTGACGAAGATCCTGACCTATCACGTCGTCGCGGGCCGCATCACGGCCGCCGACCTCGCCGCCCGCATCGCGGCCGGCGGCGGCAAGGCTGAACTGACTACCGTGGAAGGCGGTACGCTGACCGCATCGATGCGCGGCGCCTCGGTCATCCTCACCGACGAGAAGGGCGGCATCGCCACGGTCACCCAGGCTGATGTGTTCCAGTCGAACGGCGTGATCCACGTCACCGACACCGTCTCCATGCCCGGCTAACGGCTAGACCGAGAGGGCCTGATCCAGATCGGCGATCAGGTCCTCGACGTCCTCCACGCCCACGGACAGGCGGATCAGGTTGTCGGTGACGCCCCCGGCCTCGCGGACCTCCTTCGGCACCGAGGCGTGGGTCATGATGGCCGGGTGGTTGACCAGGCTCTCCACCCCGCCCAGCGACTCGGCCAGGGTGAAGACCTTCACGCTCTCCAGCACCCGCCTGGTCCGCTCCAGATCGCCGTCGATCAGCACCGTCACCATCCCGCCGAAGCCCTTCATCTGGCTGGCTGCGAGCGCATGCTGCGGGTGGCTGACCAGACCCGGATAGATGACCTTCTGGACGCCTGCCCGGTCCTCCAGCCAGCGGGCCACGGCCATGGCGTTCTCGCAGTGGGCCTTCATCCGGAGGCCCAGGGTCTTCAGCCCCCTGTTGGCCAGGAAGGCGTCGAACGGCCCCATCACCCCGCCGACCGAGTTCTGCAGGAACTTCAGCTCCTTGGCGACGTCCGCGTTGCCCGCAACCAGCACCCCGCCGATGATGTCCGAATGGCCGTTCAGGTACTTGGTCGCCGAGTGCATGACGACATCCGCGCCCAGGGCCAGCGGCTGCTGGCAGAAGGGGGTGGCGAAGGTGTTGTCGACGATCAGCAACAGGCCGTGCGCCTTGGCCACCTTCGACAGGGCCGCGATGTCGGCGATCTTCATCAGGGGGTTGGTGGGGGTCTCGACCCATAGCATCTTCGTCTTCGGCGTGATGGCCGCCTCGACCGCGGCGATGTCCGACAGGTCGACATAGGCGAAGTCCAGCCCCATCGAGCGCCGCCGCACCCGCTCGAACAGCCGCCAGGAGCCGCCGTAGAGGTCGTCGCCGGTGACGATGTGCGACCCCGCGTCCAGCAGTTCCAGCGCCGTCGAGGTCGCCGCCATGCCGCTGGCGAAACCGAAGGCCTGAACCCCTCCCTCAAGGTCCGCGATACAGGCCTCGAACGCCTCCCGCGTCGGGTTCTTGCCGCGCGCATACTCATAGCCCTTGTTCACGCCCGGGCTCTCCTGGGCGTAGGTCGAGGTGGCGTAGATGGGCGTCATGACGGCCCCCGTCGTCGGGTCGGGCCGCTGGCCGGCGTGGATGGCCCGGGTCGAGAAGCCCTGGGAGTTCTTGAGGTCGGCCATTCACGGCTCCTTGGGTTGGTTCAGGCGCCGAGCTGTTCGGCGAAGAAGGCTTGGCTGCGGCCATAGACCTCGGACCACTGGGCCGCGGTCATCAGGTGCCCCGCCCCTCGCGTCACCTGCACCCGCACCGGCACATCGGCCTCCTGCAGGAAGTCGCGCCAGGCGAGGGTCGAGGCCGGCGAGACCACCCGGTCGCGCTCGGAGCGGATGATCAGCACCGGGATGCGCCGGGCAGGCGGGCGCGGGACATAGACGTCCCAACCACCGCAGATCGCCACCGCCGCGGCCGCCCGGCTGTCGCCCAAAGCTCCGTCGACGGCGATGTAGGAGCCCAGAGAATAGCCGATGAGACCGGTCCGGCGCCGGTCGATGCCCTGCCCGATCAGCCATTCCACACCATCACGGGCGCAGTCGCGCCAGGCTTCCATGATCGGCGCCCGGCGGATGGCGTCGTCCTCGGCGGCGTCCAGGTAGGTCAGGGCCAGGGACAGATAGCCGTCGGTCGCGAACCGGCGCGCGAAAGCCAGCTGGTCCAGTCCCATGCCGTTGGAGCCGTGCACATAGACGACCCCGGCGCCGTTGGCGTTGGCCCCGGGCCGGAAGGCCGCGGCCCTGATGGTCTTGCCGTTGCTCTGATAGGTGACCCGCTCGGTCGTGACCTCGTCCGGAGCGGTCTGCGCGGCCGCCGACGGCGTCGCGATCGACGCCGCCAACAGCCCCAGCCCGGTCCGGCGGGTCAGGTCCATCCTACCGATTCAGGCTCAGGTGATTGATCAGGTCGACGCGGGNNATCAGGCCGACGAAGGTCTCGCCGTCCAGCACGATGGCCACCCGGTCGCGGTCGAACAGCGGGATCAGGGCGTCCAGCGGCTCATTGACCTGCACTGTGTCCAGATCGCGGGTCATGGCCGAGGAGACGGGCTTCCTGAACCGCTCCGCCCGGGTGATCTCGTCGGTGTTCATGATGTGGACGATGTCGCTCTCGTCCAGGATGCCGACCAGGCGGCCGTCCTGAATGACCGGCAGCTGGGACACGTCGTTGGAGCGCATCCGCTTGAAGGCGCTGTCGAGGCTGTCGTCAGGACCCGCGACCACCACCTCGCCGTCGGCGTACTTGCGGCTGATCAGGTCCGAGAGGTTGCCCATGATCGGGTCGTCGCCCAGCCCCTGATCGGCCAGCCAGGCGTCGTTATAGACCTTGGACAGATACTTGGCGCCCGTGTCGCAGACCAGGGTCACGCAGCGCTTCGGCTCGGTCTGCTCGCGGCACCAGCGCAGGGCTGTGGCCAGAAGCGTGCCCGAGGACGAGCCCGCCAGAATGCCTTCCTTGAGCAGCAGCTCGCGCACCGCCGCGATCGCCTCGGCGTCTGGGATGGAATAGGCCTTGTCGATCAGGCTCATGTCGGCGGTGTCCGGCACGAAGTTCTGGCCGATGCCCTCGACGGTGTAGCTGCCCTCCGGCCCCGGAACGCCCTCGTTGACGATGCCCGCCAGGGTCGAGCCGACCGGGTCGGCCAAGATGATCTGGGCGTTCGAGCCCACGCTCTTCAGGAACTGGGCCGTGCCCGTGATGGTGCCGCCCGAGCCGATGCCGGCGACGAAGGCGTCGACGTCATGATCCAGCTGCTCCCAGATCTCCGGCCCCGTGGTCTTCACATGGGCGGCCGAGTTGGCCTCATTGGCGAACTGGTTGACGTAGTAGCCGCCCGGGATCTGCTGGGCCAGGCGCTCGGCCATGTCGGTATAGTAGTCGGGGTGGCCGTGCGGCACGTCCGACCGGGTCAGCCGCACATCGGCGCCCATGGCCCGCAGGTGCTGGATCTTCTCCTTGGACATCTTGTCGGGGATGACCAGCAGGACCTTGTAGCCCTTGTTCTGGCCCACCAGCGTCAGGGCCAGACCGGTGTTGCCCGCCGTGGCCTCCACGATGGTGCCGCCGGGTTTGAGCCAGCCCTCCTTCTCGGCCGCCTCGATCATCGACAGGGCGATGCGATCCTTGATCGAGCCGCCGGGGTTCTGGGCCTCCAGCTTCAGGAACAGACGGCACTTGCCTGTGTCGATCCGCGTCACCTCGACCATCGGCGTCTTGCCGATCAGGTCCAGCAGGGAGCCCGAGGGCTTGCTGAGGGTGGGCGTCTCGGCGATGGGCATGGGGGTCTCCGTGGCAACTATGGGCGAAGGCTGGTCGCCACGCCGGATAAGGTCAAATCACGCACGATCCTGCCCCGCCGCCGCCTCGTGCGGCCTCAGCGCGAGCGTTTCCGGACCCACATGGCGGCATCGGCCTCGGCCAGCCAGGTTTCCGCATCGGGCTGGCCGCTCCAGGCGCGCACCCCGAAGGAGCCGCCCAGACCGGTCGGCTCCCCGTTCCAGACGAAGCCGTCGCCGCCGATGGTCTCGGCCAGTCGTCTGGCCTTGTCGCGGCCTTCCTCGACGCCGGCGTTCAGCATCAGCAGGGCGAACTCATCGCCGCCCAGCCGCCCGACCGCATCCGATTCGCGCACATTGGCCATCAGCAGCTCGGCGATCCACACCAGGGCCGCATCCCCGGCCGCATGGCCCATCCGGTCGTTGACGCCCTTGAACCCGTCCAGATCCAGATACAGCAGCACCGCCGGCGCCTCGTATCGGTTGCACCAGGCCATGGTCCGGTTCATCGCCGCGACGAAGCCGCGCCGGTTCAGAACCGGGGTCAGGACGTCGTGATCCGCCGCCGCCTCGGCCGCCTCGGCGCGCTTGCGCAGAGCCTCCACCTCGGCGCGCAGACGCTCGACTTCAGACTTCAGATCGATGTCGGCCGCTTCGATCACGGTCGGCGAAACTCCGGGAGGCCGCGACTCACTGGGTCGACGGAATGAACCTCATGCTAGCGCCCTTGGTTGCGGGCGCAACGCGTGTGCTGTAACGGGCCGCTTTCCGCGACAGGAGCCTCAGCATGGCGACCTCTTCGACGCCGGTGGCGATCATCATGGGCAGCCGGTCCGACTGGCCGACGATGAAGCACGCCGCCGATGCGCTCGACGCCCTGGGCGTCAGCTGGGAAGCCAAGGTCGTCTCGGCCCACCGCACGCCCCAGCGCCTGTATGAGGTCGCCACGGGCGCCAAGGCCGCCGGCTTCAAGCTGATCATCGCCGGCGCGGGCGGCGCGGCCCACCTGCCCGGCATGGCCGCCTCCATGACCGAGCTGCCGGTGCTCGGCGTGCCGGTGCAGTCGAAGGCCCTCAGCGGCCTCGATTCCCTGCTCTCGATCGTCCAGATGCCCGGCGGCGTGCCCGTCGCCACCCTGGCCATCGGCGAGGCGGGCGCGAAGAACGCCGGCCTGCTCGCCGCCCAGATCCTGGCCCTGTCGGACGAGGCCCTCGCCGAACGCCTCTCCGCCTACCGCGTCGCCCAGACCGAGGCGGTCGCCGAGACGGTCGAGGACTGAGTGACCCTTCCCCTGCCCCCCGGTTCGACCATCGGCATCCTCGGCGGCGGCCAGCTGGGCCGGATGCTGTCCCAGGCCGCCTCGAAGCTGGGCTTCGACGTCGTCATCCTCGATCCGGAAGAGAACTCCCCGGCCGGTCGCGTCTCGCGCGGCCAGATCGTCGCCGCCTATGACGATCCCACCGCCCTGACGGTGCTGGGCCGGGTCTCCGACGTCGTCACCTTCGAGTTCGAGAACGTCCCGGCCGCCTCGGTCGAGACCCTGGCCGGCGCCGGCGCCCTGGTCGCGCCCGGACCGACCGCGCTTTCGACCGCCCAGGACCGGGTCGTCGAAAAGACCTTCCTCAACGCCGTGGGCGCCACCACCGTCGACTTCGCCCAGGTGGACACGGTCGACGACCTGACCGCCGGTCTGGAGCGTCTGGGCGTCCCCGCCCTGCTCAAGACCCGCCGCGAGGGCTACGACGGCAAGGGCCAGATCTGGATCCGCAACGCCTCCGAGGCCGCCGACGCCTTCGCCGCCATCGGCGAGCGCCCCGCCATCCTCGAGGCGAAGGCCGCCTTCAAACGCGAGCTCTCGGTCATCGCCGCCCGCGGCCATGACGGTTCGGTCGCCGTCTATCCGCTGGGTGAGAACCACCACGCCAACGGCGTCCTCTCCACCACCCTCGCCCCGACCAGGGTGGATGCGAAGACCTCGGCCCGCGCCATCGAGATCGCCGAAGCCATCCTCGACGGCCTCGACTACATCGGCGTCATCGGGGTGGAGCTGTTCGACCTTGGGAAAGGCGTGCTGCTGGTCAATGAGATCGCCCCGCGCGTCCACAACACCGGCCACTGGACCCAGGACGGCTGCGTCTGCGACCAGTTCGAACAGCACATCCGCGCCATCGCCGGCTGGCCTCTGGGCCCGACCGCCGCCCACGCCCGTATCGAGATGACCAATCTGCTCGGCGACGCCGTCGACCAGTGGGCCGCTCTCGCCGCCGAACCGAACGCCCGCCTGCACCTCTACGGCAAGACCGACGCCCGCCCGGGCCGCAAGATGGCGCATGTGAACCGGGTGCTCGGCAAGGCCTGACTCCGATGAGGGCGACGGCCTTCGTCATGCAAAGATAACGTCAGGGTCCAGGCCCCGTCATCCGCACCGGCCCATGCTCTCCTGAACCGTCCCAGGAGACCGCCGTGGCCGCCCCTCGTCCAAACGCACCGTCATCGCCGCTGAACGCCATGTTGAACAAGGTGCCGGAGGTGACCCTCTGGTTCTGGGCCATCAAGATCCTGTCGACGACCATCGGCGAGGCCGCGGCCGACTACCTGTCCTTCAACCTCGGCATGGGGCTGGAAGGCACGACCCTGATCATGGGGCTGTTGCTGGTCGCCATGCTGGCGTTCCAGCTACGCACCCGCCGCTGCCTGCCCCTGATCTACTGGTTCACCGTCGTGCTCGTCAGCATCGTCGGCACGCTGGCGACGGACCTCCTCACCGACCGGTTCGGCGTCAGCCTGTTCGTCTCGACGGCCGTGTTCTCGGTGTCCCTGCTGGCCATCTTCGCGATCTGGTGGCGACGTGAGCACACGCTGTCGATCCATCACATCGACACGCCCGCGCGCGAGCGCTTCTACTGGCTGACGGTGCTGGTGACCTTCGCGCTCGGCACGGCGGCCGGCGACCTGACCTCGGAAGCGCTGAGCTGGGGCTACGGCCTCTCGGCCCTGATTTACGGCAGCCTGATCGTGCTCGCCGCCGCGGCGCATTGGGGATTGCGCGCCAACCCGGTGCTGATCTTCTGGGTCGTCTATGTCCTGACCCGGCCCTTCGGCGCCTCGATCGGCGACCTGCTGGCCCAGCCGGCGTCCAACGGCGGTCTCGGCCTGGGCGCGCCGATGGTCAGCGCCGTGTTCGCCGTCCTGATCGCCGCCCTCGTCGGCTGGCTGGCGCTCCGGGACCGGCGATCCCGGCCTGCCTAGCCCGCCGCCCCGTACCGCAGCCTGCTCAGCACATCCGTGACCTTGCGCAGCGGGGCCTCGAAGTCCTTGCCGGCCTTCCACTTCTCGAAGGTCATGACGTTCTCGATCCGGGCGGCGACGAAGGCTTCGGCCGCCTCCGGCCCATCGAACAGCCGCATGGTCAGGGCCGGGATCAGGATGCCCGACAGGATCGCCCGCTTGGAATAGTGGTTCCAGTCCGTCGCCGTATCCCCGGCCCAGCGCCAGATCATGTCGGCGCTCTCCCAGGCCAGCGACAGGCCCAGGTCCACATTGGTCGGCAGGGCCAGGAAGGCGGCGCAGCGCTTCGTGGCCTCCAGATGGGCAACGCCAGCCTCGATTCGCACCGAGACCGCCTTCGCGATTCGCTCGCGGATCTTCAGCGTCTCCGGCGGGGTCGCCTTCAGGGCCTCCAGCGTCATCGCATCGTGCCGCCGCGACAGCAGGGCCGCCAGGTCGCGCGGGCCGTTGGGCAGCAGCAGTTCCTCGTCGCCGCGCGACAGCCCCTCGGCCTCGCAGGCCGCCCGGACCAGCCGCGAATTCCAGCCAAATGTCGGCGCACGCTGGATCGCGGCGTCCAGCACCGTCTGCTCCATGCGGTCGGCCCAATCCGGCTGCGGGGCTTCGTTCGACAGGTGCGGGGCTTCGGTCATAAAGCCAGAATAGGCTTGTCGAAGCCGGGATGCGACCCCATCTGAAACCTCGCAAAAGCCTGCGGTTTGGGCGTCCGCGATCTGGACAGCCGCCCGACCTTGGTGTATTCGCCCGCCTTCGCTCGGTGGGCTGTCGCCCCCGGGCTGCTATTTTATTTGTCTGCCCGTCTCCCTCACAGGACGCGGCGGGCGGCCAAAGGAGAGTTCAACCT
Organism: Brevundimonas sp. UBA986; assembly: GCA_002292165.1. Classification (GTDB taxonomy): domain Bacteria; phylum Pseudomonadota; class Alphaproteobacteria; order Caulobacterales; family Caulobacteraceae; genus Brevundimonas. The sequence goes on from DBBK01000208.1 coordinate 8,000, forward strand.
GGTACAGATTTTCGTTCGCGATAATAACGTCGATCAAGCGCTGAAAGCCCTCAAGAAGAAGATGCAACGCGAAGGCAGCTTCCGTGAAATGAAGCGCCACGTGCACTACGAGAAGCCCTCGGAGAAGCGCGCCCGCCAGAAGGCCGAGGCCGTTCGTCGCGCCCGCAAGCTGGCCCGCAAGCGCGCTCAACGCGAAGGCCTGCTGCCGGCTCCGAAGCCCCGCGTCCCGGGCGCCGGCGCTCCGCGCTCCTAAGCGTCTGATCCAAAATCAGAATTTTAAAAGGCCGCTCCTCACGGAGCGGCCTTTTTGCTGTGCGTCTCCTCCCCACGCGGTGGGGAGGCGGCTCCGAGCCCTTCGCGAGGAGACGGAGGGGCTCTTGAAGCCCTCGCGGCATCCCGCCTGATGCAGCGAGGGCTTGTGAAGAGCCCCTCCACCGCTGCGCGGTCCCCCTCCCCACTGCGTGGGGAGGACACGCGTTCCCTAGTTCCCGCCACCCCGGATCGCCGCGGCGAAGGCCTTCCAGCTGAGCTTCACGTCCGACAGGGCGCCGGCCCGGAACGCGCGGCCGGCCAGCCAGACCATCAGCAGGGCCGTGACCGCCATCCCGATCAAGGTCCCGACGATCTCGATCATCGGCGGGTCCGACGGCGCGCGGGCGCTCATCAGGAAGGGGGTGAAGAAGGGCACCCAGGACAGGATGCGAGCCACAGGGCTGTCTGGCATCTGCAGCACCAGCAGGGGCACCACCAGCACCATCATGATCGGCCCCATCAGGGTCTGGGCGTCGCGCGGGGTCTCGCAGAAGGCCCCGATGGCTGCGAACAGGACCGCGAACATCAGATAGCCCCCGACCGTATAGGCCAGCAGGTAGAAGATCAGGCCGTTGTGCAGCAGCACCTCGCCGACCGCGGCGGCCAGCTCGGGCTTGGCGGTCAGTAGGCCAAAGGCCCCCATTCCGCTCCAGACGATGAGCACCGTCAGGGTCAGCATCGCCACCCCCAGCACCTTGCCGGTCAGGATCTCGGTCGCCGAAGCCGAGGACAGCAGGACCTCCAGGATCTTGTTGGCCTTCTCCTCCATCACGCTGTTCAGCAGGATGGAGGCCCCGGTGATGACCAGCGACCACAGCAGGAAGGCCGCGCCGAAGCCGACCCAGCGCGGCAGGCGGTCGCGCATGGACACCTCTCCCCCGCTGGCCGAGCGCGGCGAGAAGGCCTTCACGTCGGCCCGGAACCGGTCGGTGGCCACCACGATGCCGGGGTCGATGCCCGCGTCCTGGAAGACCTGCCGGCGGTTGGCGCTACGCAGGCTGTCCCTGACGAAGTCCTCGACGGTCGAGTCCGACGCCCGCGACGTCCAGACCCGGGCGCCCGGCTTGCCGTCCTGACGGGTCAGGAAGACGATGGCGTCCAGCCTCTGGTCCTTGGGCGTCTCCTCGCCGAGCAGGTGGCGCACGACGGCGTCGCGGGGCTGGCCCGGGGCGGCGGCGGCCAGTTCCGCGGGGGCGGGTACGATGCGGACCCGGTCCTTGGTCAGGGAGGCGACGGCGTCGCGCGCGGCCTTGGAATCGACGGCCCCGCCGGCGGAGGCGCTGGCCTTCTCGGCGGCCTCCTGCGCGCGCTGGGCGCGTCGTTCGGCGTCGGCGGCCATGACGTCCTGAACGGACTTGGCCAGACCCGCGGCCTGGGGGCCGTCCTCGATCAGCACGACCTCGCGCACGGGCTCGGACGAGCGGGCCAGCAGGGGCATGACCCCGCCCAGCAGGCCGAACAGCGGCAGGGACAGCAGGGACAGCCAGAAGCCGACGGTGCGGACATAGGCCAGGAACTCGCGGCGGGCGATCAGCAGGGTGCGCTTCATCGGGCGGCCTCCGGGGCCTTGGAGACACTCTGGTCCTGATCCGGGTGGTCGCCGGTCAGGTCGATGAAGGCGTCGTGCAGGGTCGGCTCGCGCAGTTCGAACCGACGCACGTCCAGCCCCGTCAGGAAGGCTGCCTTGAGCGCCTCCTGCCCGCCTGCCCCCGCGGCGAGCGCGGCGCGCAGGACGCGGGCGCCGTCACCCTCGGACGCGATCTCCACCCCGGTCACGCCCGGCAGCTTCGAAACGGCGTCGGCGGCGATATCGCCTTCCAGCTCGAGGAAGCGGCGCGAGGTCGCGCGGGCCTCGGTCACCGTGCCCTCGAAGGCCTTGCGCCCCCGGGCCAGCAGCACGACCTTGTCGCACAGCCGCTCGGCGTGCTGCATGACGTGGGTCGAGAACAGGACCGTCGCCCCGTCGGCGGCCAGCCCCCGGATCATCGCCTCCAGCCCCTGCTGGTTGACGGGGTCCAGCCCCGAGAAGGGCTCGTCCAGGATCACGAACTCGGGCCGGTGCACGATGGAGGCGATCAGCTGGACCTTCTGGGCCATCCCCTTGGACAGCTCCTTCATCTTCTTGGCCTTGGACGCGCCCAGCCCCTGGGCGTCCAGCAGCTCCTTCGCCCGACGGCGGCCCTCGGCGGTCGGCACCCCCTTCAGGGAGCCGAAGAAGGCGATGGCGTCGACCGGGGTCATCTTCTTGTAGAGGCCGCGCTCCTCGGGGAGGAAGCCGATGCGGTCGCGCACCTGACGGCCGTTGTCGGCGCCGAGGATCTGGATGCGCCCGGTCGTCGCCGGCTGCAGGCCCAGGATCATGCGCAGGGTCGAGGTCTTGCCCGCGCCATTGGGGCCGAGGAAGCCGCAGATCTGGCCCTTGCCGACCTCGAAACTCAGGTCCCGGACGGCCTGGAAGTCGCCGTAGCGCTTGCCCACCCCGTCCAGCGTCAACGCCGCCGTCATGCCGATACTCCACCCCGTCGCCCCTCAGAGGTAGCAAACGGCTGGGGCATGGCAACCGGATTCGGCGGTCGCCGCCGGAGCGCGGCGTTTAGCCCGCCTTCACCTGGAAGGCGCGGCCGATGACCTTGGTCGGGTTGACCTGGGCGCCCTCGCGGCGAACCTCGAAGTGCAGGTGGGGGCCGGTCGAATAGCCGGTCGAGCCGACCAGGCCGATACGCTGACGCGGGCCGACCGCGTCGCCGCTGGCCACATCCACCCGGCTCAGATGGCCGTAGAGGCTGGTCAGGCCGTTGGGGTGGCGCATCTCGATGAAGTTGCCGTAGCCGGCCGGATCATAGCCGATGCGCAGCACCACGCCCTCGGCGGTCGCATAGACGGAGGTGCCGATGGGGGCGGCGATGTCCACGCCCTTGTGCATCCGCGCGCCGGGCTCGCCACCCAGACGGCGCATGCCGAACTTCGAGTTGATGGCCCGGCCCGGGACGGGCTCGTCGAAGCTGATCAGCCGCATCACCGGCCCGGCGGGCGCGGCGACGGCGACCACGGGCGGCTTCACCGGGACCGCGGCCGCCTCGGCCTTGCTCTTCGGCGTGAAGGGCGCGGCGGCCATCGCCAGGCAGGCGATCAGGGCGAGACCGATCGTCTGGCCCGTGTGGATCAGGTGCGGACGCCACCGCCCGAGACGGGGGTGCGCGAGATAGGCGGGCGCAAGTCGGCGCATGTCGTCGTCGGCTCCGGCGTCGCTGCATCGAGCGGGGGAGAAGTCGCACCCGCTGACCGACGATGTCGGAACGGCGTCTGGCGGCGACCGGGGGAGCCGGGCCTTTTACGGCTTGATGGGGCGACTTTGGGGCGCCCACGAGGTTTCATTCCGGACTTTGGCCGGACAGGACGCCGCACCCTCCCCGGCCACGCTTCCTCGCGAAAGCTTGGCCGGAGAGGGCTTTTGACGCCTATTGCAGGGGCAGGCTCAGGGTGATCGCGCCCATGTTGCTGGTCGCATCCTCGCCGAAGCGGCCGTGGTAGGCGACCTCGACATTGACCGGTCCCCACTTGCCCGAGAGCCCCGCCGAAGCCAGGACCTGGTTGCCGAACGGCTCGTCGACCTCGCGCTCCAACACCTTGGCGGTATTGAAGGCGATGCCCACGCCGACGGGGTCGGAGTTGTCGGCCATGCTGCCGCGATAGCCGCCCTCGGCGAAGAAGGCGAAGCCGCCCGCATTGCCTTCGGCGCGCAGGGCGACCTCGGCGCTGACGTCCTCGACCGTCCGGCTCTGGTAGTCGTACTGGGCCGCGACGCCCTCCTCATAGAAGCCGCTGACGTGGCTGGAGGCCCAGGTGGCGGCGACGCGCGGCGAGACCGCCAGACCGCCCATGTACCACCACAGGCCGCCCTGGATGCGCGCGCCCCTGGACACGCCCTCGGTCGAGCCGGTGTGGACGATCGGGTTGACCATGGTCAGGCGGTCGGTGTCGTAGTCGTCGTGGGCCGCGCCCGCCGAGACGTTGACGAAGGTCGAGCCCGAACGCCAGCCGGCGTAGACATCGAAGGCCATGGTGTTGACCTTGGTCGAGAAGCGCGCGCCCTTGACGTCGGCGTTGCGATAGCTGCCCGCCAGACCAACCTTCCAGGTGTTGTTCCAGCCGTTCTCGACCGCCGCGCGGATGCCGTAACCGGTCGACTCGGCGTCCCCGACCACGCCGCGCGCGTCGGAATCGGTCTGGTCATAGGTCCCGCTCATGACCACGGCCGTGCCATCGGCCCAGTCCTCGCGGCCCGACAGACGGGCCGTGCCCTCGTCCAGGCTGTCCTCGCGGTGCCGGAAGGCGGTCTCGCCCATCAGGGCGCTCTGGGCGCCCAGATCGCCGTAGTAGAGGTAGTCGGTGGCCAGTTTGGCGATGATCTGATGGCCGAGAGCCGTCGGGTGGACGCCGTCGAAGTAGAAGTAGCCCGGGTCGGTGCAGACCGTGACGCCGTTGTAGCAGGCGGTGGTCACATTGGTGATGCCGAAGGCGCCCGGGTTGCCCGCGATGGTGTCGCCGATCTTGAACAGGTCCATGACGATGATGTTGCTGTTCGGGTTGGCGGCGGCCGTCGTCTGGAGGCCGGTCAGCAGGGCGCCGTTGAAGGTCGTCACCGCGAAGTCCGCCAGGGGCGCGGCGGTCGTGCCCCGGAACTGAGGCGTCAGGCTGAGCTTGGGCAGGTTGGTGACCAGGATGGTCCCGGCGCCCGCCGCGGCGACGCTGTTGGTGATGAAGTTGATGTCGCCGGNNGGCGGCGGCCGTGGCGACCGGGGTGATCGCCCCCGTCGGGTTGGCGCTGGCGCCGGCCGTCGGCAGGGCCTGGAAGATGTTGTTCGCCCCGCCCAGAATGCTGACCAGATCGGTCGCGCCGAAGCGGCCGCCGGCGGCGGTGTACTGGCTGAGCTGGGTCCGCATGCCCGGCCCCGGCGTGGCTAGGGTGTCGGTGCGCGAGCCGCCGTAGGCGTAGTCGATGCTGCCGGTCACCGGCGATCCCGCCGTCTGGCGGCCGAGGGTGAACCCGAGCAGCTCCACGAAGGTCGGGCCCGAGGAGAACCGGCCCTGATAGTAGGCGGGTCCCGGGGCGGCGCCGCCCGTCACGGCCGACAGGTTCCCGTTGTCGCTCAGGCTGTCGCCGAAGACGACGAGCCGGCCGTAGGTCTGGGCCGAGGCGCCGGACGCGGCGCCCATGGCCAGGGTCAGAGTCGCGGCGGCGGCCAGTACGGCGAACGCCGTACCGCGTTGATTGTGAGACATTTGCTTCCTCCATCGACCGTCAGAACGCGGTCGTTATCCGGAGTGTGCTCCCGTTTGGCGCGAGCGCAAGATGTCCCTAGGGAAGCCTTTGTCGATTTAATGCAACAAACGGAAGCGCAGGGTGCCGTCCAGCGTCTTCAAGGCCTTCAGCGCTTCCGGGTCGTAGTCGCGATCGACGTCGGTGATCACATAGCCGGTCCGCTCGTCGGTCTTCAGGTGCTGACCGAGGATGTTCAGCCCGGCGTGGGCCAGTTCGCGGTTCAGGGCGGCCATCACCCCCGGCTGGTTCCGGTGAATGTGCAGCAGGCGGTGCCCGCCGGAGACGTCGGACAGCTGGACGTTCGGCAGGTTGACGCTGAAGGTCGTGTCGCCGCGGTTCAGATAGCCCAGCAGCCGCTCGGCCGCGAACTCGGCGATGGCCTCCTGCGCCTCCTCGGTAGAACCGCCGATGTGCGGGGTCAGGATGACGTTCTTCAGGCCCCGGAGCTGGCTGTCGAACGGATCGGCGTTGGTGCGAGGCTCTTCGGGGAAGACGTCCAGCGCAGCCCCGCCGATACGCCCGCCCTGGATGGCCTGGGACAGGGCGCCGATATTGACCACATGGCCGCGCGACAGGTTCAGGAAGAGCGCGCCCTCCTTCATCTGCTGTAGCTGGGCGGCGCCGATCAGGTTGGTGTTCTCCTTGCGGCCGTCGACGTGCAGGGTCACGACATCGGCCTCGGCCAGCAGGGCGTCGAGGTTGCGCATCCGCCGGGCGTTGCCCAGCGCCAGCCGCTCCGACAGGTCGTGGAAGATGACCCGCATGCCCAGGGCCTCAGCCAGCACCGAAAGCTGGGAGCCGATGGCGCCGTAGCCGACGATGCCCAGCGTCTTGCCGCGCAGCTCGCGCGAGCCGTCGGCCGACTTGTTCCACTTGCCCGTATGCATGGCCGCCGACTTGTCGACGACGTCGCGCATCAGGGTGATGGTCAGGCCGATCGCCAGCTCCACCACCGAGCGGGTGTTGGAATACGGCGCATTGAACACCGCCACCCCGTGGTCGGAACAGGCGTCCAGATCGATCTGGTTGGTGCCGATGCAGAAGGCCGCGACGGCCAGCAGACGGTCGGCCGCCTCCAGCACCCGGGCGGTGACATTGGTCTTCGAGCGGATGCCCAGGACGTGGACGCCCTTGATCTTCTCGATCAGGTCGTCCTCGTCGAGCGCGCCCTTCAGGGTCTCGACCGAATAGCCGGCCTCCTGCAGGCGCTCGACGGCGGCCGGGTGGATGTTCTCCAGCAGCAGCATCCGGATACGCGAGCGCGGATAGGACCAGCGGCCGGCCATGCCCTCGGCGTGGAGCAGTTCGTCCATCGAGGGCGCCTCGGCGTCGGCGACGGCGACGACCTTGTCGCGGCGGGCGATCTCGGTGAAGGCGTAGAAGCGGTCGGCGGCGCCGGCCAGCTTGACCTCGGCGTCGTTCCAGCCGTCCCCGACCATGACGATGGGCCGCGCCAGACCCAGGGCCTCGATCACCTTGGGCTTGCCGTTGTCGTACGACAGGGGGTTCTGATCATCGACGCCGGTAACCCGGCCATCAGCGTCATAGACCAGGTCGTTGCACAGCACCCGCTGGGGCGCGACGCCCAGCCGCTCGGCGACGGGGGCGATGATCTCGCGGAAGCCGCCCGAGAGGATCACGATCCGGTCCGCGTTCTCCTGGAAGAAGCGCAGGTTCCGCCGCACCGACCAGGTGCCCTCGTCGAGGATCCGGTCGGCCAGCTGTTCGACATGGGCGCGGGTCAGCGGCAGCAGGGCCAGACGGCGGCGCAGGGCCGTGCCGAAGTCGACCTCGCCCGACATGGCCTGATCGGTCAATTTGGCGATCTCGGCCCGGACCGCTTCGGCGTTCGGATCGCCCGCGAGCGCGATGTCGGCAAGCGCCTCAAGCGTCTCGATGCGGACGAGGGTCGAATCGAAATCGAAGACGAACGTGGGGGTCTCGGTCATGCCGCGCTGTCTACGCGGTCAGGCGTGGAAGCGGCAACGATGATTGCTAAGCTGAGGGCCTAGAATTTCGCGATGCGGCGGACCCGGCTGTCCGGCCGACGGCTTTCCAGCGCCGCCGCCCCGATGGCCGCCGCGATGGTGGCCACGGCCAGAAGGGCCCCGCCCTCCTTCGCGTGGTCCCGGGCGTACTGGCCGCCGGCGTCGGCATAGCGGCGCGCGGCCTTGCCGGCGTCCTCGGCGTATCCGCGGGCGGCCTTGGCGTATTTGGCGCGCTTGCCCGGCGAGACAGCCTTCTTGCCGCGCTTGAACAGCTTCTGCGCCTGATGCCGGGCGTCGTCGCCGAACTCTTCGGCGCGGTGACCGAAGTCCTCGGCCGTGTCGGTCAGACCGCGCGAGATGTCCTCGAACCGATGACGCAGGGCCTCCGCATCGATCCAGCCGCGCGGATCCAGCTTGTCGCGCAGCACCCGATAGCGCGTCGGGCCGGTGCGCTGGGTCAGCAGCACCGTGGCGACGGCGGCCAAGCCGACCAGGGCGATCGATCCGGCGGTCACGCCGGGGTGTTTGCGGGCTTCCGCCAGGACGCTGAACTGTCGAACCATCGGATAATAGACCTCTTCATCCAGGCCGTCGTCGGACGCGTCGTACAGACCATCTTCATACGGCTCGTAGTCGGAACCCCTGTCCCGCTTCAGGACAGGAGCGAACCGGGCGAAAAGTGGTTCCGCGATCCCGGGCAGGGCCGAGTAGAATGAGGCGATCAGTCGCCCTCCCCCGCCGACGGTGATCTCGCGCGTCGGATGGGTGGCGCACCACAGGATGGCGTCGGCGACGACATGGGTCGCATAGACCGGCTGGGGGATGTTGGCCGCATAGCCGGCCAGGTTGCGGGCGTGACGGTCGTAGGGAGAGTCCACCGCCGCCGGCTTGACCAGGCTGAGCGAGATCGGCGCCCCGCCGAAGCGCTTGTCGCGCAGCAGCTCCATCCGCAGCGCATTGGTGAAGCCCTTCACCGCATGTTTGGAGGCCGAATAGGCGCCCCGGATCGGCGAAGGGGCGTCCGACAGGGTCGACCCCACATTGATGATGGCCCCGCCTCCGGGGCGGCCGCGCAGATGCTCGGCGGCGATGGTCGAGCCGTTGACCACGCCCCAGTAGTTGGTCTCGAACAGGCGGCGCTGGTCCTCCAGCGTGGTCTCGAGCACGCTGCCCACGACCGAGACCCCGGCGTTGTTGATCCAGGTGTCGAAGCCACCGAACAGGCGCCGGCACTTGTCGGCCGCCTCGGCCAGGGCGTCATAGTCGGCGACGTCGGCGGCGGCCCAGGCGACGCGGGCTCCCGTCCCCTGAAGCTCCTCGCACAGCAGGCGCAGGTCCTTCTCGCCGCGCGCGATCAGGAAGACGCAAGCCCCGCCCCGCGCCGCGCGCCGCGCCGTCGCCAGGCCGATGCCGGAGGTGGCGCCGGTGATCACGATGGACTGCCGGTTCAGCGGTTTCAGGGTGGGTTTCGCCATGCTTGCCTCGACTTGCGCCCGGTTCCGGAACGGCTTGCGCGAGTCCCGGGTTCCGACCTTAGATCACACGCCCCTTACCATGGCGACCTCAGGCGCCTATCTTGTCGCCCTTCCAGACATTCGCTTACCGGACCCCAAGACCCGTGCCCCATTCCGCGCCCGCCGCAACGACACCGACCGACGACCTCGCCGCCGCCTTCCAGATCGAGGGCTGGCCCGTGCGCGGCCGCCTGGTGCGTCTGGGCGAGGCTGTCGACAACATCATCAAGGCTCACGACTATCCGGAGCCCGTCGCGGCCCTGCTGGGCGAGGCCTGCGCCCTGGCGGCCCTCGTCGGTTCCAGCCTGAAGTTCGAGGGCCGGCTGATCGTCCAGGCGCAAGGGGACGGCCCGGTTCGCTACGTCGTCGCTGACTACGACACCTCCGGGACCCTGCGCGGCTATTGCCGGTTCGACGAGGCCGAGGTCGCCGCCGTCTCGACCGGCTTCGCCCGCCCCGGCGCCCAGACCCTGCTGGGCAAGGGCGTCTTCGTCATGACCCTCGACCAGGGCCCCGACTTCGACCGACACCAGGGCATCACCCCGATCGAGGGTGAAAGCCTGTCGCTGTGCGCCGAACACTATTTCGCCCAGTCGGAACAGGTGCCGACCAAGGTGCGCCTGGCCGTGGGGCAGGTCTCGACCGGCGAGGGCCAGACCTGGCGTGCGGGCGGGGCCATGATCCAGATGGTCGCCGGCGACACCGCTCGCGGCTCGACCGACGAGGTTTGGGAGCGCAGCCGCGCCCTGTTCGCCACCTTGGGCGACGACGAACTGATCGACCCGACCGTCTCGCCCGAGACCCTGCTGTTCCGCCTGTTCCACGAGGACGGCGTCCGGCTCGAGGAGCCGCGCGCCCTCTCGGCCCTGTGCCGCTGCTCGGCCGACCGCATCGTCGGCGTCCTGGGCTCCTTCTCCGACGAGGAGCGCGAGGGCATGATCGAGGACGACGGCAAGATCCGCGTCACCTGCGAATACTGCTCGACCGTCTATGAGCTTTCGCCCGAGGATGTGGCCGCCAGGGCGGGCTAGGTCTGGATGGCGGTCTCGCGCTCGGCGGCCTTGTCAGCGGAGACGACGCGACGCTGCATCTGGAACGTGCCCTCCCAGACACCATAGATGATCCAGCGGCCGGCGATGACCGTTGCCATCGCCGGAGATCGTGCCGGCATAGTCGATCGTGTGTGTCTGGCCGCCGCCTTCCGGGAACTTGGTAAAGGTCAGCTCGCCGTCGGCGTGACTGCCGTCGATCAGGGCCGGGATCGGCGGCGCGTACGGGCCGCCGAACATGTCGGGCTCGACGGTGCGGCCAGCGACATGGCCGGCGTCATCCGTCAGTTCGGCCGTGAAGGGCGTTGCGGGCGCGGTGTCGTCGGGATTCATCTCCGGGTGGACCGGATAGAAATAGACGCCCTGCCAGCGACCGGTCAGGTCGACGGCCCGATCCTCGCCCGACAGCGCCCTAGCCTTCCAGATCCAGCGAATAGCCGGCCGAACGCACCGTACGGATCGGGTTGGCGCTTTCGCCGACGTCGAGCGCCTTGCGCAGGCGGCCGACGTGGACGTCGACCGTGCGGGCCTCGACATAGACGTCCGAGCCCCAGACGGCGTCCAGCAGCTGCTCGCGGCTGAACACCCGGCCCGGATGACGCATGAAGTGGTCCAGCAGGCGGAACTCGGTCGGACCCAGGTGGACCTCGGTGCCGTTGCGGCGCACGCGATGGGCGACGCGGTCGATGACGATATCGCCGTGACCGACGCGGTCGTCGGCGAGGCCCGGACGGATCCGGCGCAGCACGGCGCGGATGCGGGCGATCAGTTCGACCATCGAGAAGGGCTTGGTCAGGTAGTCGTCGGCGCCGGTGTCCAGACCGCGGACGCGGTCGGATTCCTCGCCCCGCGCGGTCAGCATGATGATCGGCAGGTTGCGCGTCTCGGCCCGACCACGCAGGCGCCGGCAGACCTCGATGCCCGAGACCTTGGGCAGCATCCAGTCCAGCAGGACCAGGTCGGGCTGGCGCTCGTCGATCTGGACCAGGCCTTCCTCGCCGTCGGAAGCGATGACCACGTCATAGCCCTCCTTCTCCAGATTGTACTGAAGCAGGGTGGCCAGGGCGTCCTCGTCTTCCATCACCAGGATGTAGGGCTGCACGTCGGTCTCTCCGTCTGTCGTCCGGGGGGCCTTGGGGAGGTCAGGCGTCCGGGAGGATATGGGTATGGGTCAGGCCGGTCTCCGAGGCGCCGGGCGCGCCGCGCGGGCGCTCGCCGATCATCTCGTCGCCGGTGATCTCGTAGTGGACGGTCTCGGCGATGTTCGTCGCGTGGTCGCCGATCCGCTCCAGGTTCTTGGCCATGAACAGCAGATGGGTGCAGGCGTTGATCGTGCGCGGATCGCCCATCATGTAGGTCAGCAGTTCGCGGAACAGGGCGTTGTAGTGCTCGTCGACCTCGTCGTCCGAGGCCCAGACCGCCAGGGCCCCGTCCAGCTCGCCCGAGGTATAGGCGTCCAGCACGTCGCGCAGCCGCATCGACACCAGCCGGCCCATGCGCTCGATGGAGCGGGTCAAGGGCTGCATCGGCTCGGTCTCGGCGACGGCCAGGGCGCGCTTGGCGATGTTCTTGGCCAGGTCGCCGGTGCGCTCCAGATCGACCGACAGCTTCATCGCCGACAGGGTCTTGCGCAGGTCCGACGCGACCGGCTGGCGCAGGGCGATCAGGCGGATGGCCTTCTTCTCGATGTCGCGGTGCATGGCGTCGAGACGCACGTCACGCTCGACCACCGCGCGCGCCAGGGCGATGTCGCGGCGGGCGACAGAGTCCACGGCGTCCGCGACCTGGGCCTCGGCCAGACCGCCCATGCGAGCGACCTCGGCGGTCAGCTGGTTCAGTTCGTCGCCGTAAGCCTTGACGGTATGCGTGTTCAACCGAAGCGCCCCGTGATGTAGTCGAGGGTGCGCCGTTCGCGGGGATTCGTGAAGATTTCCTCCGTGTTCCCGTGCTCGACCAGCCGGCCCATGTGGAAGAAGGCCGTGCGCTGGGAAACCCGGGCCGCCTGGGCCATGGAGTGGGTGACGATGACGATGCAGAAGCGCTCGCGCAGCTCGTCGATCAGCTCCTCGATCTTGGCCGTCGCGATGGGGTCCAGAGCCGAACAGGGCTCGTCCATCAGGATGACTTCGGGATTGACCGCGATGGCGCGGGCGATGACCAGACGCTGCTGCTGACCGCCCGACAGGCCGGTGCCGGCCGAGTGCAGCCGGTCAGCGACCTCGTCCCACAAGCCGGCGCGCTTCAGCGAGGCCTCGACGATGCCGTCCAGCTCGCCCTTGTTCGAGGTCAGGCCATGGATGCGCGGACCATAGGCCACGTTCTCATAGATGGTCTTGGGGAAGGGATTGGGCTTCTGGAACACCATCCCGACCTGGGCGCGGAGCAGCACCGGATCGATGGCCCTGGCGTTGATGTCGCCGCCGTCCATCTCGATCCTGCCGGTCACCTTGCAGCCCGGGATGGTGTCGTTCATCCGGTTCATGGTGCGCAGGAAGGTCGACTTGCCGCAGCCCGACGGGCCGATGAAGGCGGTGACCGTCTTGTCCGGGATGTCCAGCGAGACGTCGAACAGGGCCTGTTTGTCGCCGTAGAAGACCGAGACCTCACGCGCGGCGATCTTGGTCGGGCCGGCGGGGAAGTTGGGAGCCGTGACGGTCGGAGCCTTGGAATGCGCGCCTTCCTCCTTGACGGTCGGGGTCAGCATCGACTCGTCGCGCGGCGGTTCGCCCGCGCCGGTCAGGACCTGGCCGCCCATCTTCGGGGCTTCGGTCGGATCGATCGGACCCTCGCCGCCTTCGCGACCGTCAGGAGCCTTCGCCGGGGTGTGGGAAAAGGGGAATTTCATACGTTTACCACCGGCGTTCGAAGCGCCGGCGCAGCAGGATCGCGGCGGCGTTCATGACGATCATGAAGGCGAGAAGGACAAGGATGGCGGCGGCCGTGCGCTCGTGGAACGCCCGCTCCGAGGCGTTCTCCCAGATGTAGACCAGCGACGGCAGGGCGCCCGTGGGCTCGACCGCCGAGTGCGGAATGCCGGGCACGAAGCTGACCATGCCGATCAGCAGCAGGGGCGCGGTCTCGCCGAGGGCGTGGGCCATGGAGATGATGGCGCCGGTCATGACGCCAGGCATGGCCAGGGGCAGGACGTGCTGGAACACGGTTTGGGTGCGGCTGGCGCCCATGGCGAGCGCGGCCTCGCGGATCGAGGGCGGCACGGCCTTCAGCGAGGAGCGGGTGGCGATGATGATGGTCGGCAGGGCCATCAGGGCCAGGACCAGGCCGCCGACCAGCGGTGACGACCGCGGCAGGTGCATCCAGTTGATGAACAGGGCCACGCCCAGCAGGCCGTAGACGATCGACGGCACGGCCGCGAGGTTGTTGATGTTGACCTCGATCAGGTCGCTGATCCGGTTCCGGGGCGAGAACTCCTCCAGATAGACCGCCGCGCCGATGCCGATCGGAATGGCGATCAGGGCGGTGACCAGCAGCATCAGGGCCGAGCCGACGACGGCGCCGAGCACGCCGGCCAGCTCCGGCTCGGTCGAGTCGCCGTTGGTGAACAGGGCGCCGTTGAAGTGGGTCCGCACCGCGCCCGAGCTCTTCATCCGGTCCAGCCAGGCGATCTGCTCATCCGACAGGCGGCGCTGGTCCGCCGGCGTCGCCTTGGAAATCTCGCCCTTGTAGTAGAGGTCCGCCTCATCCGACGCCGGAGCAGCGATGGTCACCGTCTGGCCGATGACCGCCGGATTGTCGCGCACGATGGCGGCGGCGCGGAACTTGAGCTCGGACGAGAACAGCGACCGCATGGCCGTGGCTTTCGTCCCCTTGTCGTCGTCCTGGATCCCCAGCCGTTTCAGCTCCTGCTCGGCGGTCATGAGCTGGAAGTTGGTGCCCTGCGGATAGGTCCGGTCGATGCGGGCCGGATCCATATAGACCGGCAGTGTGATCTCATGGGCGTAGAAGGCGGTATGGCCCTGTTCGATGATGCGTCCGAGCAGCAGCAGCAGGAAGCCGATGGCGACCGACACCGCCAGGACGCCATACAGCTTGAAGCGGCGCTCGCGGGCGTGGCGCTTCTTGATTCCGGCCTGCAGCTTGCTGACGCGGGCCGTATCGGCGCCGACGCCGGCCTTGGATAGGGTCGCGTCAGTCATACTGTTCCCGATAGGCTTGGACGATGCGCTGGGCGACGATGTTGAGCACCAGGGTCACCAGGAACAGCGTCAGGCCGAGGCCGAAGGCGGCCAGGGTCTTGGGACTGTTGAACTCCTGGTCACCGGTCAGAAGGGTCACGATCTGGACGGTGACGGTCGTCACCGTGTCCAGCGGATTGAGGGTCAGCTTGGCCGCCAGACCGGCCGCCATGGTCACGATCATGGTCTCGCCGATGGCGCGCGACATGGCCAGCAGCAGGGCGCCCGCGATGCCCGGCAGCGCGGCTGGCAGCAGCACCTTCTTGACTGTCTCCGACCGGGTGGCGCCCATGGCGTAGGAGCCGTCACGCAGGGACTGGGGCACGGAGTTGATGATGTCGTCCGACAGCGACGAGACGAACGGGATCAGCATGATGCCCATCACCGCCCCGGCGACCAGGGCCATCTGGTTCTGCACCAGCGACAGATAGAGGCCGACGTCGTTCAGCGGCCCGCCGATCAGCAAGTCACCGATGGAGTTGAAGAACACCCGCAGGGCCGGCCCCACGGTCAGGGCGGCGAAGAAGCCGTAGACCACGGTCGGGACGCCCGCGAGGATCTCGAGGATCGGCTTGACCACGGCGCGTGAGGTCCGGCTGGCGTATTCCGACAGATAGATGGCCGAGAACAGCCCGACCGGGGCGGCGACGCACATGGCGATGATCATGATCAGGAAGGTGCCGGCGAACAGGGGCACGGCTCCAAAGGCGCCCGACGAGCCCACCTGATCGGCGCGGATGGCGATCTGGGGCGACCATTTGGTCCCGAACAGGAACTCGGCGACCGGCACCGACTGGAAGAAGCGCAAGCTGTCCCACAGCAGGGAGAAGACGATACCGATGGTGGTCAGGACCGCCACGGCCGAACAGGCGAACAGCAGCGCGCCGATCCAGTCCTCGACCCGGTTGCGGGCGCGCAGGTCCGGCCGGATGCGCAGGAAGACATACAGGCCGCCGAGGATCGCCGCGATCAGGGCCGCGATGCCCGTGCCGACGTTCAGGACCGTGCGGATCTCGGCCGAGCGGCGGCCCTGAACGGTCAGTTGCTCTGTCAGGGGGGCGGGCCAGATCTGCTGGGCCGGCTGGCCGGCGCCGACCAGGTAGGCGTCCTGGAAGAAGGCCTCGCGGCGGAAGGGCTCAAGCTGTTCGACCTCGGGCGAGGCGCCGGCGACCAGGGCATGGTGGGCGATGCCGCCCGAGAAGATCCCGGCCAGGATCAGCACCAGCAGCGACGGCGCGCCGACCCAGATCAGGGCGTACAGGCCGTGTTGGGTGGGACGCGAGTGGGCTCGAACGCCCTTGGCCGCGGCCCGGCGCGCGGCCAGACCTCGCCCGCCGAAAAAGGCGAGCGCCGACAGGGCCACAACCACCAGAAGGAAGAACCAGATCATCGCGGTCCGAAGAGAATCGACAGATTTCGGAGCCTGGCGGTGGCCGGCTCGGTGAGCCGGGAAACTGCCTTTTATTGGCAAGCGGATTACGACGGACTTATGACACTTCTGTAACGGCGCAGGTCCCCCGGATTTCGCGCCGGATTCAGATCACGTCGGACGTCTCGGGACGGACCGCGGACATGGGGAAATAGGCGCTGAAGGCCGCGCCCTCGCCGGGAGCGCTGACCACGGTCAGGCCGCCGCGATGGCGGTTGACGATATGTTTGACGATGGCGAGACCCAGGCCGGTGCCGGGGCGCTCTCCCCCGCTCTTCTGGCCCTCGACGCGATAGAACCGCTCGGTCAGGCGCGGCAGATGCTCGCGGGCGATGCCCGGGCCGTGATCGCGCACGGTCACGGCGGCATAGAGGACCCCGGCCTCCCGGTCGGGCGTCAGCAGCGGCAGGCGGGTCAGGCCGTCGGTGCGCGGCCCGGGCGCGGCTTCGATGTTCAGGTCGCGGCGGATGACGATCTCCACCGATTGGCCGGCCGTCGAATATTTGATGCCGTTGTCGACCAGATTCTGGATCACCTGAATGATCTCGTCGCGGTCGCCGTCGATGTTGATCTTGCCGCCCTCGGACTGGAGGGTGACGACCACGCCGCGCTCCTGCGACAGGACGCTGACCGCATCGACCACGTCCGACGCCGCCCGCGACAGGTCGACGCGCCCCGACGGCGGGATGTGTTCGTTCAGCTCGATCCGGCTCAGCGACAGAAGGTCGGCGACCAGCCGGCTCATTCGTTCGGCCTGGGTGGCCATGATGTCGAGGAAGCGGTCGCGCGCGACCGGGTCGTCCTTGGCGTGCCCCTTCAGCGTCTCGATGAAGCCGCTGAGCGAGGCCAGCGGCGTGCGCAGCTCGTGGCTGGCGTTGGCCAGGAAGTCGACGCGCATCATCTCCATGCGCCGCACATCGGTCTCGTCGCGCAGGGCCAGGATGGCCATGGGAGCCTCGCGCGGCGACGGCAGGGGCCGGACCCAGGCGCGCCAGTGCCGCGCGCGCGATCCGCCGGCGGAATAGTCGGTGGTCTTGGTGACGCCGCCGAACAGCGCCTCGTCCACCGCCTCGAGCACCCCGGGGTCGCGCATGACCGAGACCAGCAGCGCCCCCTCGCGCGGAATCCGCAGCAGGTCACGGGCGGCCTCGTTGGCCATCAGGACCCGACGGCCCGCGATATCGTCGGCCTCTCCGCCGCTGACGATCAGAACCGGGTCGTTAAGCGCCTCGAAGACGTTGTCCAGAAGCGGGCCGGCCGCCGCAATCGAGTTCGGCATGGTCTCGACGCCCGGCGATGTCGCGCCGGCGGGTCCATCCACACGCCGGCTCGCGAACCATGTGGCCGCCGCGACGATCAGGGCCAGGCCGATCAGCCAGGGCGCCAGTTCGGTGCGGAAGGCCGCGAAGATCAGAATGACCACCACCGCCAGTCCGCCGGTCGTCCCGGTCGTCCACAGCCGCGACGACGCCATGGGCGCGACCGGCGAAGGGGACTGGTCAAAGGACATGCGTCGAGGATCTCGCGAAGGCGGCGGGTCAGCCGGAGGGCCTGATTCGTCGAGTCCTAGCATTGTCCTGACACGGCCGGATGACGACGGCCGTCACAAGCCGAAAAATGCGATCCGGGGGGCGGTTTCTTTACCTGTTCCGGTGAAGCTGGGGCCACTGAAGGGGAAATCCGAACCGGTGCATCGCATCATCGACTGTCTGACTGTCCAACACGACTGGCGCTTCGTGCTGCTGGCCGCGCTGGTCTGCGCCGGCGGAATCGGGACCGCCATCATGCTGATCGGCATGGGTCGAGCCGCCGCCCCCAAGGCCCAGAGGCTGTACAGCGTGACCGGCGCCCTGGTGCTGGCCCTGTCGATCTGGTCGACGCACTTCATCGCCATGGTCGGCTTCCATCCCGGCGCGGCGGTCCGCTACGGCGCCGCCGGAACCTTCCTCTCGCTCGCCCTCGCCGTGATCGGCCTGGCCACCTGCGTGGCGCTCGGCCGGGGTGGTCGCCGCCGGGTCCGGCGCCTGCTCGGCGCCCTCACCGCCACCTCCTCGATCGTGGCCATGCATTTCGTCGGCTTCGCGGCCGTTGCCTTCGAGGGCGCCCGCACCGTCTACCACCCTCTGCTCTCGGTCGTGGCCGTGGTGATCGCCCTGGGCCTGGGCGTGCTCACGGCCCTGGTGCCCCAATCCAGGGCATGGTGGCGCCTGCCGGCCGTGACCGCCCTCGCCGTTCTGACCGTCGGCGCCCTGCATTTCGGCTCCATGATCGCCGTCGACATCGTGCCCGACCCGACCGTCGTCCTGCACGGCGGCATGACCCAGAAGACCCTGCTCATCTGGCTGGCGACCGGGATCGCCGTCATCACGGGCCTGGCCGCCTTCGTCGGCGGCATCGCCGCCTGGTCGCGCAACACCGCCCTGGGCCAGATCCGCGAGGCGGTCGACGCCATGCCCGACGGTCTGGCCTTCTACGACGCCGACGAACGGCTGGTGGTCTGGAACGCCCGCTACGCCGAGGTGAACCCCGAGATCGCCGCCGCCCTGCGCGTCGGCATGTCCTTCGAGGAGATCATCCGCATCGGCGTCGCCGCCGGTCGCTATACCGAGGCCGAGGGCAAGGAAGAACGCTGGATCGCCGAACGTCTGGCCGCCCGCAAGCTCCTGTCCAGCACCCTGGAGCAGCACGTCGAGGACGACCGCTGGCTGCGGGTCCAGGATCGCCGCACCGCCGCCGGGGGCATGGTCACCGTCTGCAACGACATCACCGACCTGAAGCGCGACGCCCGGGCCCTGTCCGACGCCCGCGACGCCGCCGAGGCCGCCAACCGCGCCAAATCCGAGTTCCTGGCCAATATGAGCCATGAGATCCGCACGCCCCTGAACGGCGTCATCGGCCTGACCCAGGCGCTGGCCCGCACCGAACTGACCGCCGAACAGACCGAGATGCTGGAGCTGATCCAGTCCTCGGGTCACACCCTGCAGACCCTGCTCAGCGACATTCTGGATCTGGCCCGCGTCGAATCCGGCCGGATGGAGATCGCCGACGAAGCCTTCGACCTGGGCCGCGCCGTGCGCGAAGCCGCCCAGCTCTATGCCGCCGGCGCCGCCGACAAGGGCCTGTCCTTCTTCGTCGACATCGAACCGGAGGCCTCGGGCTGGGTCCGGGGCGATGTGGTCCGGGTCAAGCAGATCCTGACCAATCTGGTCTCCAACGCCGTCAAGTTCACGGATCAGGGTTTCGTCAGCCTGACCGCCGGGCGAGGCTTGTGTCCCGACGGATCGGCCGTGCTGCGGTTCACCGTCGAGGACACTGGCGTCGGCTTCGACGCCGAGGCGCGCGACCGCCTCTTCACCCGCTTCGAACAAGCCGACGGCACGATCACGCGCCGCTTCGGCGGCACCGGGCTGGGGCTGGCGATCTGCCGCCAGCTGGCCGAGATGATGGGCGGCGATCTGGACTGCGAAAGCGAGCCCGGCGGTGGTTCGGCCTTCATCCTGACCCTGCCGATGATCGAGGCGCAGGAGCCCGCTGCTGCCGTCATCGCCGAGACCGAGGTCGAGGACCTGGAGCCGCACCGCATTCGGGTGCTGCTGGCCGATGACCACCCGACCAACCGCCGCGTCGTCGAACTGATCCTGGCCCAGGCGCCCGTCGACATGACCTCGGTCGAGGACGGCGCCCAGGCCGTCGCCGCCTATCGTGGGGCGGCCTATGATCTGGTGCTGATGGACATGCAGATGCCCGTCATGGACGGGCTGACCGCCACGCGGGAAATCCGCCTGCATGAGGCGGCGATGGGCCTGGGCCGCACGCCGATCGTCATGCTGACCGCCAACGCCCTGGCCGAACATGTCGCCGCCGGTCAGGCCGCCGGCGCCGATCGCCACCTGGCCAAGCCGTTCAACGCCATGGAACTGCTGGAGCTGGTCGGCGATCTGGCCGAGCAGCAGAGGGCGCTGGCGGCCTGAACAGGCCCCACGCCCTCCCCGCCCGCCTATTCGTAGCCGTGGGCGGCCTCGTTGATGACCTGCGAGGGCATGTTCGAGAAGTCGACGCTGATCGGGCTGGAGGCCACCGCCAGCTTGGACTGGAAGGTCTTGATCACATGCTCCAGGCGGCGGCGCGTCTCCTCGGCGCCCGTCGCGGACGGATCGAGGTCCAGCGGGGCCAGGCAGAAGTCGATGATGGCCTGCGGGCGGCTGAGCGGTTCCATGGCGGGTCTCCATTGCGACAGCGGAAGGCCCGCTGTCCTGACCCCACATCAACACGCCGGAAGTCATATTGATACCGACAGAAAGCCGAAAGCTAAGTCATCTTGTCATGATGTGACTCTTGCCTTTCGGTCACGATGTGACATTCTTTGCGGATGGACGCCGCCGTCGATCACAAGCTCTTCCTCGGCGGCCGGCTGAAACGGCTGCGGCGCGAGCTCGCCCTGACCCAGACAGCCATGGCCGCCGACCTCGGCGTCTCCCCCAGCTATCTGAACCATATCGAGCGCAATCAGAGGCCCGTTTCGGCCCAGCTGCTGCTGCGTCTGGCCGACACCTATGACGTCGACCTGCGTCGGTTGAACTCGCCCGACGGCCACGCCTCCGAGGCCGAGCTGACCGAGCTTCTGGCCGACCCCCTGTTCCAGGGGCTGAGCGTCCCGCGCCACGAAATCCTGCAACTGGCCGACGAGGCGCCCGCCGCCGCCGACGCCATGCTGCGCCTCTACCGCGCCTTCGCCGACCGCCGCGCCCGCGACCGCGTCGAGGCCGAGCGGGGCGGCGCCGGGCTTGAGGACACTCCGGCCGACCGGGTCCGCGACTGGATCCAGGCCCGCCAGAACCATTTCCCGGAACTGGATACGCTGGGCGAAGCCCTCTACGCCGCCCTGACCATCAATGCGACGGGCGAAACCGTCGAGATCCTGGCCCGCGCCCGGCTCGCCGAGCGGCACAATCTGACGGTCAAGGTCATGCCCGCGGAGGTCATGGTCGAATGGACCCGCCGCTTCGATCCGCACCGGCGCCGCCTGCTGGTGTCCGAGACCCTGGGCCCCGCCTCGCGGGCCTTCGCCGTCGTCTATCAGCTGGTCCTGGCCGAGCATGAGGCGGAACTGGCCGCGATCGCCGACGCCGCTGACATGCCGGACGCCGTCAGCCGCGACCTGCTCAAGGTCTCCCTGACCAACACCCTGACCGCCGCCGTCCTGATGCCCTACGGCCCGTTCCAGAGGGCGGCGGAGGAGACCGGCTATGACCTCGCCCGTCTGCAGGCCCGGTTCGGCGTCGGCTTTGAACAGGCGGCGCACCGACTGACGACCCTGTCACGGCCCACCGCGCGGGGCGTGCCCTTCTTCCTGATGCGGGTTGATCAGGCGGGCAATATTTCGAAACGCTATGCGGCCGCGGGGTTTCCCTTTTCACGCTTTGGAGGCGCCTGTCCGCGCTGGCGGCTGCATTCGGCCTTCCGCACACCGGGCCGGATCATCACCCAGATCATCGAGACCCCGCCGCAAGATGGCAAACCCGGCGGGCGCTGGTTCACCCTGGCCCGGACAGTGGATCGTCAGGGCCATGACGCCTTCTCCGAGGGCGCCGACCTCGCCGTCGGCCTGGGCTGCGAGCTGCGCCACGCCCACCGGCTGATCTACGCCCGAGGCCTGGACCTTCAGAACCCCGAGGTCACCCCAATCGGCCCGGCCTGCCGCCTGTGCCACCGCCACCCCTGCGCCGAACGCGCCGCCCCGCCGGTCGACCGCCCCCTGACGGTGGACGACTGGTCCAAGTCGGTGAGTCCGTACCCGTTCTCGGGCGCCTAGCTCAGCACGATCTTCCCGTCCACCAGCCGGTAGGCCACGCCCGTGCGATCGAACAGGCGGCCGATCGGGACGGTCGGGTCGGCGACGCCCTGGTCCAGCATCTGTTCGATGCTGAGCCGCAGTGAAGGATCGCGGGCGACGCGGGTCAGGCCGGTCAGCCATTCCTCGCGGGTCAGGATGCCGTCGTCGCCGTAGTCGCGCTGGAAATCGGACACCACATCGATGAAGTCGCCGCCGCGCCGGGCCTTGCGCGCCGCCTCATAGGCCATGCTCCAGACGGCGCCGCAGGCGTAGTAGGCGCGGTTGTCGCCGCGCTCGCCCGCCGTGGCGATGGGCTTGCCGGCGGCCAGACGCACACAGTCGTCGACCTCGCGCTGCAGCTCGGCGCGGGCGTTATAGGTCGGATCGATGGCCTGAATGGCGCGCACGGCCATCAGGTCGGCGCCGCCCTCGGTGATCCAGGCCTCACGCGCGAACTGATACTTCAGCCCGTTGGAGCCCAGCCAGAAGTGGGCGCTCTCATGCCCGATGAACCAGCGGGCGCGCGACAGGGCGGCGGCGTCGGGGTCCAGCACCCCCTCCCCTTCGAAATTCATCGAGATCAGCCCGGGCAGCACGCTGCCGCCCATGCTGGAGACGTGCTCGGTCGGCCCGGTCCAGCTGACCATCAGGGTCGGCAGCCCACCCCGGCTCTCGCCGAGCCGCCGCTCATAGACACTCATGACCTGCGGGGTGAACCGCCCCAGCTCCTCGCCCAGCCAGTGCGGCAGCCCGGGATCGATCACCGTCGTCACCCCCGGGTTCTGGCGGATGCTGGCCTCGCCGAACAGGACATAGGTGTCAGCCTTGACCGCGACCGGCGCCTCCACCCGCTCGCCCTTGAACAGGACCGGCCCGGCCTTGTCCTGCCAGCGCACCTCGGCCGGATCGCTGTTGGGCAGGTCGACGCCGTTCAGGTCCAGCGGCAGGGCCCTCACCGCTTCGAGCGAAGCCATGGGCATGACATCAAACTGGCCGGAGTAGAGGGCGACCGTGCCGTCGGTGAAGATCAGGGCCGGATCGTAGTCGGCCTCCAGATCCCCGGCACGCGGATGCATGACGATGCGGACCTCGCGCGGCACCGGGCCGCCGTTCGCCATCCGCAGGACGTCATAACGACCCTGACGCTCCAGCACGACGCCCGGCGTCTCAACCGACCACCACTGCGGCCGCCAGGGCAGGCGGCCCACGCGCAGCAGGGCCGAACGCTGGAAGACCCAGACCGGCGCGCTGTCGTTGAACTGATAGTCGACCGTCCAGCGGTCGGCGTCGCGCAGCACCGAGGCCCGAACCGGGTCGGTGATCACACCCTGTGCGCCGGAATGGGCAGAAGGAACGGACGCGGGCTCCGCTGCGGCGCAGCCGGCGGTCATCAGGGTGAAAGAGGCGAGAGCGGCGATGGATCGCATGGGGCCTCCGGGGGTCGAAAACGCGGATACCGGCGCGCTGGCGAACCGTCACCTTAAGCTTTGCTAATCCCCGAGGCCGAAACGGGACGGCGGATCAGGGCGCGGCTTCCAAAGCCCGTTGGGCCGCCGCGAGTTCCCCGGCCATGGTCGCCTTCAGCCGCTGGGGGCCCAGGATGGTGACCTGCTCGCCCCAGGTGAACAGGTGCCAGGCCAGTTCGCGCATGCCCGAGGCGCGGAACCGGACGATGACGCCGCCGTCCGGCTGGTCCTCGATCGTCTGGGTCGGGTGCCAGCGCCAGGACCGGGCCTCAGTGGCCCCCGCAGGCGAGACGCGCAGCACCACCTCCTCGATCTCGTCCTGATAGATGCCGAAGGACTGGCTGGCGAAGACGGCCAGATCGAAGTCGGCGGGCGGCGGGGCGACGCCGTCCTGGGCCTCCACCGCGCTCATCCGGTCCAGACGGAAGGTCTGGATGCGCCCGCTTTCCCGGTCCGCCGCGACCAGATAGTTGGCGCGGCCGAACATCACGCCGCACGGGGCGACGCTGCGCCGGCGCGGCTCGGCGCCCGGCCGCGCATAGGTGAAGCCCAGCGGTTGCTGGGCCAGCACCGCGCCACGAATGGTCGCCAGCACGCTCTCGTCCGCAGAGGGGCGCGGCCCCGCCTGGACCGCGATGGTCTCGGCACGGACCAGGGCCTCCAGATCGGGCGCCAGCCGGTTCAGCGTCGTCGAGCGCATCGCCGACTTCAGCTTGCGCTCAAGGCCTTCCAGCGCGACCGCCCGGCCCGCCTCCCCCGTCGCCCTGAGGCCCTGCGCCGCCTTGGTCAGCTCGACCAGCTCGGTCGTCGTCGGAGCCTGTTCGAAGGCCGACAGCCCACCGCGAATGCGCCAGCGCTTGGTCGGCGGATCGCTGACCTCCTCCACCGCCGGAAACAGCATCAGGACCGCGTCGCGCAGCCGCTCGGCCGTGCGCCGCCCGACCCCGCTCTCGCGCGCCATCTCGTCCAGCGTCAGCCCCTCTGCCGAGGCCGCCATGCGCCGGGCCAGCTCGATGACCATCATCGCCTTGTCGTGTCGCATCGCGGGCCTCCTGAACGATACGTCCGATTTTGGCGCAACGCCGTCGCATTGTCCATCATCGGCAAGACACCGCCCCTCAGACACCGCCTTGAAGGCAACGCTCAAAGGAAACGACCATGGCCCGCTTCGCTCCCCACACCGCCATCAACGCCAGCCGCTACATGATCGTCCCGTGCGAGGCCGAGGGCTGCGGCGACCTGGCCATCATCTGGGATCGGCTGGAGGAACAGGTCATTGACGTCATCTCCGCCTCGGCCAGCGCCCGCTACACGGACGAGGACGCCCTGTGGGACGAGGCCCGCAGCTTCTCCGACGCCACCGATGACAGCCTGCTGTGGCGGATGGCCGCCTGAGCCCTCAGTCGGCGCGCACCGCCCGGGCCAGGTAACAGCCTCGCGGAGCGAAATGGATGTGGACCTGCTCGGTCTTCGGGTGGGCGAACCAGTGCCGCAGCCGCCCGTCGAGATCGGCGCCGGCGATGACCTCGCCCTCGAGCATCATATTGGCCACATCATAGATCCGGATCGACAGCGGCCGCCGGGTCAGCATCCCGGGCGCCTGATCCGGATCGAGAACCGCCTCCGTCGCCGCCTCGCGCACGAAGATCGGCCCGGCGGCGCGATAGGGCGAGGTCGGGTCCGCGAGATGGGCGTGATTGGCCAGGATCAGCCGGTCGCCCGCCTCCGCGTCCTGAAGACTGACCCGGCACGGCGCCCGGCCGCCGAGATCGTCGGTCCATCGGCGGGCGCCGACCACGGCCAGCTCGACGTCGGACAGTGCGAACAGCGGCGCGAACGACGCCAGCGAAAGGGGCTGGATCTGATAGGTCATCGGGTGTCTCCGTGGATTGGAACCCTGTCATCGACCGCCCGCGCACGGTCGTCTGGCGGCTAACGGACCTTGCGCTTCCCGCGCCCCCGCCCTTGCGCCGGGCCGGTCGCGATATCACAACAAGGGCCATGAACGCCCCCTTCAAGACGCCCCCCGCACCCTCGACCGAAGCCCCGCTGTGGGACCTGTCGGACCTTTATTCCTCGCGGCAGGATGCGCGCATCGCCGCCGACCTCGACAAGGGCCGGGCCGCCGTGGCGGAGCTGAACGCCCTGCAGGGGACGCTGGTCGCGGCCCGCGCCGAACCGAAAGCGCTGGGCGGCCTGCTGGACAAGGCGATCGGCCTCTATGAGCGGGCGACCGATGCCCTGGGCGGTCTGGGCGCCTATGCCTTCCTCGCCGCCTCGACCGCGCGCGACGACGCCGAGGCCAACGGCTTCGAGGCCGATATCCGCGAGAAGATGACCGCCATCGCCACCCCGACGGTCTGGCTGACGCTGGAGATCAACCAGCTGGAGGACGCCGAGATCGAGGCCGCCCTTCTGGCTGACGAAGGCGCGGCGAACTGGCGGCCGTGGCTGCGGCGGGTGCGGGCGATGAAGCCGCACGAGCTCTCGCAGGAGCTTGAGACCTACCTCGCCGAGCACGGCCCGATCTCGGCCCAGTGGAGCCGGCTGTTCGACGAGACCCTGGCCGCGTTGCGTGCGGATGTCGGCAAGGAGAAGCTGACCCTGGCCGAGGCCCTGAACCGGCTGTCCGATCCCAAGGCCGCGCGGCGCAAGGCGGCGGCGGAAGGTCTCAGCGAGGCGCTCGGGGCCCGCACCTCGACCATGGCCCTGGTCATGAACACCATCGCCGCCGACAAGGCGCTGGAGGACAAATGGCGCGGCTTC
>DBBK01000074.1:0-3897 GCA_002292165.1 Brevundimonas sp. UBA986
GTCACCGGCCGTCGCCTGGTGGAGGTGCGCACGCCTGAAAGCGCCACCAACGTCACGACCCAGCAGATCCAGGTCCTGCCGCAGATCAACCGCAACTTCCTGAACTTCGCCGCCCTGGCCCCCGGGGTGCGGGTGTCGCAGTCGGAGACCCAGGTCACGATCTCGGCCGGCGGCCAGCGCGCGGAATCGGTCAACGCCTTCATCGACGGCGCCAGCCTGAAGTCCAACATCATCCAGGGCGGCATCGCCGGCCAGGACTCCAGCCGCGGCAACCCCTTCCCGCAGGCGGCGATCGCCGAGTTCCGCGTGGTCAGCCAGAACTTCAAGGCCGAGTATGAACAGGCCTCCTCGGCCATCATCACCGCGGTGACCCGCTCGGGCACGAACGACTTCCACGGCGAGATCTTCGGCACCTACCGCGACCAGGACATGGTCGCCCAGGACCAGTTCTCGCGCGGCCGCGGCGATCCCAAGCCCGATCTGCGCGTCGAGCAATACGGCGCGGCCTTCGGCGGCCCGATCATCCGCGACCGGCTGCACTTCTTCGGCAGCTATGAGCACAAGGAAGAGAACCGCGCCGCGGTCGTGAACCTGGGCCGTCAGACCCCGGCCTACCAGACCCAGTTCGCCCAGTATCTCGGCACCTTCGCCACCCCGTTCCAGGAAGACCTCTACTTCGGCAAGCTGAGCTTCCAGCCGGTCGAGGGTCACCTGTTCGACCTGAGCGTCACCTACCGTGACGAAGGCGACACCACGGGCGTCGGCGGCGCCAACTCCTTCGAGCGCGCCACCGGCCTGCAACAGACCACCAAGAGCGCCAACTTCCGCTACCAGTGGCAGGGACAGAGCTTCCTGAACGAGTTCGCGGTCGACTACCGGAACTACAACTACAACCCGACCGCGGCCAACTTCGGTACGGCCGGGGCCAGCTATCGCATCTTCGATTCGGGCTACGATCCCTTCGGCGGCGTGGCCATCATCAACCTGGGCGGCGCCAACACCCGGCAGAACATCGTCGATGAAGCGGTTACGGTCCGCGACGACCTGACCTTCAACGAGGTCGAGTTCCACGGCTTCCACACCATCAAGATGGGCGTCAAATTCTCGAACCAGAACTACACCGTCGACAAGGAGTTCGGTCGCAATCCGGAGTTCTTCTACGACCTGAACGGGACGGCCAGCGGCAGCGCCTCGGTGCCGTACCGGGTCCAGCTGGGCAACGCCTTCCCGACCGTGGACCTGACCAACAAGGTCTATGGCCTGTATCTGCAGGACGACTGGCGTCTGACCGAAAAGCTGGAGCTGAACCTCGGCATCCGCTGGGACTATGAGGACAACGCCAACAACAACAACTATGTGACCCCGGCCTCGGTCGTTGCCGGGCTGAACCAGTGGATCGCCTCGACCGACGGCGGCAAGGCCGCCGGCTATGCGCCGAGCTGGTTCAACATCAACGACTACATCTCGACCGGCAGCAATCGCTCGCCGTTCAAGGACGCCTTCCAGCCGCGCATCGGCTTCTCGTATGACGTCTTCGGCGACCGTTCGACGGTGATCTTCGGCGGCGCCGGCCGCTACTACGACCGGGTCAACTTCAACTTCTCGTTCGACG
Organism: Brevundimonas sp. UBA986; assembly: GCA_002292165.1. Lineage (GTDB taxonomy): Bacteria > Pseudomonadota > Alphaproteobacteria > Caulobacterales > Caulobacteraceae > Brevundimonas. The sequence goes on from DBBK01000074.1 coordinate 1,613, forward strand.
AGGTCGCCAAGCCGTTCGACTTCACCCGCAACGCCTTCTTCTCGACCACCGGCCGTCCGGCGGGCGTGGCGGCGGGCACCCCGACCGACCCGATCCTGTGGCAGGCGTCCTATAACACCGCCGCGGGCCTGGACCCGGTTCTGGCCGGGATCCCGGCCAAGGGCGAAGCCTTCCTGCTGAAGAACGACTTCGAGCCGCCGCGCACCGACCAGTTCAACCTGGGCATCCGTCAGCGCTTCGGCGACTGGCAGACCGAGTTCACCCTGGCCTACGGCAAGACCGAGAACGAGTTCACCTGGCAGTATCTGAACCGCTGCCGCGAGGCGACGACGGGCGCCCAGGGCAACGGCTTCGGCGACAACGGCGGCTTCTGCTCGCCGGGCGGGACCAACCCCTACCGCAGCTATCTGGTCTCGGATCACAACAAGGAGCGCACGTTCAAGGCGCTCTACGTCAAGCTGGACAAGAACTACACGCGGGAATCCGGCTGGGGTCTGAACATCGCCTACACCCTGTCCAGCTCCAAGCAGAACGGCGGCAACGACAACTTCTGCTTCGACTGCTTCAGCGTGGAGACCTCGCCTGAGCGGTCCTCGGCCAACGACGAGCGTCACCGCATCGTGGCCAACGGCATCGTCGACCTGCCGTTCGACTTCCAGCTGTCGGGCATCCTGACCCTGGGGTCGGGCACGCCGTTCGACGTGTTCGACGGCACGGGCCCGGCCTTCGTCTACCGGCCCTACGGCGCCTATCCGGAGAAGGAACAGTTCTTCATCCCGAACGCCTTCGCCTACCGCAACCTGGACCTGCGCCTGACCAAGAACATCCAGGTCTGGAACGGCAGCCAGTTCCAAGTCTATGTGGACGCCATCAACGTGTTCAACTTCAAGAACTACTCGGGCTTCGACGGCGGCACCGGCTCGGCGACGAGCCCGAACCCCAACTTCGGCAACCCGAGCTCGGTCCTGTTCCCGACGCGGTCCTTCCAGATCGGGGCCCGCTACAGCTTCTGATACTCCCCCTGAGACTGCGCCGCCCCCTGTTCGCAGGGGGCGGTTTTTTCTTTTCCGTCCCCCCGTTCGTGCCTGATTTCGCGTAGGAGTCCCCCATGGATCGTCGTCTGTTTCTGATGGGCTCCGTCGCCGCAGCCGCCTCGGCCGCGGCGCTGCCGGCGTTCGCGGCCCAACGCTCCCGCCTGCCGGCCGCGAAGCCGCTGGACCCCGAGATTGACGAGCTGCAACGGCGGACCTTCCAGTGGTTCGTCGACGTCACTGACCGCAAGACCGGCCTGACGCCCGACCGCTGGCCGACCAAATCCTTCTGCTCCATCGCGGCGGTGGGCTTCGCCCTGAGCTGCTGGCCCGTGGGCGTCGAGCGCGGCTGGATGAGCCGCAGCGAGGCGCGCGACCGCACCCTGACCACGGTGCGCTACTTCTGGGAGCTGCCGCAGGGGCCCGACGAACAGGGCATGGCCGGCTACAAGGGCTTCTTCTACCACTTCCTCGACATGGAAAGCGGCCTGCGCTTCGGGCGCACCGAGCTGTCGACCGTCGATACGGCCCTGCTGGTCGCCGGGATGCTGTTCGCCGCCCGCTACTTCGACCGCGATACGGCTGAGGAGCGCGAGATCCGCGACCGGGTCCAGGCCATCTATGAGCGGATCGAATGGCCCTGGGCCGTGGTGCGGCCGAACCGGATCACCATGGGCTGGCATCCGGACACGGGCTACATCCCGTCCGACTGGTATGTCTACAACGAGGGGATGCTGATCCTGCTGCTGGCCATGGGCAGCCCGACCCACCCGGTCGACGCCGGCGTCTGGTCGGAGTGGGTGACCAGCTATGAGAAGAGCTTCGTCGAGCGCGACACCGACCGCTACCTGGAGTTCGCACCGCTCTTCGGACACCAGTACAGCCATATGTTCGTCGACTTCCGGGGCATCCGCGACGCCTGGATGCGCGGCCAGTCGGCCATGCGCGGCGATACGCTCGACTACTTCGAGAACAGCCGCCGGGCGGTCTATGCCCAGAAACAGTATGCGACCGACAACGTCGGGAACTGGGGCTATTCGTCCGAGGTCTGGGGCCTGACGGCCTGTGACGGGCCGGGCGATTTCAAGCAGACCATCGATGGCGTGGAGCGGGAGTTCTTCAGCTATTCGGCGCGCGGGCCGGGCGACCGGGACGACGGCACCATCGCCCCGACGGCGGCGGCGGCGTCGATGCCCTTCGCGCCCGAGATCGTCGTGCCCTGCATCAAGGCGATGAAGGCGAAGTACGGCTCGG
>DBBK01000074.1:3933-6049 GCA_002292165.1 Brevundimonas sp. UBA986
CAGTACGGCTTCCTCGACAGCTTCAACCCGACCCTGAACGTGCTGGAGCACCCGTTGCAGCACGGGCGGATCGAGCCCGGCCTGTGCTGGGTCGACGGCGACTATCTGGGCATCGACCAGGGACCGATCGTGATGATGATCGAGAACCACCGCTCGGAGCTGATCTGGCGGCACATGCACGGCGAGCCCAACCTGAGGCGCGGGCTGGAGGCGGCCGGCTTCACCGGCGGCTGGCTGGCGGCATGACGGACTTCGCGCCCGACCGGCGGACGGCGCTGGGCCTGCTGGCCGGGGCGGGCGCGGCCTTGAGCGGGTGCGGACGGAATGACGGGCGCACGGTCCTGCAGTTCTGGGCCATGGGCAATGAGGCGACCAATGTCGGCCAGATCCTGCCCGAGTTCGAGCGGCGCAACCCGGACATCCGGGTGGTGGTGCAGGCCCAGCCCTGGACCTCGGCGCATCAGAAGCTGCTGACGGCCTATGCCGGGGCGTCGCTGCCGGACGTCAGCCAGGTGGGCAATACCTGGATCGGCGAACTGACGGCCATCGGCGCCCTGTCGCCGGTTCCGGCCGAGGCGGCGGACCTGCAGACCGACCAGTTCGGCGCGGTGCTGGGCACGATGATGATCGACGGCAAGGCCATGGCCACGCCCTGGTATGTCGATACGCGGCTGCTGTTCTATCGCTCCGACATCCTCGCCAAGGCCGGCTACGACGCCGTGCCGCAGGACTGGGCCGAGTGGAAGAAGTCCATGCACGCCATCAAGCGGGCGGCGGGGGAGGGCAACTACGCCATCCTGCTGCCCGTGAACGAGTTCGAGCAGCTCCAGACCCTGGGGCTGCAGGGCGAGGATCCGCTGCTGCGGGACGATGACACACGGGGCAATTTCGCCAGTCCGTCGTTCGTGGAGGCCCTGGCCTTCTACAAGAGCCTGTTTGACGAGGGGCTGGCGCCGCTGGCGTCCTCGACGCAGATCTCCAACGTCTGGACCGAGTTCGGACGCGGGTATTTCAGTTATTATTTCAGCGGCCCGTGGACCATCGGGGACATGAAGGCAAAGCTTCAGCCGGCGATCCAGCCGCACTGGACCACCGCCGGGGTGCCGGGACCGCGCGGGCCGGGGGCCTCGGCGCCGGGCGGGTCTTCGCTGGCGGTGTTCAAGTCCTCTGACAAGCAGGCGGCGGCGTGGAAGCTGATCCGCTACCTGTCCGAACCGGCGGTGCAGGCGCGGTTCAATGTCATCACCGGCGACCTGCCGGCAAGGCAGTCGGGCTGGAATGCGCCGCAGGTGGCCAATGACCCCTATATCGCCGCCTTCAAGGGCCAGCTGAGCCGGGCCAAGCCCCTGCCCAAGGTGCCCGAGTGGGAGCGGATTTCGGCCGAGATGCAGATCGTCGCCGAACGGATGGTGCGCGGCGAATACAGCCCCGCCGCCGCCGGCGCCGAGATCAACCGTCGCGCCGACCGGCTGCTGGAAAAGCGCCGCTGGATGATCGAACAGGGCAGGGCGGTATGAGCACGACCATCACCGCCCGCGAACGCGCGGCCTGGGGTTTTGTGGCGCCGGCCCTGATCGCGATCGCCGTCTTCTTCGCCGTGCCGGTGATCGCGGCCCTGCTGCTGAGCCTGACGGACTTCGACATCTACGCCCTGGCCGATCTGAAGAACCTGCGCTTCGTGGGGCTGCAGAACTATGAGCGGCTCCTGACCAATCCGCTGTTCTGGGGGGCGATGAAGAACACCCTGTGGTTCAGCGTCCTGGGCGTGCCCCTGGCCATCGCGGCGTCGCTGTTCGCGGCGGTGATCCTGAATGCGCGGACGGTGAGGTGGCGGCCGATCTGGCGGGTGGTGTTCTTTGCGCCCTATGTCACCACCCTCGTCGCGACGGCCGTGCTGTGGAATTACATGCTCCATACCAAATACGGGGTGATCAACTGGATCCTCACCTCGGTCGGCCTGCCCGCCGTGGACTGGCTGGGCAGCCCGGCGACCTCGGTCCCGGCCATCCTGATGTTCGTCGTGTGGAAGATCTTCGGCTACAACATGCTGATCTTCCTGGCGGTGCTGCAGACCGTGCCCGACGACCTCTATGAGGCGGCGCGGATCGACGGGGCG
>DBBK01000281.1 GCA_002292165.1 Brevundimonas sp. UBA986
GCTACTGGAACCGCTTCATGGGCGCCGAGCGCCTCGGCGACCGCTCCCTGGACGACCGATCGCCCATCATGCAGGCGGCCCGGTCGGATGCGCCGATCCTGCTCCTTCACGGCCGCGACGACACGGTCGTGCCCTTCATCCAGAGCCGACGCCTGGCCGACGCCCTGCGGCGGGCGGGCAAGCCGGNNGGGGGGGCAAGCCGGTCGAGATGATCGAGCTGAGCGGTGAGGACCACTGGCTGTCGCGCGCCAGCACCCGCACACGGATGCTGACCGAGACGCTGCGCTTCCTCGAAACCCACAACCCGCCGGACTGAGGCCGCGGCGGCCGGATCGGCGCCGGCGCCCGCAGAACCCCGTTTCCGGATCGGGCGGCACAGGCTAGCGTCCGCCCATGACCGATGCGCCGCCCGATCCCGCCTCCTCCAAGCGTCAGGCCCCGGCCCTGGCCGTCCTGTTCGCCGTGGTCTTCATCAATCTGGTCGGGTTCGGCCTGGTGGTGCCGCTGCTGCCCTTCTTCGGACAGAGCCTGAAAGCCGAGGCCTGGCAAGTCGCCCTGATGTTCTCGGCCTATTCGCTCGGTCAGTTCTTCGGCGAACCCTTCTGGGGGCGGCTGTCGGACCGGATCGGCCGCAAGCCCGTGCTTCTGATCACCGTCCTGGCCAACGCCGTCGGCTATCTGGCCCTGGCCTTCGTGCCGAACATCTGGCTGGCGATCGCCGTGCGGCTGTTCACCGGCCTGGGCGCAGGCAATATCTCGACGGTTCAGGGCTATGTCGCCGACATCACCCCGCCCGAGCGCCGCGCCGGACGCATGGGGATGATCGGAGCCGCCTTCGGCCTGGGCTTCATCGTCGGGCCGGGTCTGGGCGGTCTGATGGTCCATCCCGACCTGGGCCGGCTGGGCTATCAGCTGCCGATCTTCGCGGCGGCGGGCCTGTGCCTGCTGGCCGGTCTGGGCGTGATCGTCTTCCTGAGGGAGAGCCGGGCGAAGGCCGATCCCGCCGCTGCGCGTCCGCCCTTCCTCGGCGGGGTGCGCGATGCCATGCGCGACCCGGTCATCTCCCGCGTCCTGCTGGTGACCCTGATCTACATGGCGGGCTTCTCGGGCATGGAATCGACCTTCGGCCTGTGGGTTGAGGCCCGCTACGGCTGGGGCGCGCGCGAGGTGGGGCTCAGCTTCATGGCCGTCGGCGTGGTCTCGGTCCTGTGCCAGAGCCTGATCACCGGCCGGCTGGCGCGGCGGTTTGGCGAGAGCAATGTCCTGGCCTGCGGCTGCCTGCTGTTCGGGATCGGCCTGACCGGCCAGGTGCTGTCGCCGGTCGCCTGGGCCGTGCCGGTGATGATGGCCGTCGGCGCGTTCGGGATGGCGACGGCCATGCCCAACATCTCGGCCCTGATCTCCCGCTCGGCCCCGCCCGACCGGCAGGGCGCGATGCTGGGTCTGAACATGGCCGCCAGCTCCAGCGCCCGCATCGTCGGCCCGATCGTGGCCGGCGCCGTCTTCTCGGGCGTGGGTCACAACTGGCCCATGCTGATCGGCGCCCTTCTGACCGTCCCGGCGGCGGTGGCCGCGCTCAACGCCGGCCGGGCCTTCCGTCGCCGGCAGGCGGAGATCGCGGCGACACAGACGACCTGAAGGCGAAATCCCCTTGAGCCTTCAGCCCTGCCGGGCGAAGGTGAACGGAGTTCAGTGTCGGCGGGGGCCAATCTTGTATCTTATAACGACGGCGGCGCTGGCCAGCGCCTTGCTTCTTTTCGCGCCGGTCGCGGCGCAGGCCCAAGGCGCGCCTGCCCAGAACCCGCCCGCCGCTCTGGCCCCTCTTTCGGCCTACGGCGCCCTGCCGTCGCTGGAACTGGTCCAGATCTCGCCCTCGGGAGATCGTCTGGCCTTCGTCGCCGTGGTCGGCGATCGGCGAACCCTGGCCGTCGCCGATTTGAAGGCAGGCCGGACGCTCGGCACGGCCGGCGTCGGCCTGACAAAGGTGCGGGACCTGCAATGGATCGGCGACGACAGGGTGCTGGTGACCAGCACCTCGACCGAGTCCCTTCCCGACATCGGCGTCAGCAAGACCGAGTTCTCCTTCGGCCAGATCTACGATCCGGCCCGACGCCGGGTCACCCGCATGCTGAACGGCGCTCCCGGCATCTTTCCCTCCCTGATGGGAACGCCGCGCGTCCTGCCCAACAGCGGCGACCCTCTGGTTCTCGTCCGCGCCCATGACTTCGGCCGCGCCAACCATCTCGACCTCTACCGGATCGATCCCGACACGGGTCGCCCCCGGCGCTTCGAGGACCTGTCCGACACGGTCGTGGACTATGTTCTCGACACCGCCGGCCATCCGCTGGCCCAGGCCGAGTACGACAGAGGAACCCAGCGCTGGAGCCTGCAATTCCGGCAGGGCGGCGCGGCGCGTGAAATCTGGTCCGTCAACGCCCCGCTCGACCGGCCGAGCCTCCTGGGTCTCGGCATGGCCGGAGACAGCGTCATCGTCCTGGCCGACCGCCCGGACCTGAGCCATCAGGGCAAGGGCGTGAACGGCCTGTTCGACGTCAATCTCTCGACCGGGGTCTGGCGTTCCCTGCGCTTCGAGTTCGAGACCCAGGGCGCGATCTTCCACCCGGTGACCGGGCGGCTGGTCGGGGTCACCCGCCGTGATGACGACGGCCGACGCTACAGCTTCGTCGAACAGGACGCGGGCGCGCTGTGGGACGCCGTCGAAACCGGCCTGCCCGGCAAGAAGCCCCAGCTCGTCAGCTGGAGCGACGACCTGCGCCAGGCGGTGGTCTTCACCAGCGGGGACGGCGACTCGGGCGCCTATCATCTCGTCGACCTCGACGGCGGGGGCGTGACCACCGTCGGCGCCGCCTATGACGCCATCACGCCGTCGATGGTCGCCTCCGTCAGGACCGTGACCTATGACGCCGCCGACGGACTGGAGATCCACGGCTATCTGACCCTGCCGCCGGGCCGGGCCGATGCGAAGGGCCTGCCGCTGGTGGTCCTGGCCCACGGCGGTCCCCAGGCGCGCGACGACGGCGGCTTCGACTGGTGGGCGCAAGGCCTCGCCTCGCGCGGCTATGCCGTGCTGCAGGCCAATTTCCGCGGTTCCAGCGGCTATGGCGAGGCCTTCGTCGAGGCCGGCTACGGCGAATGGGGCCGCAAGATGCAGACCGATCTCTCGGACGGCGTCCGCTGGCTGGCGGGTCAGGGGATCATCGATCCCGAGCGGGTCTGTATCGTCGGGGCCAGCTACGGCGGCTATGCGGCCCTCGCGGGTCCGACGCTGGATCACGGCGTCTATCGCTGCGCCGTTTCGGTCGCGGGCGTCTCGGACCTGCGCCGGATGGTCGCCCGGGAGGCCGGCCGGAGCGTGCGCCGCGACACCGAGGCCGTCCGCTACTGGAACCGCTTCATGGGCGGCGACGGTCCGGGCGACCGGTCGCTGGACGCCCGATCGCCGGTCCGGCTGGCGGAGACGGCCGACGCCCCGATCCTCCTGCTGCACGGCCGCGACGACACCGTGGTTCCGATCGAACAGAGCCGGATCATGGCCGACGCCCTGCGCCGGGCGGGCAAGCCGGTCGAGTTCATCGAGCTGACCGGCGAGGACCACTGGCTGTCGCGCGAGGAGACCCGCACCCGGATGCTGACCGAGACGGTCCGCTTTCTGGAGGCGAACAACCCGCCGAACTGAGTCGTGAGAAGGGGGCCGAAAATCCAGACTCCGCTTGCCTTTCGGGCCCGGTTCCCCTACTAGCCGCGCCTTCGCCTACGAACCGCCGGGCTAATGGCATGCCTTGGCGGTTTCGAAACCAGCGCCACCATCCACCTCGGGCTCAAGTAGTCCGAAGGACGGTAGCCCAAAAAGAGAGTGGAAAATGCCGAAACTGAAGACGAAGTCGGGCGCCAAGAAGCGCTTCAAATTCACCGCGACCGGTAAGGTCAAGGCGGGCGTGGCCGGCAAGCGCCACCGCCTGATCAGCCACAACTCGAAGTACATCCGCCAAAACCGCGGCACTTCGGTCATGGCCGACGCCGACGCCAAGAAGATCAAGTCCTACATGCCGTACGCCTGATCGGCGCACGCTCCAGACTGATCTCAACCCAACGAATTTGAAGGAATAAATCATGGCTCGCGTGAAACGGGGCGTTACGTCCCACGCCAAACACAAGAAGGTTCTCGAACAGGCCAAGGGCTTCTCGGGTCGCCGCAAGAACACCATCCGCACGGCCAAGGCCGCCGTCGACCGCGCCGGGCAATACGCCTACCGCGACCGCCGCGTGAACAAGCGCAACTTCCGCGCCCTGTGGATCCAGCGCATCAACGCCGCCGCCCGTCAGGAAGGCTTCACCTACTCCCAGTTCATCCACGGCCTGGGCAAGGCCGGCATCGAGCTGGACCGCAAGGTCCTGGCCGCGATCGCCATGGAAGGCGTGGGCTTCAAGGAAATCGCCGCCAAGGTCCGCGCCGCCCTGGCGTAAGATCTTCGGTCTATCCGATCGAAACGCCCGCCCCGGTCGCCGGGGCGGGCGTTTTCGTTTGCGGCCCGTGCAGCCTTGGAGATTCAGGCGGGTTCGGCAGAAGGCCGGGACGAAGTCACGCGCGTCTTCCCCGGCGTCCAGGATCCGCCCCGGCTCGGCCAGACCGCCCAGACGACGGCGAGGACGATGCAGGCGATGAAGTTCGTCCAGCCATAAAGATCCGGCGAGGCCAGTTCCTTCAGGCCGGTCATCGTCGCCCACAGGCCGATCAGGCTGGCCAACCCCGCCCAGGCGGGCAGGCCGACATCGCGGGCGCGGCGGGTCACCAGCGCGCTCCAGCCCCAGAACCAGACCAGGATGGCGGCGCAGACGATCACGGTCAGGACCAGGGCCATGATCAGGGCGATTGTCCGGGGGAAGACGGCGAACAGGCCCTTGACCGAACCCTTGATCGCCAGCGACAGGGCATAGGGTGCGATCACGGTCAGCGCGCCGCCGGCGATGAATTCGCGCCGATCAGAGCGGCCGGCGTAGCCCAGCCGGCGTCCAAGCCCGCGAATCCAGTTCATGGCCACCTCCCGTCGAGGCCGGATCATCGGCTCCATTCGATTGAGAAAGCGGCGCCGAACGTCGTTAAGCCGCGCCCGGATCGCCATACGGGCGTCACATGGGTGACGAACGCCTCGTCAGCCGCTAGATGCTCCCGACAATGACCGATCTTCCCCAACTCGAACTCGATCTGATCAACGCCATCGGCGGCGCGACGACCGTCGCCGAGGTGGAGGCCGTGCGCGTCAACGCCCTGGGCAAGACGGGCGTCATCTCGGCCCTGCTCAAGGGCATGGGCGCGATGAGCCCGGACGAGCGCCGCGAACAGGGGCCGATGATCAACGGCCTGCGCGACCGCGTCGCCGCCGGAATCGCCGACCGCAAGGCCGAGCTGGAGGCCGCCGAGCTGGACGCCCGGCTGCTGTCCGAAAAGATCGACCTGACCCTGCCGACCCGCCCGCGCCGCCAGGGCGGGGTCCATCCGACCATGCAGGTCATGGACGAGATGGTCGCCATCTTCGCCGCCATGGGCTTCGCCGTCGCCGAAGGCCCGGACATCGAGGACGACTTCCACAACTTCACGGCCCTGAACTTCCCGCCCAAGCATCCGGCGCGGGAAATGCACGACACCTTCTTCCTCAAGCCCGACCCCGAGACGGGCGAGCGCAAGGTGCTGCGCACCCACACCTCGCCGGTGCAGGTGCGGACCATGATGTCCCAGCAGCCGCCGATCCGCATCATCGCGCCCGGCCGGACCTTCCGTAAGGATTCCGACGCCACCCACACCCCGATGTTCCATCAGGTCGAGGGGCTGGTGATCGACCGCGACATCCACATGGGTCACCTGAAGACGACGCTCGAGACCTTCATCGCCCGCTTCTTCGAGCTGGACGCCGTCGACGCCCGCTTCCGCCCGCACCACTTCCCCTTCACCGAACCCTCGGCCGAGATGGACATCCGCTGCGACCGCTCGGGCGGCCAGATCCGGTTCAACGAAGGGAGCGACTGGCTGGAGATCCTGGGCTGCGGCATGGTCCACCCGAACGTGCTGCGGTCCTGCGGCATCGATCCGGACGAATACCAGGGCTTCGCCTTCGGCATGGGCGTCGACCGTCTGGGGATGCTGAAGTACGGCATGCCCGACCTGCGCCCCATGTTCGAGGCCGACGTCCGGTGGCTGGCCCACTACGGCTTCTCCGCCTTCTCCGCGCCCAACCCGGCCTCGGGCCTCAGCTGATTTCAAGAAGCGTCCCATGACAGATATCCACGACGAAGCCTTCGGTCGCGCGATGGTCGCCCGCACCGAGTTCACCAATGAAGCCGTCTGGCTGCCGATGCTGTCGGCCTATCACCTGAACGCCGGCGAGCCGGTGATCTCGGGCAAGACCTTCACCGACTGCGTCATCGAGGGCCCGGCGGTTCTGGTCGCTCTGAACGACGTCGGCCTCGACGGCTGCAACATGGGGGTCACTTCCAACCCGATGAATCTGATGTTCAAGCCCCTGGGCGACAAGATCATAGGCGCCGTGGGCGTCGCCAACTGCCGCTTCGTGCGCTGCCGCTTCGTCCAGGTCGGCTTCACCGGCCCGGAGACCTTCCTCAACGAACTCGCCGCCAGCATGAACGCTTCGGCCGGCGAAGGTGGAGTGGGCGCATGAGCGAGACCCTGACCTTCCAGCCCCTCGGCCCCGGCCCCGACTACAGCAACCTCGACATCTGGTTGCCGCTCCTGTTCCACGAAGCCGTGCTGCGCGGGGAGTCGGTGCTTAAGGGCAAGACCTTCACCAACTGTCGAATCCAGGGACCGGCGGTGGTCGTTCCCATTTCCGGCTGCCAGTTCGACGCCTGCAACATGGGCTCGGCCGACGGCGACATGCGCAATCTGATGTTCCAGCCACTCGGCCCGACCCGCCTCACGGGGGCTATCCCGCTGAGCGATTGCCTCTTCCGGCGCTGCGACTTTGTCGGCGTGGCCTACACGGGCGCGCCCGATTTCCTCGAGCAACTGCAGGGCCTTCCCACGGGGCCTGGCGGCGGAGCGCCGGCGTGAAGTTCACTCTCGGCTGGCTGAAGGACCATCTGGAGACGACCGCGGACGCCGCGGCCGTCGCCGACGCCATGACCATGGCGGGTCTGGAGGTCGAACATGTCGCCGATCCGACCGCGACCCTGAAGGCCTTCACCGTCGCCCGCATCGTCGAGGCGGTCCAGCACCCCAACGCCGACCGCCTGCGCGTCTGCCAGGTCGAGACCGTCGACGGGATGAAGGAGATCGTCTGCGGCGCCCCCAATGCGCGCGCAGGGCTCACCACCATCTACGCCCCCATTGGCGCCTGGGTGCCTGGCCTCGGCGTCACCCTGGTCGAGAAGCCGGTGCGCGGCGTCGTCTCCAACGGCATGCTGTGCTCGGCCGGCGAACTGGAACTGCCGGGCGAGAGCGACGGCATCCTCGAGCTGCCGCCGTCCATCCCGGTCGGGACCCCGGCCGCGACCGTCTACGCCCTGGAACCCGTCATCGACTTCGAGGTGACCCCCAACCGCCCCGACTGGCTGGGCGTCGCCGGTATCGCGCGGGATCTGGCCGCGACCGGTCTGGGCAAGCTGAAGCACTATGATATCGCCGTGGTGCGCGGCGCCTTCGCCTCGCCCATCAAGGTGCGGATCGAGGCGCCGGACATGTGCCCGGTCTTCGCTGGTCGCCTGATCCGCGGCGTGAAGAACGGCCCCTCCCCGGCCTGGCTCCAGACGCGTCTGCAGGCCATCGGCCTGCGCTCGATCAACCGCCTCGTCGATGTCACCAACCTGATCGCCTACGACCGCGCCCGCCCGCTGCACGTCTATGACGCCGGCAAGCTGGTCGGCGACGAGATCGTCGTTCGCGGCGGCCTGCATTCGGCCGAGACCGGCGCGGTCGAGCATCTGATCGCCCTGGACGGCAAGACCTATGCGGCCGAGCCGAGCGTCTGCGTCATCGCCGACGCCAATGGCGAACGCCCCATCGGCCTGGGCGGCGTCATGGGCGGGGAATCGACCGGCTGTTCGGACGAGACTGTCGATGTCTTCCTCGAAAGCGCCTGGTTCGACCCCATTGTCACGGCCCAGACCGGCCGCAGCCTGACCATCTCGTCAGACGCCCAGTACCGGTTCGCGCGCGGCGTCGACCCGGCCTCGGTCATCCCGGGGCTGGAGCTGGCCACCCGGCTGATCCTCGACCTGTGCGGCGGCGAGCCGTCCGAGATCGTCCTGACGGGCGAGCATCCGGCCAATCCCCTGCCCTTCCCGTTCGACCCCGCCTATGTGAAGCGGCTCTCGGGCATGGACCTTGAGGACGACCGGATCGGAACGATCCTCGGCCAGCTCGGCTTCCTCGTGAAGACGGGCGAGCCCGGCCAGGCCGAGCCCTGGACTGTGACCCCGCCGTCCTGGCGGCGCGACGTCGAGGGCAAGGCCGATCTGGTCGAGGAGGTCGCCCGCATCGTCGGCTTCGACCATCTGCCCGACACCCCCCTGCCCGACCAGAACCCGCCGTCGAAGGGCGTGCTGAACCCGCGTCAGGCCCGCATCCGTCTGGCCCGCCGGGCCTTGGCGGCCGCCGGTTACGCCGAGGCCGTGACCTGGTCCTTCACCAGCCAGAAGATCGCGGCCCTGTTCGGCGGCGGAGACGAGCGTCTGGTGCTCGAGAACCCCATCGCGTCCGAACTGGACTGCATGCGGCCCTCGGTCCTGCCCAACCTGATCCAGGCCGCCGCCCGCAACGCCGCGCGCGGGCACGCCGACGCCGCCCTGTTCGAGATCGGCCCCATCTATCCGGGCGACGGCCCCAGGGATCAGCGCACCGTCATCGCCGGCCTGATCGCCCCGCACGCCGCGCGGCACTGGGCCGGAAAAGAGGGGGCCGACGACGCCCTGTTCGGCCTCAAGGGCGACCTGATGGCCCTGCTGGAAGAGATCGGCGCGCCGGTCGGCTCCCTGCAGCTGGCCCAGGGGCAGAACCGTGACTGGTGGCACCCCGGCCGCTCGGCCCGCCTGCAGCTGGGTCCCAAGACGGTCATCGCCGAGTTCGGCGCCCTGCACCCGCGCGTGCTCAAGGCGCTGGACGCGGACGGTCCGATGCTGGCCTTCGAGATCGTGCTGGAAAGCGTCCCCGAGCCGAAGGCGAAAGCCAAGACACGCGGCTCGGCCGACCTGTCGGTGCTCCAGCCCCTGACCCGCGACTTCGCCTTCGTGGTCGAGGACGACAAGGCGGCGGGCGATCTGGTCCGCGCCGTCGCGGGCGCCGACAAGGCCCTGATCGAGGAGGTCCGGGTGTTCGACGTCTATCGCGGCGCCGGGGTTCCGGAAGGCTCCAAGTCGGTGGCGCTGGAGGTCGTGCTCCAGCCCCGCGAGGCGACCCTGACCGAGGCCGAGATCGAGGCCCTGTCGGCCAAGGTCGTGGCCGCCGCGACCAAACTGGGCGCCCAGCTGCGTGCCTGACGGAAAGGTGATGCTCGCTGCCTGGGCCTGACGCCCAGGCAGCGAGCGACCCCGCCGGCGCCGTAACCTCTCATTAACCCTGACGCCGCAAGGCTGCCGCAAAGGCCCGCGAGGTTGAGGATAACGCTCGCATGACGGGCGATTCTCACCGCCGGGGACCTCAGCCATGCATCGCCGCCACCTCATCCAGACCGGTTTCGCCGCCGCCGCCACCTCGGCGCTTGGGGCCTGCGCCAGCGGTGGCGTCGCCCCGCGTCAAGGCACCGAGCCCGCCTATCCGATCGCCTCGGACGCCAACGCCCCCGCCTATTCGGCCGATGAGCTGATCGCCGCCGGTTCGCGCCAGCTGGGCATCGCCGCCGAGGCCATGGGCGGCGCCATCGAACGCATCTTCCGCGATCAGGGCGACAGCCCGACCGGCTATATCGCCGGTGAAGAGGGCGCGGGCGCCGTCGCCCTCGGCGTCCGCTACGGCCGCGGCGCCCTGCATATGAAGGACCTCGGCACGGCCCAGGACGTCTACTGGCAGGGCATTTCGATCGGCTGGGACCTGGGCGGCAACGCCAGCCGGGTCTTCACCCTCGTCTATGGCCTCTACACCCCCGACGCCATCTACCGCCGCTACCCGGGCGTCGAGGGCTCGGCCTATCTGGTCGGCGGTCTGGGCGTGAACTACCAGCGCGCCGACGGCATCGTTCTGGCCCCGGTCCGCACCGGCGTCGGCCTGCGCCTCGGCGCCAACGTCGGCACCATGGCCTACAGCCGCCAGCGGAACGTGCTGCCTTTCTGATCTGACCCCTCTCCCGGAGGGAGAGGGAGGGGCCCGCTGACGCAGTCAGTGGGAGGGTGAGGGGTTATGCCCTCGCCGGTTGGGGACAGAACCCCTCACCCTTTCGCCTTGCCGATCGCTACGCTCCCCGAGGCTCAAGCCCTCCCCCTATGGGAGAGGGTGACTACAACAGACTCTCCAGCCCCTCCCGCCAGGTCGGATACTTCGGCCGCCAGCCCAGTTCAGCCTTGGCGCGGGCGTTGGAGATGCGTTTGTTGTCCAGATAGAAGCGGCGCATGGCGTCGGAGACCTCGGGGTCATGCCAGTCGACCTCGGGCGGACGCGGCAGGCCGAGGCGGTCGGCGGCGCCGGCGATGACCACATCGGCGGGGGTCGGTGCGTCGTCGGCCAGATTATAGGCCGCGCCGGGCCGGGGCCGGGCCATGGAGGCGAACAGGCCCGCCACCGCATCCTCGACATGGACCCGGTTGAAGACCTGACCGGGCTTTCGCACCAGCCGGGCCGAGCCGTCGCGCAGCCGGTCCACCACCGACCGGCCGGGACCGTAGATGGCCGGCAGGCGGAAGATCTGCACCGTCAGCCCCATGCCGCGCCCGGCGTCCAGCCAGTCGGCCTCGGCCCGGACGCGCCGACCGCCCTCGAGGCTGGAGGCGTTCAGGGCGTCATCCTCGAAGGCCCAGCCGCCGTCGCGGTCGCCATAGACGGCGGTGGAGGAGACATAGCCGATCCAGTCGGGCCAGGCCGTGGAGACCGATTCCGCCGCCGCCAGAGCCCTCAGAGCGGGGCAACCCTGGGCGTCGGGGGGAGAGGTGATCAGGACGGTCCTAGCGCCCGCCAGGGCCGCCGACAGGGCCTCGCGGTCGGCGGGGTCGACGGCGGCGATCCCCTCGGCTTCCAGCGCCAGACGCCGCGCGGGATCCCGCGAAGTGGCGACGGCCGTTCCGCCCCGGCGGATCGCCTCCAGCGCCGCGACCCGGCCCAGATAGCCGCCGCCGAACACCAGAAGCTTCAGATCGGCACTCAAATCGGTCTCTTTCAGGCCCGCGCCCGGGGCCGCAGAGGCGCGACATCGATCGAAGGCGGCGAGGTTGGGCAGGCGTCCGTCTCAAGCGCCCGGGCGCGGTCGGTGTTCCAGGCCGAGACGCAGGGAATCTTCGCCAGATCGGCGCGGTCGGCATAGCGGCGAGCCACCTCGGTGACGTCGGCCATCAGGCCCTCGGCGAGGGTGATCGGCTTGAGCCCCAGATCCCTGAACTGGTCGTTGGCCACGACCAGCTCGTTCTCGTCGGCCTCCTGACGCGGATTGGCGACGTTGTGGACCTCGGCGCCGGTCATGTGGGCGACCATGGCGGCCAGATCGCGGACCCGGCGGCTCTCGGTCATCTGGTTCAGGATCTTGACCCGCTCGCCGCGCGCCGGCGGGTTGTTGAGCGCCAGTTCGACGCAGCGGACCGTGTCCTGGATATGGATGAAGGCCCGGGTCTGGCCGCCGGCGCCGTGCACCGTCAGCGGATAGCCGACCGCCGCCTGCATCAGGAAGCGGTTCAGCACCGTGCCGTAGTCGCCGTCATAGTCGAAGCGGTTGATCAGCCGCTCGTCCATCCGCGTCTGCTCGGTCTGGGCGCCCCAGACGATGCCCTGATGCAGGTCGGTGATCCGCAGCCGGTCGTTGCGGGCGTAGAACTGGAACAGCAGGGCGTCCTGCGTCTTGGTCATATGGTAGATCGAGCCCGGGTTCGGCGGGAACAGGATCTCCTGCTCGGTCGGGCCGTTGTCGGTCTCGACCGTGACCTTCAGATAGCCCTCGGGGATCTTCAGCCCCGCGGTGCCGTAGCCATAGACCCCCATGGTGCCCAGATGGGCCAGGTGGACGTCGCGGCCGCTCTCGACGATGGCGGCCAGCAGGTGGTGGGTGGCGTTGATGTTGTTGTCGACGGTGTAGAGCTTGTGCCGGGCCGACTTCATCGAATAGGGGGCGGCCCGCTGTTCGGCGAAATGGACGACGCTGTCGGGCTTCTCATCACGGATCAGGGCGACCAGCCGGTCGAACTCCTTGCCGACGGTCATGTTGACGAAGCCGATGGTGCGCCCGGTCAGTTCCTTCCAGGCGGCGATCCGCTCGCCCATGGTCCGGATCGGCGTCAGGGACTGGACCTCGAGCTCATTGTCGATGTTGCGGCGGCTCAGGTTGTCGACGATCACGACCTCCCAACCCTTCGCCGACAGATGCAGGGCCGTGGGCCAGCCGCAGAAGCCGTCGCCGCCCAGAATGAAGACCTTCATTTTACGCCACCTTTCCTTCCCCGCCCCTGCCTAGACCATGCGGCGCCCCGGAGCAAAGCGGGGCGATGGTCGCAGGGCGATCCCCTCTGGGAGGGCGGCCTCTTACCGCCTATATGGCGGCCATGGCTGATACCCCCGAAAATCCACCCGAGACCGCCCTCGACGCCCCCGCCAACGACCCCGGCTTCAATCTGGACGTCCCCGGCGCGACGCGCGAACGGCCGCTGAGCCCCGCCGCCCGCCGGGCGCTGGAGGAAGCCGCCGAGCGTCGGGCCGTGGAAGCCGCCGAAATGGCGTTGGAACATGGCGGCCCGACCGGCCCCGAGCCCACCCGGTACGGCGACTGGGAGAAGAAGGGCCTCGCGGTCGACTTCTGACACCGCATCCGAATCCGCGGCCTCCTCCACAGCGCAAGCGCGCTCCGAGCCCCCTCCCCCCTTCGTGGAGAGGAATCGCCGTTCGGCCTCATTTTCCAGCTACTGGTCTTTTCCGTCGCGCCCCTGTATGAGGCGCGCGCTCCCCGCAGACGCACATCCCAGAGCGGCCACCGGTTTTTCGGCCGCCTTTTCGCATTGAACGATCGAATATGAACCTTCGCAACGTCGCCATCATCGCCCACGTTGACCACGGCAAGACGACCCTGGTCGACCAGCTCCTGGCCCAGTCGGGCGTGTTCCGGGCCAATGAGGCCACGACCGAACGCGCCATGGACTCCAATGACCAGGAAAAGGAACGGGGCATCACCATCCTGGCCAAGTGCACCTCGGTGCTCTGGAACGGTGAAGCCGGCGAAACCCGCATCAACATCATCGACACCCCCGGTCACGCCGACTTCGGCGGCGAGGTCGAGCGCATCCTGGGCATGGTGGACGGCTGCGTCATCCTGGTCGACGCCGAAGAGGGCGTCATGCCCCAGACCAAGTTCGTTCTGACCAAGGCCCTGAAGATGGGCCTGCGTCCGATCCTGTGCATCAACAAGGTCGACCGCGCCCACGCCGATCCGGACCGCGTCCACAACGAGGCCTTCGACCTGTTCGCCGCCATCGGCGCGACCGAGGAGCAGCTGGACTTCCCGCACATCTACGCCTCGGGCCGCGCCGGCTGGGCGACGCTGGACCTGAACCAGCCGAACGACACCCTGGCCCCCCTGTTCGACCTGATCGTGCGCCATGTGCCGCCGCCCAAGGTCGCCGAGAACAAGGACAAGCCGTTCCGCATGCTGGACGTGCTGATCGAATCCGACCCGTTCCTGGGCCGTCTGCTGACCGGCCGCATCGAAAGCGGCAAGGCCATCCCCGGCATGGCGATCCACGCCCTGGATCGCGACGGCAAGGAAATCGAGCGCGGCCGGATCACCAAGGTCCTGGCCTTCCGCGGCCTGAAGCGCCAGCCGCTGGACGAGGGTTCGGAAGCGGGCGACATCGTCGCCATCGCCGGCATGTCCAAGGCGACCGTGGCCGACACCCTGTGCGCCATGGAAGTCACCGAGCCGCTGGACGCCCAGCCGATCGACCCGCCGACCATCTCCATGACCGTCTCGGTCAACGACAGCCCCCTGGCCGGCCGTGAAGGCGACAAGGTCCAGTCGCGCGTCATCCGCGATCGCCTGCTGAAAGAAGCCGAGGCCAACGTCGCCATCCGCGTCACCACCACCGAAGGCGGCGACGCCTATGAAGTGGCCGGCCGCGGCGAACTTCAGCTGGGCGTTCTGATCGAGAACATGCGCCGCGAAGGCTTCGAGGTCTCGATCTCGCGTCCGCGCGTGGTCTTCCAGACCGGCGAGAACGGCGAGAAGCTGGAGCCGATCGAGGACGTCATGATCGACGTCGACGACGAGTTCACCGGCGTGGTCATCGAGAAGCTGTCGGCCCGCAAGGCCGAGCTGTCGGACATGGGCCCGTCGGGCGCCGGCAAGACCCGCATCAGCCTGAAGGCCCCGTCGCGCGCCCTGATCGGCTATCAGGGCGAGTTCCTGACCGACACGCGCGGTTCGGGCGTGCTCAACCGCGTCTTCAGCCACTATGAGCCGCACAAGGGCGAGATCGCCGGCCGTCTGAAGGGCGTGCTGATCTCCAACTCGGACGGCGACACGGCGGCCTTCGCCCTGTGGAACCTGGAAGACCGCGGCGTCATGTTCGTCGGCGCCGGCGAGAAGACCTATGAGGGCATGATCATCGGCGAGAACGCCCGCTGGGACGACCTCGACGTCAACCCGATCAAGGGCAAGCAGCTGACCAACGTCCGCGCCGCCGGCAAGGACGAGGCCGTGCGCCTGACCCCGCCGCGCCAGATGTCGCTGGAACAGGCCATCGCCTATATCGGCGACGACGAGCTGGTCGAGGTCACGCCCAAGTCGATCCGTCTGCGCAAGCAGATCCTGAACCCCTCGTTCCGCAAGAAGCGCCAGCGCCCGGACTAAGGTTCGGGTTCAGGTCAAAGGAAAAGGCCGCCCCGTCGCCGGGGCGGCCTTTTTGCCGTCTTACGATCGCGCCTCAGTGGGTCTCGGTGATCACCAGCTTGGCGTCGGCGCCGTCGCCCGTGCCGTAGCGGCCGATCCAGATGTCGTAGACGCCGCTGGGCGGATTGGCCCAGCGCAGGCCCGGATTGACGTTGCCGCCGTCACCCGCCCCGTCGTCGTTGCAGACCCAGTCGCCGTTGGGGTCATTGACCACAAGGGTGGTGTCGACGTCGGCATAGACCCACAGATTCAGCGGGAAGCTGCCCGCGGTATAGTCCAGCCGGAAGTCCGGCGCCTCGCCCACCATGCCCACGCAGGCGCCCCCCAGATGGGAGGCGTCCTCGGTCCCGCCCGCGACGATGTCGACGCTGTGCGGATCCGGCTTGAACCCGGCCTTCAGGGTCACCGAACCGAACACCGGATCCAGCGAGGCGTCCTGGGCCAGGGCCGGGGCGGCGGCGAAGGTCGCGGCGCACAGGGCGGCCGCGAACGCGCCCCCGATCAGTCTTGCAGTCATGGTCGTCCCCCGAACAGCGGACCTCGAAACGGGTCCGGCGCGATCACGCTATCACGGATACGCGAACCGACGAAAGCACGCGTCCCTACCGCCCCGCAGGGCCGGACCGTCTGAACCGGAAGGAGAAAATCGCCTGGTGGAGCCGAGGGGACGGCCGTGTGGTCGCTTTCGTCGGTCATGGTGGCAGTGCGCGACTCGGTTGGTTAGGAGATCGCCAAGGCTCGGATTGGACGGGGGGAAGGTCAACGTGTGGAAGCTGGATCACGTCGTCCCGGCGTCCGATGTTGACGTCGAAGAGCAGCGTCTCGCCGAGGTGCTTGCGAAGGCGGGCTACGATGTCGGGAAGTTGTCGCTGAACGCACTGGCCCAGCAGGTGCTGGCCGAGCGGGCGAAGGCGGTAGTGATGTCTATCGGCATCGAGCCGTCGAACTGGCCGCACTACCCGCTGGGTAATGGCGGCGTCGAGGTGCGCTTCCAGTTCAGCCGCGAGGAAGATCAGGTGAACGCGAGGCTGGCTCTGGCTTAAGCCGGGATGCTCTCCATCGACCGTTTGATCGCGGTCACCGTCATGGGCGAGGCACGATGGAGCCGGGCGGTGGCGCGGATGCCTTGACCGTCCGCCAACGATTTCCTGATCGCTTCCACACGGTCGTTAGGCATGGGCTTGCGACCGCTCTTTTTGGTCGTCCGACGAAGCCCTGCGAGGATGCGCTCGCGGATCATGGCGCGCTCGAACTCGGCGAAGACCGACAGCATCTGGAACATCATCCGGCCACTGGGCGTCGATGTGTCGAGGCCCTGCTGGTGCAGGTAGAGGTCCACGCTCTTGGACTGGATGTCGTTCAAGAAGGCCACGAGGTCGGGAAGGCTGCGGCCGAGGCGGTCCACGCTCCACGCCATGATCTGATCGAAGTCGCGGCGGGCCACCCCCTTCAACAGGCTGTCGTAGCCGGGGCGCCGATCCCGCCCCTTCACGCCGCTGATGCCTTCGTCGGTGAAGGTGGCAATCACCTCCCAACCCTGACGCCCGGCCACGCCCAGCAGATCGCGAAGCTGGTTCTCGACGGTCTGGTTCTTATCGGCCGTGCTCACACGGGCGTAGATCGCGACGCGCTTGGTCAGGGGTGTTCTCCGATCCGATGTTGGGAGAACAGGCTCTCATGGATCGGTAGGCCGTCAATCAAATCGGCCCCGACCTATTAGCCGCAGATTTTGCGGTGAATAGCAGCCGTAATCACCGCACGAGCGTCAGAGGCTCTTGGCCATGCGGTAGTTGCGGAAGGTCTCGCCCCGGAGTTCGACGTCCTGCGCCTCGATCACCTCGAAGCCGTTGCGCTCGAAGAACGGGCGGGCGGTGATGCTGGCCTCGGTGAACAGCCGGTCGATGCCGTGTCGGTTCGCATGGTCATGGATGTGATCCAGCAGGACACGCGCGACGCCTCGGCCTTGGTGGTCTGCATGGACGAACATCATGTCGATGTGGCCGTCTGGCTCCAGATCGCTGAAGCCTGCGATTTCTCCGGCGACTTCCGCCACGAAGGTTGGTCTGCCGCCGAGGCGTGCTTCCCACTGCTCTCGGTTCACCGCGACCGGTGCCCATGCGTCGATCTGGGCCGGGCTGTAGTCCCGGCTTGCCACTCTCCGAACCGACCCAGCGAACAGATCGATCAAGGCGTCAAGGTCTTCTGCGCGGTAGGCGCGGATGCGGATGTCGTCGTTCATGGCGTCGGCTGATGTCGGAGGGGCGACGCCTTTAGCGGGCCGAACGCATGTCGTCTAAGGGCATGACGAACATTTGGCTGTAGCCTTGGTGACCATCGCTCGTGGTGAAGACCACGAACTCCTCGCCCGCCTGTTCCGCCGCCTCGCGCACGATGTCGCTGAACTCGTCGATGTGGTCGGGCTTGCCGATCAGCGTGAACCCGTCCCGCTCGACCTTTACGTCGTAGGCGGGGGCGCCGTGCTTCAGTTTTTCCAGAAGCCGTCCCATGGCTGAAGCAGAACACGGCTCTGCCAACGGCACAAGCTGAGCCGGAAAACAGATGGTGTCAGGAACATCGACGCACGGCTCTGTGCGCGGCCCTGAAGCCCGGATTTACGGGACGCTGAAGGACCGGTTTTCAGGGGTGTTTGGGAGAACGGCTATTCCGGCTCGCCCTCTATGAATTTCCTGCGCCGCTCTGGATCGGTTTCTCCGATCAGGTCGAGCACGAAGATCGCGGCGTCCTGCTTCTTCTTATTGATCCGCTTCTTCGGTGAGGCTGGGACAGCGGGGGCCGAAGTCGGCGGCGCAGGAGGCCACGGGTGCGCCCCGAACATCACCTTCCCGGTAGTGGGAGATACCACCTGCCCTGTCCGGGCGAACTCTTTGAGCCAAGACTCGGGATAAAGGGCCGTGCTCCCCGTCTTCTTCTGGAAGTAGGGAGGTCGCTTGTGCGGCTCCGTGTTCATGGTGTCGGAAGTGAACCGAACCATCGGTGCGGCCTCGTCCCGCAAGAAGACCGGCTCTCCCAGCAGGGCGGACAACTGCTCCCGCTGCTTCTCTTTCTCGGACTTCCGGGGTGACGGCATCGGCTGGCTCGAATTTATTTCGTTGCCAAACTCGTCGCAGACCAGCCGTTAAGTTTGCCAGAATCGCATCCTTCGGACCGAAGGCTTTGCCAAACCTGTCCCGAAGCGTCCCGGTCATTGCCAAACCCGTTCCTCGGCTCGACCGACTTTGCCAAACCCGCCTTCCAAGCAAAATGCGATGACAGATTTGGCAAATTGCCGTTGGTTGTCAACGAGATCGGTCCGCGTATTCTATTGATGTCTGGCCAGACCGAGGCGGGTTATCACGCCCTCCCGTAGAGACCTCATCCGGGTCTCATCAATACCCCGAGGCGAGGGATCGTCCTCACCTCTGACGGGACTTCAATCCCGATACGACGACTACCGCTCCGAACACTGCTTCGGGGCAGCGATGAACTGTGGGCGCCCACCAACCAACCGAATGCGACGTGCGTGAACATCAAAACATCGGCCCCAACGGCCACTCACATGAAGGACGACGACAATGACGAGAAAGAAGGGAGCGGC
>DBBK01000173.1 GCA_002292165.1 Brevundimonas sp. UBA986
AGGCCGAACATCGATCCGCGCGGGATCACCAGATCCACGCCACGCAGGGCGGTCTTGGGCGGCGCCTTCTTGGTTCCGGCGTAGGTCTTCTCCAGCCCGCGCACCTCGATGGCGTTGACGGGCAGGGCTTCGGTCTCGGTCATGCGTCGGCTTTGGTCGGAGAGCGCGCGGAACGGCGCGCCGCATAGGTATGCCCCCCGCCCCGGTTCGCCAAGGCGCCGCCGGAAAGACATTACGGAAAGTGCGTAGCGACAAGCGTTGCGGACTTTATGTCAATGAAGCTTGACTTTACGACACAGAATGTCCAGTTTCCTTGTCATTGAGACAAACACCCTTGACGGAAAATGAGCATGACGAAGACGCGGATGATCGGTTGGAGCGCCATGGTGATCTGTGGGCTCGGCTATGCGAGCTGTGCGGGCGTCGCCGCTCTGGCGAAAACGGGATCGCTGGACGCGACCATGGCTCTGCTTCTCGGCGCCATCGCGGCCCTGATTGGCGAATGCGGACTGTGGGTCGCCGCGGGCTGCCTCGGCCTGACAATCTTCAAGAAGCGTCAGGCCTTGTTCGACCGGGTGTTCCGGCGCCGTAAAGTGGTTGCTGCGCAGGCTTGAGGCCCGCCCTGGACGCCCGTCCTCGACAAAGGGCTGCGGCGGGGAGGGNNACGCGGGCCTCCCCGCCTAGGAAACGGACACCTCCCTTTCAGGCTAGTTCCCATGCCCCCGCGCCATCTCGATACCCCCGTCCCGCCGCCCGAAGAGATCGTGGTCTCGTCCAAGCGCGTCGCCTGCGACGGTGGCAACGGCGTCCACGGCGCGACCCTGGGCCACCCGCTGGTCTATCTGGACATGGGCGAGGACGACTTCATCGAGTGCGGCTATTGCGACCGCCGTTTCGTCCTGTCGGCCCATCCGCACAGCGAGAGCGAATACCTCGACCCGGCGGCCCGTCCGCCCGAGGCGCACTGAACCCTGACGTCAGAAAGTCCGGATTGGGGCTGACAAGGCCTCGCCTCTTCCCCCGAAGGTTCCGAACATGCGCTATCTCCACACCATGGTCCGCGTCGCCGACCTCGACGCCTCGCTGCGTTTCTGGTGCGACGCGCTCGGACTGGAGGAGGTGCGCCGCACAGAGAGCGAGAAGGGGCGTTTCACCCTGGTCTTCCTCGCCGCGCCGAAGGACAAGGAGCGCTCGGCCGCCGAGCGTTCGCCCGAGGTCGAGCTGACGTACAACTGGGACCCGGAAGTCTATACGGGCGGCCGGAATTTCGGCCATCTGGCCTACAAGTTCGATGACGTCTACGCCGCCTGCCAAAGGCTGATGGACGCGGGCGTGACCATCAACCGCCCGCCCCGGGACGGGAACATGGCCTTCGTCCGCTCCCCGGACGGCATCTCCATCGAACTGCTGCAGGAAGGCGAGCCCCTCGCCCCGGCCGAGCCCTGGGTCTCCATGCCCAACGTCGGCGTATGGTGAGGCCGGCCCTCCAGGCGATCGGCGTCGCGGGGGCCTGCCTCCTCGCCACGGCCTGCGCCTCCACGACCGAGAGCAACACCGGCCGCACCGCGACCGAACAGCTGCTGCTGGCCCGCGCCGCCGACCGGGCGGTCGAGCACCTGACGCTGCCCCTGCCGGTCGGCAGCCGCATCTTCGTCGACGGGACCTTCTTCAACGTCGACAACCCCAGCTACGCGATCTCATCGATCCGCGCCGCCATCTCCGAAGCCGGCTACGCCCTCGCGGACAGCCGCGACAAGGCCGACGCCGTCTTTGAGCTGCGCGCCGGCGCCCTGTCGCTGGAACAGATGCGCCGCGTCGTCGGCCTGCCGCCCCTGGCCGTGCCGATCAACGAGACCTTCAACGTGGTCTCCATCCCCGAGCTGTCGGTCTACAGCCGGCGGGACCGGGTCGGCGTCGCCGAGTTCTCGGGCTTCCTCTACGACGCCCAGACCGGCGCCCCGCTCGGCGCCGTGACCCCTATGATCGGCACCTTCCGCATCCGCAGCCACAAGGTGATGATGGTCATCGCCTGGGGCCAGCAGTCCCTCTCCCCCGGCGAGCGCGACCCCGGCGACAGCTGGCGCGAGTTCTAGGTCACTTTGACTGGTAGGCGATCCGCCGCACGATCAGACCCGCGGCGGCGCCGGGAATGAGCATCAGGGCCGGATAGGCGAACAGGACCGCCGGCCCCGGAAAGCCGCTGAGCACCACGAGCACGATCAACAGGGCAATGAAGCCTCCAATGGCCCCGGCCAGCATCGCGCTGACATAGCCGTCGCGCCCGATCCGCCTGAGCGCCATCCCCGCCGGTATGCCCAGCAGCGTCAGGCCGAGGCTCCAGGCCAGGGTGGCGACAGCCATGACCAGCAGGAAGAGCCAATAGCCCGCCACGGGCGACGGCCCCACCGGCTCATCATTCGGCCACAGCCACGCCACCGCGAACTCGGCGCCCAGCAGCAGCCCCGCCGCCACCGAGGCCAGAATGATCGCCAGCGCGATCCACCACCACTGTCTGAGCATGAAGATCCCCGAAGGCTCCCCAGCGGTGTTGGCTCTAATCGTGTTGGATGCAAGCCTGCCGCCACATCGAGGCTGACGTCGCCGCCGACGCCCCCTATGTTGGCCGCCATGTCCGACACCCCCGCCGATCCGACCGAAGCCTCCCGCCCGCTCACGCAGGACGGCCCGCCCCTGCGCCTCTATCTGATCGACGCCTCGGCCTACATCTTCCGCGCCTACCACGCCCTTCCGCCCCTGACGCGCAAGTCCGACGGCCTGCCGGTCGGGGCGGTGCAGGGCTACTGCAACATGCTCTGGAAGCTGTTGCAGGACATGAAGGGGTCGGACGGGCCGACACACCTGGCGGCGATTTTCGATCATTCGGAGAAGACGTTCCGGAACGCGCTGTACGACCAGTACAAGGCGCACCGGCCGCCGCCGCCGGAGGACCTGGTGCCGCAGTTTCCGCTGGTCAGGGAGGCGACGGCGGCGTTCGGGGTGCATTGCGTCGAGCTGGCGGGGTATGAGGCGGACGATCTGATCGCGACCTATGCCTGCAAGGCGCGGGCGGCGGGGGGTGAGGCCGTCATCGTCTCCAGCGACAAGGATCTGATGCAGCTGATCGGCGATGGGGTCGTGATGTTCGATCCGATGAAGGACCGGCGCCTGGCCGAGGACGCGGTCATGGAGAAGTTCGGGGTCACGCCGGACAAGATGGTCGATCTGCAGGCCCTGATCGGCGACAGCGTCGACAACGTCCCGGGCGCGCCCGGTATCGGCCCCAAGACCGCGGCCCAGCTGCTGGACGAATACGGCGATCTGGACACCCTTCTGGCCCGCGCGGAGGAGATCAAACAGCCCAAGCGCCGCGAGACGCTTATCAACTTCAGGGACCAAATCCTGCTCTCGCGCGAGCTGGTCCGCCTGACTTGCGACGCCCCGGCGCCCGAGCCGATCGAGGCCTTCGCCGTCCGCGACCCCGACCCCGCGACCCTCTCGGCCTTCCTCGAGCAGATGGAGTTCCGCTCGCTGGCCCGCCGCATCGGCGACGGCAAGACCTCGGCCCACGACGGTCAGGCCTTCACCGCGCCCCAGAACCGCCCCGCGCCCAAAATCCCCCAGCTCGGCGCCCCCGTCATCACCCCCCGCTACGCCCCCAAGGCCGTCAACGCCGACGTCGAGGCCCATGTCTTCGACCACGACGCCTATCACTGCATCCAGGACCTCGAGGCGCTGGACGCCTTCATCGCCCGCGCGACGGAGGCGGGCGTCGTCGGCTTCGACACCGAGACGGACTCCCTCAGCGCCACCCACGCCGGCCTGTGCGGCGTGTCCCTGGCCATCGGGCCGAACGACGCCTGCTACATCCCCCTGACGCACGAGCATGAGCCGATGGCCGGCGCCGGCGGGCTCGACTTCGGCGACACGCCCGACACGCGCGAGCCGCTGCAGCAGCTGGACAAGCCCACGGTCCTGGCCCGCCTCAAGACCCTGCTGGAGAACCCCGCCGTCCTGAAGGTGACCCAGAACGGCAAATACGACATCGCCGTCATGGCGCGGCGCGGCATCGCCGTCAGCCCCACCGACGACACCATGCTGATCTCCTACGTCCTCGAAGGCGGCCTGCACGGCCACGGCATGGACGAGCTGGCCCGCCTCCACCTGGCCCACGACCCCATCCCGTTCAAACAGGTCGCCGGGACCGGCAAGGCCCAGAAATCGTTCAAACATGTCGAGCTGAAACCGGCCACCGCCTATGCCGCCGAGGACGCCGACGTCACCCTGCGCCTGTGGCGCCTCCTCAAGCCCCGGCTGGCGAAGGAAGGCCTGACCACCGTCTATGAGACGCTGGAACGCGGCATGCCGACGACCCTGTCGAAGATGGAGCTGGAGGGCATCCGCGTCGACCCGGACCGCCTGCGCCGCCTGTCCTCGGAGTTCGGCATCCGCATGGCCGAGCTGGAAGCCCAGGCCCAGGAGCTGGCCGGCCGCCCCTTCTCGATCGGCAGCCCCAAACAGATCGGCGAGCTGCTGTTCGGCGAGATGAACCTGACCGGCGGCAAGAAGACCGCCTCTGGCCAGTGGGAGACCGGCGCCGCCACGCTGGAGGCCCTGGCCGAGACCCACCCCCTGCCCCGCGCCATCCTCGACTGGCGCCAGCTGTCCAAGCTCAAGGGCACCTATACCGACGCCCTGGTCGCGGCCATGGACGAGGCCACCGACCGCGTCCACACCTCCTACCAGCTGGCCGCCGCCACCACCGGCCGCCTCGCCTCCTCCGATCCGAACCTTCAGAACATCCCGGTCCGCAACGAGATCGGTCGCCAGATCCGTCAGGCCTTCATCGCCGCCCCCGGCAATGTGCTGATTTCAGCCGACTACAGCCAGATCGAGCTGCGCCTGCTGGCCCATATCGGCGACATCCCCGAGCTGAAACGCGCCTTCAAGGCCGGGCTCGACATCCATGCGGCCACGGCGTCGGAGATGTTCGGCGTCCCCGTCGAGGGCATGCCCGCCGAGACGCGGCGCCGCGCCAAGGCGATCAATTTCGGCATCGTCTACGGCATCTCGGCCTTTGGTCTCGCCGCCCAGCTGGGCATCGATCAGGGCGAGGCCGGCGCCTATATCAAGACCTATTTCGAGCGCTTCCCCGGCATCCGCGACTATATGGACCGGACCCGCGCCGAGGTCCGCGAACACGGCTTCGTCTCCACCATCTTCGGCCGCAAGATCCACATCCCGGCCATCCACTCCAAATCCGGCGCCGAGCGCCAGTTCGGCGAACGCGCCGCCATCAACGCCCCCATCCAGGGGGCGGCCGCCGACATCATCCGCCGCGCCATGATGCGGATGCACGCGGCCCTGGCCGAAGCCGGACTATCCGAAGTGAAGATGCTGCTTCAGGTCCACGACGAACTGGTCTTCGAGGCGCCGGAAGGTCTGGCGGAACAGGCCATGGTCGTGATCCGGCGCGTCATGGAGACGGCGGACGAACCGGCGCAGAAGCTGAGCGTGCCGCTGGTGGTGGATGCCCGGGCAGCGAAGAACTGGGACGAGGCGCACTAGCCTATGTTCACCGTTTGTGCCATATCGTTGATATGGCCGACCCCGTTGTTCCAAATCCAAATTCCATAGGCGCGCCAAAGACCGGCAAGGGTGGCAGCATTGGTGGACGAGTGAGACCGCCAGCCCATCTCACGCCCGAAGAAGAGAAGTTTGTTGACGAGCGGCGAGCCAAAGGCGTGCCGGACTCACAGATAGCCAAAATGCTGGACTGCTCGTTGCTCCGGATTCAGCGACGCTGGTCCGCTCCTGACGAACACGTGCCTCAAGAGCCCGTACCGCTTCACAACGGAAGGCCCGTGATTACCGCAGAGGAGCGGCGGGCTCTCGATAGAGCCGCACGCAACATAAAAGTTTGGAGGCCTTAGTCGGCCAAAACGATAACTCTCTGGCTGCCACCAGTGGCTCTTGCTCTAAGGCGAAGCTGTTGACGGAGGTGGCGCCAAATGACCTATTCAGCCCAGACGTGTTTAAGCGCGAAATTTTGGGGAAACTAAGTGGCCTTTCTGACGGATGAAGAAGCCCAGACCTTGGGTATTTCCCGCATGATTCTGCATGTTGTGGGCGAAGAGGATTTTCATCCGGAACCTGAACGCCATGTAGAACATGCCGCATTTTTCATAGAACGCATCCGAGACACGGATGTCGCTTCGATCTACGCGTTCAACGATGAATCCTCCACCAAGGCTCGCCTGGAACGCGTCGCGAGAAACGAAGAAGATTTTCAGACGGCGTCTCAGTTCCTATCCCGTGAATTCTCGAGGATGCACATCGGCGCAACTCGAGAGGGGGCATTTTTTATTTTTGAGCTGACAACTGGCGACGAAAATACAAAAATTTACAGCCTAATCAAATACGACTACCGAGAAGCAATTGAGCAATCGGACGGCGAAGATGGCAGTCTTCTTCGGCGAATTGTGCAAGCTTTTATTGCGGACCGGAAAGCTATACAAAAGTGTTGCCTGATCCGTATTGTAAACGGGGTGGCAGAGGCCGCGGTCGCCGCGCGAGATCGTGCGAAGGCAGCCCCCCTAATCGGAGATTACTTCGAGGCGTTTTTGGACGTTAGGCGCGTCCGCAGTGACCGGGACCTCAATCACAAAGCCGTCGAGGCAGTTCGCTTGACGTTGCAGGAAGCCAAGCAGCACCTTCCGGACCAAGACGTGGCCCGAGGATTTGCCATCGCCAAAGAGCAACTGAGGAACAGGCCACGTATCGACGGCCAAGCCCTTGTCGATGCTGTTTTGGCTGCAGCAAATAACCCCGAAGCCGAAGACGTAAGGCTCGATTTGCAGCGAAGACTCGCCAGAAAGATTAAGTCCGCTCGTCTAGAAGGTCTATCATTCCCGCCCAACGCCACCGTCTTGAGACGGCCCGCGCTCCGTCAAATTCGAACCACAGAGGGCGTGATGTTGAGGTATCCCGATCAGGCGGACGGGGCCACTGTTAGGCGCGAGTCTCTGCCGAACGGCGGCGAAACGATAACCATTCGCACTGAACTCGTCACGGAGGACCGTCTTGTCAGTGATGGAACTCGCGCAACGGCTTGACGATCTCAAGCTGTTAGGCCGGGCACGAATTGTAGAAAGCGAGACCGGTGTAATCGTTTCCGACCTCGTAAGCGCAAGTGCCGTTGCCATCGCTCGGGACCTGGAGGCGCTTGGATGGACGTTTGAGGCCCTAGATCGCGTGGGCGGAGTCTGGGCTATTGACGATCTGGCTGAGGCATTTGCTCCGTACACGTTACATATTGATAAACCTCAGCCGGTATCGGGAGTATTTGTACTTACAAATACCGCGTTTTCCACGTGGCTGATCGAGCAAAAACAGTCAAATGTTTGGCAAGTCGGAAGTTTGACGAGATCATTCTCGACTTGGGGGTCCCTGTTTTGTCCGTTTGACGAGATCGGCGCCTTTGAAGAACACCCTGCGACTAAAGACCCTCGCGAGGTTGTGAGAGAGAACGGTGCCCACTCCCTCGTTCCAAATGACATCCGGCCTTGGTTGCTGGAGGCTTCACAAGAGCCTCCTCTTGAGGACGGCTCCTTCCAAGCGTGGATGGCCGCTGCTACGCCATTCCTGCTGCGAGCGCTATGCAGCGAGGTTCTCTTCCCAACTGGCCGCCTGTCATTTCGCGGCCCTCCCCGAGTTCAGCTTTCCGCTCCTGAGAGCAATGGATTCGAAACACTGGAGCAACTGGGGTTCTTCAACGTTCAAGAGGCATGCCGTTGGGTATATGAAAACTCTCGAGAAACTGAAGTCCGCCACGCGCTTTTTTCTGCTGAGTTCGCCCGATCCGCCGGCGAGCGAGAAATTACAGAAATCGCGTTCAAGGATATTTGCGATGGGGTCCTCGAGAGCTCGAAGATAGCTTACCAGCTTAGCATTTCAGAATTAGGTCGAGACACCTTAAAATCGTTAGCCGAACTCAGAAAGGCGGTAACCGAAGAGGTCTCAAAAACATCAGACACAACCCGCCAAATAATTACTGCCGTCGGAGGATCCCTTTCGATCGGAATAGGTCTAGTCGCGGCAAAAATTTCATCAGTTGGCAGCCCCATTATTATAATAGGCCTAGCGATTGTACTTGTTATATACGTGCTATTTATGGGACTTTCAGGAGTTTTTTACCTAGGATTGCAAAGAAATATACGATCCGACTGGCGATCAAGGCTTTATAGTTTTTTGAGCTCATCCGAATACAAGAAGATGGTTTCGCAGCCATTATTCAGTGCCGCGATTAATTTCTATGCCGTGGCGGGGATCGGCTTCTTACTTTCAGTATCGGTATTGGCGCTCGTTATTTTCGCACATCCTGCTTCGCCCTCCGAGAATGCGGAGAACCCCACAGTTGTTGATCTCCCCGCGACGATATCGGTTGCTGAGAAAGCCACCAAAGAGATTTTGCCTAATGGGCAGATGCCCGACCCCGTGCGCGAGTCACGGAGTGTGACGACAGAGCAGCCTATGGCAAATGAAAAGGCATCCCCCCAATCCGAGCCGATCATACCAAAGCCCAAATCCGCCAGCCATCATAACTGAGCCTCCCAATCCCAAGGCCCGCTTGGGTTTGCGCTTTTCCCGGGGCGTTCGGCGCGACCTAGCCGACGGCGCCCCCATAATGCGCGCATGACCGAACGACGCCCGGGGAAGCCGCTGCTGGAGGATGCGATCTGGATCGCCTTGCTGGAGCGCTATGTGCGCGGCGAGACGGCCCGGGCGCTGGCGCTGGAGCACGGGGTCAGCGTCGAGGCCCTGTACTGGCAGGCGCGGAACCGGGGCTATCGCAAGATGGACCGGCCGGACGCCGTCTATCGCTGGCAGAACCCGCCGCCGATCGCGGCGCATGAGCGGCGGGTCGAGGACCTGGCGTTCGACTATGACCCGGCGGACCCGGAAGGGTCGGCGGCGCGGGCGCTGGCGCAGTCGGCCCGGGCGGCGCAGGAGGGGCGGATCGAGGATCACCTGAGGCTCAATGAGGCGGCGCGGTCGGCGTTGCGGACGGGGCGGGTGATGGGGTTGGGAGAGGCGGCGCGTGTGCAGAGCCCCTCCACCCCTTCGGGGTNNCCCCATTTCATGGGGAGGAGACGTTGGCGCCGCTCATTTTGCGGCCCCAGCAGCGGGCGCCGGAGGGGGCGTGGTCGACGTGGTTGTTTCTGGGCGGGCGCGGGGCGGGCAAGACCCTGGCGGGGGCGTCGTGGATCTCGGACATGGCGCAGAGGTGCGGGCGGCTGGCCCTGATCGGGGCGACCCTGCATGACGCGCGCGAGGTGATGATCGGGGGGGCGTCGGGGATATTGAGCCTGCCGCGGTGGCGGGCGCTGGGGCGGTGGCCTGTGTATCAGGCGTCGCGGCGGCGGCTGGTGTTTCCCGGCGGGGCCGAGGCCTTCGTGTTTTCGGCCGAGGACCCGGATTCGCTGAGAGGGCCGCAGTTCGCGGCGGCCTGGGC
>DBBK01000181.1 GCA_002292165.1 Brevundimonas sp. UBA986
GGCCGGTTCGGCGTCACCGCCGAATATCTGAACCAGTGCCGCGAGATCGAGATCAAGATCGCCCAGGGCGCCAAGCCCGGCGAGGGCGGCCAGCTGCCCGGCTTCAAGGTCACCGAATTCATCGCCCGCATGCGTCACTCGACGCCGGGCGCGACCCTGATCTCGCCGCCGCCGCACCACGACATCTATTCGATCGAGGATCTGGCCCAGCTCATCTACGACCTGAAGTCGATCAACCCGGACGCCCGGGTGACGGTCAAGCTGGTCTCCGCCTCCGGCATCGGCGCCATTGCGTCCGGTGTGGCCAAGGCCAAGGCCGACGCCATCCTGATCGCCGGCCACAACGGCGGCACCGGCGCCTCGCCCCAGTCGTCGATCAAGCACGCCGGCCTGCCGTGGGAAATCGGCCTGGCCGAAACCCATCAGGTGCTCAGCCTGAACAATCTGCGCAGCCACGTCGTGGTCCGCGCGGACGGCGGCATGCGCACCGGCCGCGACATCGTCATCGCCGCCATCCTCGGCGCCGAGGAGTTCAACATCGGCACGGCGTCGCTGATCGCCATGGGCTGTCTGATGGTGCGTCAGTGCCATTCGAACACCTGCCCGGTCGGCGTCTGCTCCCAGGATCCGCGCCTGCGCGAGAAGTTCACGGGGACGGCCGACAAGGTCGTGAACCTGTTCAGCTTCATCGCCGAGGAAGTCCGCGAATACCTGGCCATGCTGGGCGCCCGGACGCTGGACGAGATCGTCGGCCGCACCGACCTGCTGCGTCAGGTGCGTCGCGGCGGCGCCCATCTGGACGACCTCGACCTCAACCCACTGCTGGTCCGCGTCGAGGCGCCCGAGAAGAAGCTGTGGGCCGACAAAGGCCGCGCGGCGGTTCCGGAAACCCTGGACGCCCGTGTCCTCAACGACGCCTGGGCCTTCCTCGACCGGGGCCAGACGTCCGAGCTCAGCTATCCGATCTCCAACGTCATGCGCACCATCGGCGCGGGCGTGTCCTCGGCCATCGTGCGTCGCTGGGGCCCGACCGGTCCGACCGGCGTCCTGACCCTGAAGCTGCAGGGTTCGGCCGGCCAGTCCTTCGGCGCCTTCTGCGCCAAGGGGCTGAAGCTGGAGCTGACCGGCGAGGCCAATGACTATGTCGGCAAGGGCCTGTCCGGCGCCGACATCGTGGTCAAGCCGATCGAATGGCGTGAACACCAGCCGGCGGTGGGCAACACCACCCTCTACGGCGCGACCTCGGGCCGGCTGTTCGTCGCCGGTTCGGCGGGTGAACGGTTCGCTGTGCGCAACTCCGGCGCGGAAGCCGTGGTCGAGGGCTTGGGCGCCCACGGCTGCGAATATATGACCGGCGGTCGCGTCGTGGTCCTC
Source organism: Brevundimonas sp. UBA986 (assembly GCA_002292165.1). Taxonomy (GTDB): domain Bacteria; phylum Pseudomonadota; class Alphaproteobacteria; order Caulobacterales; family Caulobacteraceae; genus Brevundimonas. The sequence continues at coordinate 1,375 of DBBK01000181.1, forward strand.
GGCCCCGTGGGCTGGAACCTGGCGGCCGGCATGTCCGGCGGCGAGCTGTTCGTGCTGCAGGACCGGGCCCGGATCGACCTGGCGCTGAACGGCGACCTGGCTTCGGTCGCGGCCCTGACCCCGGCCGCCGCCGACCGTCTGGAGACCCTCGTGCGCGCCCACGCCAAGGCCACGGGTTCGCCCCTGGCCAAGCGCCTGATCGCCAACTGGGCCGAGAGCGTGACCCGCTTCGTGCGCATCGTTCCGATCCCGGTCGCCGAGGCGGAGGCCAAGCTTGACCATCCGGAGGCCGTGCCCGCATGATCCGGGTTCCTCCCTGTTTTCTCTAGTCGATAGGCCTCCCCGCCGATGACCCTGATCCGCCGCCTCGCTTCAATTCCATTGATGGGGGCGGCGCTTCTCGCCCTCTCCGCCGCGCCCGCTTCCGCAGCGGCGCCCGCGCTTCTGGGGCATCAGGCGATGCTCGACCTGAACTCCGGGGCCAGCGCCTGGCTGCTGACCTCGACAGCACTGGTCCTGATGATGACCCTGCCGGGTCTGGCCCTGTTCTACGGCGGCATGGTCAGGAAGAAGAACATCATCTCCGTCATCGCCCAGTCGACGGCGGCCTTCGCGCTGGTCTCGGTGCTCTGGTTCATCGCCGGCTACAGCCTCGCCTTCGGCAAGGGGCCTGACGCGGTCAACGGCTATATCGGCGGGCTGCAGACGGCCTTCCTGAACGGTGTCACCTCGACCACGGCCCACAGCCTCCTGCCCGGCATTCCGGAGCTGCTGTTCGTCAGCTTCCAGATGACCTTCGCCATCATCACCCCGGCCCTGATCGCCGGGGCCTTCGCCGAGCGCATGAAGTTCTCGGCCTCCCTGCTGTTCTTCGGCCTGTGGCACCTGATCGTCTACGCGCCGATCTGCCATCAGGTCTGGGGCGGCGGCTATCTGGGCTCGCTGGGCGTGCTCGACTTCGCCGGCGGCGCGGTCGTCCACGTCAATGCGGGCGTCGCCGGTCTGGTCTGCTGTCTGGTGCTGGGACCGCGTCACGGCTTCGGTCGCGACAACATGGCCCCGGCCAATCTCGCCTACACCGCCATCGGCACCGGCCTTCTGCTGGTCGGCTGGCTCGGCTTCAACGCGGGCTCGGCGGGCGCCGCCGACGCACTGGCAGGCACGGCCTGTTTCAACACCATCCTCGCCGCCGCCGCCGCCTCGCTCGGCTGGCTGGCCATCGAATGGATCGAGAAGAAGAAGCCGACCCTGCTGGGCCTGCTGTCCGGCATCGTCGCGGGTCTGGTCGCCATCACCCCGGCGGCGGGCTTCGTTGACCCCAAGGGCGCCTTCTTCATCGGCGTCATCGCGGGCCCGGCCTGCTATGCGGGCGCCGTCTGGCTCAAGCACGCCCTCAAATACGACGACAGCCTCGACGCCTGGGGCATTCACGGCATCGGCGGCATCGTCGGCGCCCTGCTGACCGGCGTCTTCGCCTCGACCGCCGTCAATCCGCTGTCCGAAGGCGCCTCGATCGTGAAACAGGCCATCGGCCTGGGCGGCGCCATCGCCTGGAGCGCGGTCGGCACCTTCATCGTCCTGATGATCTGCAAGTTCACGGTCGGCCTGCGCGTCACCAAGGAAGGCGAGGTCGAGGGCCTCGACTACTCCGAACACGGCGAAAGCATTCACAGCTAGGGCTCACCGGCCATTGACGAAGCCCCTTCCATCCGGCCCCATGCGCGCCGTCTGGAAGGGGCCTTCACATGAACTCTCGCGTCGCCATCGGCATCGCCGCACTGCTGCTCACGACCACCGCGAGCGCGGCCTTCGCGCAGGTCCCTCCAGCGCCCGCGACGACGCCCGCGCCCAACCCGGCGCTCGCAACCCTGCTCACCGACTACGAGGCCTTCCTCAAGGCCAACGACCCGATCTCGGCCGGGTTCGAGGGCGATCAGGCGGCCAAGTCGAAACTGCCCGACGTCACCCGCGCCGCCGAGGTCGCCCAGCAGGCGCCGCTCGAGGCCTTCCTCGCCCGCGCCCAGGCCATCCCGACTGACGGCCTGTCCTCGGACGACCGGCTGAACCGCGACTTCCTGATCTGGGTGCTCAGGCGCGCCATCGAATCGATCCGCTTCGACAGCGGCCGCCTGGCCTTCACCTCCGAGGGCGGGATCGGCCAGAACATGGCCTATGTCGCCTCCTCGACCCGGGTCACCAATCGCGCCGACGCCGACGCCTGGATCGCCCGACTGGAAGGCCTGCCCAAGCTCTATGACGACAGTCTGGACAACGCCCGGCGCGGCCTCGCCACCGGCTTCACCCAGCCGAAGTCGGTGACCGAAAGCTACCTCGTCTCGCTGCGGAACGAGGTCGCCTTCACGCCAGAGACCGACCCGCTTCTGAAGCCCTTCGCCGCCCTGCCCACCACGATCCCGGCGGCCGATCAGGCGGCGCTGAAGGCGCGGGCGGCGGCCATCGTCGCCGACCAGATCAACCCGCGCCGCCGCCAGTGGCTGGCCTTCGTCCAGGACGACTACCTGCCCGCCGCCTCGGCCGCGGTCGGCATCGGCTCCCGCCCCGGCGGCAAGGACTACTACGCCTTCCAGGCCCGCTCCTACACGACCACCGACCTGACCCCGGAGCAGATCCACCAGATCGGCCTCGACGAAGTGGCCCGCATCCGCGCCCGCATGGATGTGGAGATGAAGGCCGCCGGCTGGACCGGGGACTTCGCGGGCTTCCTCCAGCACCTGCGCACCGACCCGCGGTTCTATGCGACTTCGCGCGAGGACATGATCGAGAAGGCGTCGGAGATGGCCAAGCGCGCCGACGGCGGCCTGCCGGCCCTGTTCCGCACCCTGCCGCGCCTGACCTACAACGTCCGGCCCGTGCCGCTGGACATCGAGGACACCTACACCACCGGCCGCTACAACGGCGGCTCGCTCGCCGAGGGCGTGCCCGGCGGCTATATCGTCAACACCGGCAAGCTGGACCAGCGCCCGCTCTATGAGCTGCCGGCGCTGACCCTGCACGAGGCGGTGCCCGGCCACCACATCCAGATCGCCCTGCAGCAGGAGGCGGCCCAGGGGCCCTACTTCCGCCGCAACGTCGACGTGACCGCCTTCACCGAGGGCTGGGGCCTGTATTCGGAGTTCCTCGGCGAGGAGATGGGCTTCTACCGCACGCCGGAAGAGCGCTTCGGCCGCCTGTCCTACGAGATGTGGCGCGCCTGCCGCCTGGTCGCCGACACCGGCATGCACTGGATGGGCTGGACCATCGAACAGGCGCGTCAGTGCTTCACCGACAACTCCGCCCTGTCGCCGCACAATATCGAGACGGAGCTGCAGCGCTACATCGGCTGGCCGGGTCAGGCCCTGGCCTACAAGATCGGCGAGATCCGCCTGCGCGCCATCCGCACCCGGGCCGAGACTGCGCTGGGGCCGAAGTTCAACGTGCGGGACTTCCACGACGCCCTGCTGGTCGACGGCCCGCTGCCGCTCGACCTGCTGGACCAGCGCATGGACGCCTGGATCGCAGCCCAGAAGGCGAAATAGGGCCTAGCGCTTCTTCGGCAGGTCGATCGCGGCCAGTTTCCAGCCGAAGACGTTGCGGCGGTCCATCAGCAGGTCGACGTACTGGTCCGGCTGGTCCTCGCGCGTCAGCCGGATCGCGAAGGTGTTGAGGCCGCGATAGCTGTAGCTCTGGTGGACCTTGCTCGAAGGCTCATCCGGCACATGGGCGCGGTTGCGGGCCACGCTCTTCGCACTGGGGACCTCGCCCGAACGGACCATGGCGGCGACCGCCTGGGGCGTGACAAAGGCGTCGACGGCGCCGCTGATCAGGGTCGGCGCCAGGATCATGCCCAGACCACTCAGCCCGCCCGCCCGGTCGCCGAGGTCCGAGCGCATCTGCTCCACCAGCTTGGCGTTCAGCTCTTCCTTCATGCTGGTGCGGAAGGCCGGGAAGTCGACCAGCTGCTCCAGCTTCGCCTCATCGCCCGCCTTGGCCGCCGAGATCAGGCCGCGCACGGCCAGCAGCGGCGAGGCGAAATAGGCCGCGAAGAAGAGGGCGAGAACGCCGCCGAGGACGATGAGCTGGGTCTTGCGGTTCATTGGCACTCCTCGAACCGCAACGCGGCGCAGGCTTGACGGTTTCGAGGGGTAGTCAAGGCGCGACGGATCCTTCCGGAGGGAGGCCGATATGCACCAGTTTCCATTCGAATGGCCCTCGCCGTTCGAAGGTGAAGATCGTCGGGGCGTGGGCGTCGTCGGCGATGCTCAGGCGAGCCCGGTTGACGCTCCAGTAGACCGGTTTCGGCCAGCCCTGCGCCGTCTGACCGGCGGGGTTATCGGCCACCGTCAGGGCGTCGCGGCCGGCGCCCGAGGTCAGGGCGATCAAGGGCTGCGGCGCCAGCCAGGCATCGACCGGCGGGGCGCTCGGGACGACCTGGGGCACGGCCTGTTCGAACTGGCGACGGATGGCGCCGAGCGGGTCCTGTAGGATCGAGGGCGGCGGCGTCAGGGGCTCGGTGCGCCCCGTGACCTGCGGCCTCAGCGAGGCGCGCACGGCGTCATAGTCGATCAGCTTCGACAGCCCCTGCACGTCCCCGGCCTGGGCGGCGGCGCGGATGCCGAAGAAGGCGACGGCGGGGGCGATGAAGAAGCCGACGGCGGCGACCACTACGGCGATGACGATCAGGTTCAGAATCAGCCGCTTGAACGAGGGATCGCGGCGCGACGCGGCCTTGCGGGCCTGGGAGCGCGCCCAGACCGGCTGATAGTCGGCGTCCTTCGACGTTTCGTCGCTCACGGCCTGTCCCTCACACGTCCCCCGACGGCTTCGCCGTTAACGCTATGCGCTCAAGACAACGCCCGCAACGGCCAAGCCGTTGCGGGCGAAGGTTTAGTCACGAAATGCGCTCAAGCAGCGGGCGACCGCGTCGCCCGCGTTAGCGCACTTAACCGACGTTCGGCAGTTCGGCGCGCAGGTTCTCGGCGACCTTGTCGAGGAAGCCCTCGGTGGTCAGCCAGCCCTGTTGGTCGCCGACCAGCAGCGCCAGGTCCTTGGTCATGAAGCCGGCTTCGACGGTGTCGACGACGACCTTTTCCAGGGTCGAGGCGAACTGCTCCAGCTCGGCGTTGCCGTCCAGCTTGGCGCGGTGCTTGAAGCCCTGGGTCCAGGCGAAGATCGAGGCGATCGAGTTGGTCGAGGTGGCCTCGCCCTTCTGGTGCTGGCGGTAGTGGCGGGTGACGGTGCCGTGGGCGGCTTCCGTTTCCAGCACCTTGCCGTCCGGCGTCATCAGGACCGAGGTCATCAGGCCCAGCGAGCCGAAGCCCTGCGCCACGACGTCCGACTGCACGTCGCCGTCGTAGTTCTTGCACGCCCAGACGAAGCCGCCCGACCACTTGATCGCGGCCGCGACCATGTCGTCGATCAGACGGTGTTCGTAGGTCAGGCCGGCGGCCTTGAACTTGTCGGCGTATTCGGCGTCGAACACTTCCTGGAAGATGTCCTTGAAGCGGCCGTCATAGGCTTTCAGGATCGTGTTCTTGGTCGACAGATAGACCGGGTAGTTGCGCTTCAGGCCATAGCCGAACGAGGCGTGGGCGAAATCGCGGATCGAGTCGTCGAGGTTGTACATGCCCATGGCGACGCCGGCGCCCGGCGACTTGAAGACCTCATGCTCGATCACTTCGCCGTCGTCGCCGACGAACTTGATCGACAGGGTGCCCTTGCCCGGCATCAGGAAGTCGGTGGCCTTGTACTGGTCGCCGAAAGCGTGACGGCCGACAACGATCGGCTGGGTCCAGCCCGGAACCAGACGCGGCACGTTCGAGCAGATGATCGGCTCGCGGAAGACCACGCCGCCCAGGATGTTGCGGATGGTGCCGTTCGGCGACTTCCACATCTTCTTCAGGCCGAATTCCTTCACCCGGGCTTCATCGGGGGTGATGGTGGCGCACTTCACGCCGACGCCGTGCTTCTGGATGGCGTGGGCGGCGTCGATCGTCACCTGGTCGTCGGTGGCGTCGCGGTGCTCCATGCCCAGGTCGTAGTAGTCGAGCTCGACGTCAACGAACGGGAAGACCAGCTTGTCCTTGATCCACTGCCAGATGATGCGGGTCATTTCGTCGCCGTCGATATCGACGATGGGGTTTGCGACCTTGATCTTGGCCATGCGGAGCGCCTCTGACGTTTGGGAAGGAGAACAGGTTGGCGGCGGTATAGCCACCTGAAGCCCCGCACGCAAAGGGGGGCCTGCCACCGGTTAACCCTGCCCTCAAAAAGTCGCCCACGGCAGAGCTGAACCGGCGCGGTTCGGACGGCTTACCTCTGCCGGAAGGGCGTCATGACTCATCGAGGGGCAGAGTGAGCCAGGAAGCCGAAAGACTGACCGAACAATGGATACTGACATTTCTGGAGGCGCCGCCGCTGGTGGACGTGGAACTGATGCGAATGGTGCTCGCTGAACATGAGGCCCGCGCCGAGGAGGACCCGCCGTGACCGAAAAGACCTTCAAAGCCGGCGAAACGGTCAAATGGGACCACAGCCAGGGCACGACCACCGGCAAGGTGGTCCGCAAACTGACGAGGCCGACGAAGATCAAGGATCACAAGGTCGCAGCGTCGCCCGACCATCCGGAGTATCTGGTCGAGAGCGGCAAGACCGGCGCCCGGGCCGCTCACAGGCCGTCCGAACTACGCAAGGGCTGAGCGGCCATGTCGTCATTGGGGGAAATCGGATGCGGATGATCTGGATGGGCGTCGCCGCCCTGGCTCTGGCGGCCTGCGGAAGCGAGAAGTCGGCGGCGAAGACCGAAGGAGGGTCGGGGGCACAGGCGGCGCCGGCCGCGACCGCCGCGATGAAGTCCGAAAGCAGAACCTTCCGCGATTGGTACGCCGTCTGCGATAACGGCAATTTCTGTGCGGCCTATACCGGCGGATCGACCGGCTGGATCCTGATCCAGATGGATGCGGGTCCTGCGGCACGGGCGACGGTCCGGGTCGGGATGTGGCCCGACGATGGAGGAGAACTGAAGTCTCCGATCACGGTAGTCGTCGACGGAAAGCGCTATGCGACCTCGTTTGGCGACGGGGACGGCTCCAGCACCAGACTGTCGGGAGGTGACGCCCATACCGTCATCGCGGCGTTGGCGGCAGGGCACGCGGCCAGCCCGTCCTATAAA
>DBBK01000090.1 GCA_002292165.1 Brevundimonas sp. UBA986
CGGGCTCAACAGGAAGGCGCGGGTGTCGTCGTTGAAGCCGACGGTGTTGTAGAAGCCCGCCGTCTCGGTGGTCTGCTCGCGGAAGCGGCGCATGCCCTCGGGGCTGTCGTGGAACCACCAGCTCGGGCCCAGCTTCAGCGCCGGATAGTGACCGGCCAGCGGGGCCAGTTCGCGGCTGTAGGAGGTCTCGTCCAGGGTGAACAGGATCAGGGTCAGACGGTTGTCGGAGCCGAAGCGGTCCAGCAGCGGCTTGAGCGCGCGGACGTAGTCGGTCTGGGTCGGGATATCGCAGCCCTTGTCGCGGCCGAAGCGGTTGAACACCGTTGCCGAGTGGTTGCGGAACGAGCCCGGGTGCAACTGCATGACCAGACCGTCCTCGACCGACATGGCGGCCATCTCGGTCAGCATCTGGCCGCGGAACAGCTCGGCGTCGGCGGCGGAGACCGGGCCGGTCGAGACTTTTTTGAACAGGGCCTCGGCCTCGGCCTTCGACAGGTCGGCGGTGAAGGCGGTGGGGTGGCCGTGATCGGTCGAGGTCGCGCCCATCTCGGCGAAGAAGGCGCGGCGGGCGCGCAAGCTGTCGAGATAACCGGCCCAGGTGGTGGTGTCGCAGCCGGTCTGCTCGGCCAGAACCTTCAGATTGTCGCGGAAGCCTTCATAGTCGGGGTCCAGCACCGGATCGGGGCGATAGGCGGTCAGCACCCGGCCCTTCCAGCCCGAGGCCCGGATGGTCTTGTGGTGCTCCAGCGTATCGGTCGGCGACTCCGTCGTGGTCAGGACCTCGATGTTGTAGCGATCGAACAGGGCGCGCGGCTTGAACGCATCGGTCTTCAGGGCCGCGTCGATGACGTCGTAGTAGTGGTCCGCCGTTTCGGCCGAGAGACGCACGTCGATGCCGAAGGCCTCGGCATAGACCCAGTCGTGCCACATCCGGGAAGGGGTGCCGCGGAACAGGTGATAGTTCTCGGCGAAGCGGCGCCAGATGGTGCGGGGATCGGTCTCGACCGGGCCGCCGTCGGCGCGCGGAACCCCCAGATCCTCCATCGCCATCCCCTGCGAGTGCAGCATGCGGAAGACGTAGTGGTCGGGCGTGATCAGCAGCTCGGCCGGGTTGGCGAAATTCTCGTTCAGCGCAAACCACGACGGATCGGTATGGCCGTGCGGGCTGATGATCGGCAGATCCTTGATCTCCGCATACAGGCGACGGGCCAGGCCGCGCGTGTCGGCGTCGACCGGGAACAGGCGGTCGGGGTTCAGCTTCAGCGGATGGCTCATCGGTACGGACTCTTTCGCGCGGCCGGCGCAGGGCGCGCGCTTCCTGGGGTGATCGCGGCGACGGCGAAGGACCGGGTCTGACGACGGTCTCGACGGTTCGTCGGGTGTCTATGACACCGGTAGCATTCCTTTGGCAAATGCGCATGACGCATCGGTCGCGCCATGTTGGGCGAGGAGCAGCCGGAACGCCAGAGGCCGCCGCTCAGGAGACCTCGGTCATCCAGCCGATCCAGCGGCGGGCGCTGGCCTCGCTGCTGTCAGCCCCCAGGGACGCCAGGCCTTCGACATAGGCGCGCGGCGTCAAGCCGAAGGCCTCGGCGAACAGCCGGCGCGCCTGATCCTCATTGGAAAAGCCGAAGCCGAGGAACAGCTCGCCCAGGGTCTGCCGGTCCGCCTCGCCTTCCACGCCCGGATCGGCGGCCCCCCTCTCCGCGGCCAGAACGTTCAGGGCGCTGCGCAGGCGGTCCAGGCGGCGACGCTGGATCAGCTTCGCCACCCCGCCCTCGCTTTCGAACAGCCGATAGAGGGCCGAGCGCGAGATGCCGGTCGTCGCGCTGATGGTCTCCACCGACAGGCCGCGGTCGCCCAGATTGAGGGCGATGTGGCGCTCGACCACCTCGCGGCGGATGTACTCCTGACGGCGGGTGTCGGAACTGGCCCGCGACACGAGGCCGTCGACCGAGGCCAGGATGTCGACGAAGGCGCGCGACAGCGGCGGCAAGGAGGCCGGTCTCAGGGCGTCGCCGTGGCGGACCAGCGACTGCATGAAGTCGGCCAGCATCAGGTTCGACGGCGGCCGCAGCACCACCCCGTGCAACCCGCCCGCCGCCCCCAGCCCGGCCTCGACGATGCCGCGATCTACGCTGGCGGTGATGATGTGGGCGTCGACCGGCTCGGTCCGGGTCGACCGGGTGGTATCGGCGATGACGATCTCACCGGGCAGGGCTTCGACGAACCCGCTGTCCGCGCCTCCCTCCAGCCGCCCCTCCACCACCAGTGTCAGGACGATGTGGCTGAAGGCGTCGGCGGCCATGCGGTCCTTGCGCGCATGGACCGCCCCGGTCACCCGCCGGTCGAACAACAGGATTCCGTCCAGCCGCCAGGCCCGCATCTCCGCACGGAAGGGGCCTCGCCCCCTGCTGACGTCCGAACCGCCGGCGTAGAGGGCGACATAGTCGTCGAAGGCGCGCTCCGTCGGTCGGCCGGCGGAGGAGAAGTTGAAGCGCTCGATCATGCCGAGGTCGATGCCGGCGTGGGGGAGGATGGGCGTTGGAACATCACCGTGGTCAACGCCGCCAACGCCACGACCGATCCCGCACCGATCGTGACGACGGCCAGGGCCAGGGGCAGGCGCCCGCCGTCGGCGGCGACATGGTCGCTGACCAGGCCGGTGATGACGGGGCCGGCGGCGGTTCCGAAGGTCGTGGTCGCCGCCAGAAACAGGCTGTTGCCCCCGCGCTGAAGGTCACGCGGAAAGAAGGGCTGGATGCGGATCAGGACCAGGGCCGCGCCGAAACCGCTCGCGGCCATCAGGCCGGCCAGGGCGGCGACGCTCAGGGCTTCGACGGTCGAGGCCGCGACCACGCCCGCGAACCCGGCCGACAGCAGGGCCGCGGCCGCCAGCAGAAGAGCCGAACGCCGGAAGGCGGTGGCTGACCGGGACACCAGTTGCCCGGCGCCCAGATGGCCGAGCGGCGCCGCGACCAGGGTGATCAGGCCGATGACCACGCCCGAGGTTCCGACCGGCACCCCGAACTGCCGGTGCAGGATGGACGGGGCCCAGGCGGCGCAGGCCTGGACCGCCAGGATCATGCCGCAGCCCGCCACCGTCCAGATCAGGACCGGCCGCGCCCGGCCGGCGACATGGCGCAGGGTCTCGACCAGTCCCGAGGCGGCGGCCGAGGTCGTCACGACCTGTCGCGAGCGCAGAAACAGGACCAGCAGGATCAGGTTGGGGGCCAGCAGGGCCAGTCCCGACAGCCGCCAGGGCGCCAGGTCGGGCAGTCGGGCCGCCAGGGCGACCGCCGCCGTAATCAAGGCGCCGCCCAGCATCAGGCCGAGGCTGCGCCCCACGGTCGAGGCGGCGGTGAACAGGGACACGAAGCGAGCGGCCCCCGCGCCTGACGCTTCGCCTGGCTCATCGCCCTGCGCGGCGCCGTACAGGGCGTTGAGCAGCAGTATCGCCGCCGGGGCGAAGGCCGCCTGACCGATGGCCAGCAACAGGCGTCCGGCCAGAAGTTCGGCGTATCCGGGCGCCAGGGCGAAGACCACGGCCCCCACCGTCCAGAAGGCGATGCAGACGGCGATGTATCGGCCGGTCGTAGCCCCGCCGCCGCGCCGCCCGGCCCAGAGCAGGGCCAAGACGTATCCCACCAGGAAGGGCCCGCCCTGCAAGGCGCCGATCTGGCCGTCATTCAGATGGAAGGCGGTCCTCAACTCGGGCGCATAGACGGCGACCACGGCCTTGTCCGCGCTGGCCGCCAGATTGGCGAGCGCCAGCATCGCGGCCATCCGCATGACCGCCGACCGCCCCGACGCGGAGGGATCATGCGAACCGGACGGCAGGCTATTGGAAGGGTTGAGCAAAACTCGGCGTTTCCGATATCGGGGCGTAGCGACGACCTCGCGCCGTTCGGGCGGGATTTCAAGGGTCCGTGAAATATTTGAGCCGCACCCCGATCCGCATCGGGCTCGACGGCCGGGACCGCGGGTGTAGGGTGTCGCCATGACCGACGCCCCCACGCCGTCCGACCTTATCGATCAGCGCATCGCCTCCCTGCCCGATTGGCGCGGCGAGACCCTGGCCCGCTGCCGCGCCCTGATCCTGGAAGCCGATCCGGAGGTCGTCGAGGACTGGAAATGGCGCGGCGTGCCCGTCTGGTATCGCGACGGCATGATCTGCACCGGCGAGACCTACAAGGCCGTGGTCAAACTGACCTTCGCCAAGGGCGCCGCCCTGCCCGACCCCACCGGCCTGTTCAATTCCAGCCTCGAGGGCAACGTCCGCCGCGCCATCGACATTCCTGAAGGCGTGGTGATCGACGCCGAGGCCCTGAAGGCGCTGGTCCGGGCGGCGATCACGCTGAACCAGTCCAAGCCGGCGAAGAAGAAATGATCCTTCTCCCCTTGCGGGAGAAGGTGGCAGGCGGAGCCTGACGGATGAGGGGTCACACCGACGGATGAGGTAGGGTTCGGGCAAATATCAAACGCCAGCGAAACCCCTCATCCGAGCCGCTACGCGGCCCACCTTCTCCCGCAAGGGGAGAAGGGAAAACTAGCCGACCTGGGCCAGCTCCGGCACGCGGGTGACTTCGCGCCAGCTCTGCGGATTGGCCAGCAGGGCGCGGACCAGCAGGTTGTTGACGGCGTGACCGGCCTTGTAGCCTTCATAACGGCCCAACAGGGGGGCGCCGAGGACGTACAGGTCGCCGATGGCGTCCAGGGCCTTGTGGCGGACGAACTCGCGTTCCATCCGCAGG
>DBBK01000217.1:0-3638 GCA_002292165.1 Brevundimonas sp. UBA986
GACCTTCTTCGACGAGCCGGTCGCCGGCGCCCAGGTCGTGCCCGGCGGGGACCGCTTCGCCTACAGCCGCGACGTCGGCGGGGCGGAATACTACCAGATCTTCGTCGCCGGCCTGACCGGCGGTGAGGTTCAGATCACCGAACCGGGCACGCGCAACGAGGGACTGACCTTCTCGCGCGACGGCAAGACCGCGGTCTGGAGCCAGGTCCGCCCGGGCCAGCCCAACTATGAGATCGTGGCGGTCGATCTGGCCGCGCCGACGGCGCGCCGGACCCTGTATCGCGGCGAAGGGGCCTGGTCGCCCGTCGACGTCTCTCCGGACGGAACCCGGGTGCTGCTCAGCAAATACGTCTCGGTGCAGGACAGCCAGCTGTGGGTGCTGGATGTGGCCGACGGCCGCGTGAGCCGGGTGCATGAGACGGCGACTCCGGTTTCGTTCGGACCGGCGGAGTTCACGGCCGACGGGCGGTCGATCATCACCACCTCGGACGAAGGCTCCGACGTCAGCCGGCTGGTGCGGATCGATCTGGCGTCCGGAGCGGCGACGGCCCTGACCGAAGCCCTGAAGTGGGACGTCGAGGGATTCGACCTGTCGGACGACGGGCGGTTGCTGGCCTATTCCGTCAATGAGGACGGCTTCGCCAGGGTCCATATCCTGGATCTTTCGACCGGACGTCCCCTGACGGCGCCCGATCTGCCCGCCGGGGTTCTGGGGGGGCTGAAGTTCTCGGCCGACGGGTCGCGCCTGGCCCTGAGCCTGTCGACCCCGGCCTCGTCGGGCGACGTCTGGAGCTGGGACGTGGCGGCCGGCGGCCTGACCCGCTGGACGACCTCCGAGGTCGGGCCGGTCGATCCGGCCAGCTTCGTCACCCCGGAACTGGTGCGCTTCCCCTCCTTCGACGGTCTTCAGATTCCGGCCTTCGTCTATCGTCCTCCGGCGGGCGGATCGGGACGCCGACCGGTGATCATCGACATTCACGGCGGACCCGAGGGCCAGTCGCGCCCCGGCTTCAACCCCACCTATCAGCAGTGGATCGCGGACCTCGGCGCCGCCGTCGTCGTGCCGAACGTCCGGGGCTCGACCGGCTACGGCAAGGCCTGGGTGGCGATGGACAACGGCCCGCTGCGTCAGGACTCGGTCAAGGACATCGGCGCCCTTCTGGACTGGATCGCGACCCAGCCCGACCTCGATCCGGAGCGGGTCGTGGTGCACGGCGGCTCCTACGGCGGCTTCATGGTTCTGGCGTCGCTCGCCGCCTATTCGGACCGGCTGGCGGGGGCGGTCGATATTGTCGGCATCTCCAACTTCATCAGCTTCCTGCAGAACACCGAAGGCTATCGCCGCGACCTGCGGCGCGCGGAATACGGCGACGAACGCGACCCGGCCATGCGGGCGGTGTTCGACCGCATCTCGCCGCTCAACCTGACCGACGGGATGACCAGCCCGCTGATGGTGGTCCAGGGCCTGAACGATCCGCGCGTGCCCCATACCGAGGCCGAACAGATCGTCGCCGCCGTGCGCGGCGAGGGTCACCCCGTCTGGTATCTGCTGGCCAATGACGAGGGCCACGGCTTCCGCAAGAAGCGCAACGCCGACGCCCAGGCCGAGGTCACCAACCTGTTCCTGCGTCAGGTGTTCGGTCTGGAACCGCCGGAAACGGCGGCGGCGACGGGAACTCCGGGGGCACAATAGGTTTCAACCGGCGGCGGGACGCTGGTCAGACGGAAAACCCCTGATACGGTCCCGCTTTCACCCGCAGCTCCCCCTGCCCAGAGATACGCCCATGCCGACTTCCTCCGCTCCTGTCGCCGACGACCGTCTGCGCGAGGAGGTCCGAAAGCTGGGCGGGGTGCTGGGCGAAGTCATTCGCGACGAGGGCGGGCAGGAGCTCTACGACCGGATCGAGGCGGTCAGGCAGGCCTCGGTCGCCTATCACCGCGACCCGGGCTCGCATCCGGCCGGACGACTGGAGCGGCTGCTGTCGGAACTGTCGCTGGAGCAGGCGGTGGGCTTAGCCCACGGCTTCGCGGTCTTCTCGCTTCTGGCCAATGTCGCCGAGGACCGGGCCGGCAAGCGGCGCGCGCGGACCCAGACGGCCGAGGGCGCGCGGCCGGATACGCTGGAGGGGGCCATGGCCCGGCTGGCGGCGGCGGGCAAGACGGCGGCCGATGCGCGCGACCTGCTGAACGACGGCCTGATCTCTCCGGTCCTGACAGCCCACCCGTCCGAAGTGCGGCGCAAGAGCGTCATCGACCGGATCGCGGCGGTGTCAGACCTGCTGGACGCCTGCGACAAGGATGATCTGAGCTGCGCACCGGACGTGCTGGACCGGGGTCTGCGGCGCCAGACGGTGATCCTGTGGGCGACGCGGCTGGTGCGGACGACCGGTCTGGTGGTGCAGGACGAGATCGACACCGTCGTCTCCTTCCTCGACCGCATCTTCCTGAGGGTCGCGCCGGAGCAGCTGCAGGAGTGGCGCAAGGCGCTGGATGCGCCCGACCTCAGTCCCTTCATCCGCATCGGGGCCTGGGTCGGCGGCGACCGCGACGGCAATCCCAATGTCGACGGCAAGACCCTGACGGCGGCCCTGGCGACGGCCTCGCGGGCGGTGCTGCGCTATTACCTCGAAGAGGTGAATGCGCTCGGCGCCGAGCTGAGCCTGTCGGGCAGCCTCGCCCATGTCTCGCCCGAGATGGCGGCCCTGTCGGGGGCGTCGGAGGACGACAGCCCGCACCGCGCCGACGAGCCCTATCGCCGCGCCCTGACCGAGATCTACGCCCGGCTGGCGGCGACCCACCAGAGCATCACCGGGACCCCGGCCCCGCGCGCCGCCCGGTTCGGCGCCGATCCCTATCCCGGCCCCGACGCCTTCCGCGCCGAACTGGCGGTGCTGCGCGACAGTCTGGTGGCCAACCACGGCCAGGTGTTCGCCGACGACAGCCTGACGCAATTGATCACCGCCGTGGACATCTTCGGCTTCCACATGGCGACGCTGGACCTGCGCCAGAACTCCGATGTGCACGAGCGGGTGGTCGCCGACCTGTTCAAGGTGGCGGGGGTCGAGGCCGACTATTCGGCGCTCGACGAGGAGGGGCGCATCGCCCTGCTGTCGGCCGAACTGGCCTCGGGCCGGCTGCTGTTCAGCCCCTATGCCGCCTATACGGACGAGACCCTGAAGGAGCGGGCCATTCTGGAGGCGGCCGCGAAGGCGTTGTCCGTCTACGGACCGCAGGCGATCCGGACCCATATCGTGTCCAAGACCGACGCGGCCTCGGACCTGCTGGAGGTCTATCTGCTGCTCAAGGAGGTCGGTCTCTACCGGCCCGAGGCGCCCGGCGAATGCCCGATCCAGGCCGCGCCCCTGTTCGAGACCATCGACGACCTGAGGGCCGCGAAGCCCACCCTGTCCCGCCTGCTTCAGGAGCCCTCGGCTCTGGCCGTGGCGAAGACGCGCGGGGTGCAGGAGGTCATGATCGGCTATTCCGATTCCAACAAGGACGGCTCCTACCTGACCTCGACCTGGGAGCTGCACGAGGCGTCGCGGGCCCTGCTGGACGTCACCGACGCGGCGGGCCTGAAGCTGCAGCTGTTCCACGGCCGCGGCGGCGCCGTCGGGCGCGGCGGGGGCTCCAGCTTC
>DBBK01000217.1:3728-8918 GCA_002292165.1 Brevundimonas sp. UBA986
AACCTCGACGCCCTGACCGCCGGGGTGCTGATCGCCTCGTTGGCGCCGCCGCCGGACGACGAACTGACCGGGCGCCACAGGCCGACGGCGTCGAAACTGTCCCAGGCCTCGATGACCGCCTATCGCTCGCTGGTCTATGAGACCCCGGGCTTCGTGGACTATTTCCGCGCCGCGACGCCCATCGCCGAACTGGCCGAGCTGAAGATCGGGTCGCGCCCGGCCTCGCGGACCTCCTCCACGGCCATCGAGGACCTGCGGGCCATTCCGTGGGTGTTCAGCTGGTCGCAGTCGCGGGTGATGCTGCCCGGCTGGTTCGGCTTCGGCAGCGCGGTGCAGGGCATGGACATGGCCGAGCTGCAGGCCATGGGCAAGGAATGGCCCTTCTTCCGCACCCTGATCCAGAACATGGAGATGATCATGGCCAAGGCCGACATGACCATCGCCCGCCGGTATGCGCGTCTGGTTCCTGACGCCAATCTGGGCGCCACCATCTACGGCGCGATCAAGGATGAGTGGGACAAGACGAAGGACGCCGTCCTGACCATCACCGGCCAGTCGGACCTGCTGGGCGGCCAGCCCGAGCTGGACCGGCTGATCCGTCTGCGCATGCCCTATGTCGAGCCGCTGAACCATGTGCAGATCGAGCTGATCCGGCGCCGCCGCGCGGGGGATGACGACCCCCTGGTCCGCGAAGGCATCCTGCTGGCCATCAACGGGGTGGCGGCGGGGTTGAGAAACAGCGGCTGACGGCAGGAACCTGCGACATTCTGTCCCGTTTCCCAGACCTGCAAGGGAATGACCTGGAAGGGAAACACGTCATGTTGAAATGGGCTCTCATCTTCGCCGTCATCGCCATCGTGGCGGGACTGCTCGGCTTTGGCGGCATTGCCGGCGCCGCGGCGGGTATCGCCAAATTCCTGGCGGTTCTGGCTCTGATCGTCTTCGCCGTCTTCCTGCTGCTGGGCTTCACCGTGGCCAAGAAGGTCACCTGAAACAGCGGCTTGCGAGACAGTCCAAAGCGATGAAGCGGCGGTCCTTCGGGGCCGCCGTTTTCCGTAGACGGACGATAAAAAACCCTGACAAAAACGTAATGACTTCAATGTCATGACTTCGAATTAAAGCTTGGCCACACGGTCGCCGCCGAAGGGTCCGCGTGCCGCTCCGGAAGGGGTTCAGAAGAGCCGTCGTCGCCGACAAGAGCGACGCCCAACTCAGGAACCGCTCCGATGAAACTGCTCCTCGCTTCCGCCCTCGCCGTCGCTGCAATCGCCGGCGCCGCCTCCGCCGAAACCCGCATCCCCTACGGCGATCTGAACCTCTCCAGCGCGGCCGGCGCCGCCGCCTTCGACGCCCGCGTCGAGGCCGCCGCCAAATCCATGTGCAAGGACGCCACCCGTCCCAACAGCCGGCTGAACGACAGCGCCAACTGCGCCGCCGCCGTCCGCGCCGAGGCGGTGTCGGAACTTCCCGCCCAGGCCCGCGCCCAATATGCCGCCAACCGCCAGCCGATCACCCTGTAAACCCGGTGAAAGGCAGTGGCGTCCACAGGACCCGTCGGAGCGATCCGTCGGGTCCTTTTCTGTCCGCGATTTAAGGCGGCGCCACATCGCGGCCATCAGCGTCACACGCGCGCGAAACACGCAAAGCCCACACCGCACGGGTCGCCGATAGAGCGATGAACCCCCTCAGGAGACACGCCATGAAGACCGAGTTCCCCACCGCGTCCTTCCTTTCCGCCTCCCTGTTGGCCGCCGCCGCCTTCGCCGCGGCCCTTCTGGGTACGGGCGTCCCCGCCTTCGCCGGCGAGAAGGAGGCGCGCATCCCCTTCTCCGACCTGAACCTGTCCACGACCCGGGGCGCCGATGTGCTGGACGTCCGGATCGACCAGGCCGCGCGCGACCTGTGCCGCGATGCGCGCCGCCCCGGTGGTCGCATCAGCGACCGGGCCTGGTGCCAGGCCGCGGTCCGGGCCGAGGTGATGCGTCAGTTGCCCCTCGCCGCCCAGCGCGACTACGCCGTGGCGCGCCTGCCCCGGATCGACCTCTAGTTCGTCTGGTTAAGGGCCGTTCGTCCCCGGAGCGACTGTCAGAACGGCGCCCGCAAAGCGTGAGGAAAGTCTCACAAAGCGGGCGTCGCACTGTCACCGACCCGGCCTAGAGGGGCGCCGTCGCACCCCACCGCGACGAACAAGGATATCGGTCATGACCCGGTTCGCCCTCCCCACTCTTCTCGCCTGCGCCACCCTCGCCGTCGCCGCCCCGGCCTTTGCACAAGACCGCGCCCCCGCCCCCCGTAACGATGACGTCCGCGTCCGCATCGACGATCTGGATCTGTCCTCGGCCAACGGCGCCGCCCGTTTCGACGAACGTGTCGAGCGCCGCGCCCGCACCGCCTGCGCCGGCCGCCCGACGCTCTCGGGCATGCAGTGCCGCGAGACCCTGTCGCGCGAACTGCGCGGGGCCCTGCCCGCCCCGCAACGCGAGGACTACGCCCGCGCCCGCTCGGGCCGCGTCCTGGCCATGGTGCCGACCGTCTCGGCGTAAGCCTTCAACGCCGGAATTGAAAAGGGCCGGCGGGTTTCCCCGCCGGCCCTTCACGTTTGCACCCGCGCTAACGCGCGGCGCCCTCAAGCAGCCCGAAGGGGCGTTAGGGCAACTCAGGAGACCGGGAAGCCACGCACCTTGAGCAGGGCCGAGACGTCGACGTCGCGGCCGCGGAACTGACGATAGGCGTCGGCGCGGTCGGTGGTGTTGCCCGGCGCCAGCATGATCGACTTGAACCGGCCCGAGATGTCCGGATTGAAGACGTCGCCCGACTCCTCGAAATAGGCCCAGGTGTCGGCGTCCATCGTCTCGGACCAGAGGTAGCTGTAATAGCCCGCCGAGTAGGCGTCCGAGGTGAAGAGATGGTTGAACTGCGGCAGGCGGTGCCGCATCACGATCTCCTTCGGCATGCCGATGCGCGCCAGCGAGGCCTTTTCGAAGGCGTCGATGTCGGTCGGCGGGGTCTCTTGCGTATGCAGGTCCATGTCGACGATGGCCGAGGACAGGTAGCTGACCGTGGCATAGCCCTGGTTGAAGGTGCCCGAGGCGTCGACCTTGTCCACCAGCGCTTGCGGCATGGGCTGGCCGGTCTCCACATGCTTCATGAAGCCGTCGAGGATCGGGCGGGTCAGGACCCAGTGCTCATGCACCTGGGACGGATATTCCACGAAGTCGCGCGGGGTGTTGCCGTACGACGGATAGGTCACCACCGAGCTGAAATAGTGCAGGGCGTGGCCGAACTCGTGGAACATGGTCTCGGCGTCGTCGAGCGAGAGCAGGACGGGCTGGCCGGGTTCCGGCTTGGTGAAGTTGTTGTTGTTCGAGGCCAGGATGACCTTGGAGCCGTCCAGCTGCGAGAAGGACCGGTAGGTGGTCATCCAGGCGCCCGAACGCTTGCCCGGACGGGCGTAGTCGTCGGTGTAGTAGAGGCCCAGCAGACGGCCGGTGGCCTTGTCGTGAACCTCGTAGGTCACGACGTTTTCCTCGAAGACCGGGACGGAGCCGGCAGGCAGCTTCTTGAACTGGAAGCCGTACAGGCGCTCGGCCATGTAGAAGGAGCCGGCGCGGACGGCGTTGAGCTCGAAGTAGGGCTTCAGCTCGTTCTGATCGAGGTCGTACTTGGCCTTGCGGACCTTCTCGGCGAAGTAGAGGTAGTCCCAGGGCTCGATGTCGAAACCGGCGATCGCCTTCATGTCGGCGACCTCTTCCACGACCCGCTCCTTGGCCGGGGCCCAGACGCGGTCCATCAGCGACTTCGCGGCCGCCGGGGTCTTGGCCATGGTGTCCTGCATGCGCAGTTCGGCGTGGTTGCGATAGCCCAGCAGCTTGGCCCGCTGGTCGCGCAGCTTCACGATCTCGGCGATGGTCGCATTGGTGTCGTTGGCGTCGCCGTTGTCACCGCGGTTCACGAACTTCTTCCAGACTGTCTCGCGCATGGCGCGGTCGTTGGCGAAGGTCAGGAAGGGATCGACGCTGGAGCGGGTGTTCATGATGATCCAGCCAGGGATCGACTTGGCGCGCGCGGCGGCGGCGGCGGCGGCCTTGTTGGAGGCGGGGAGCCCTGCAACCCCGGCCTCGGTCGGGATCACCGTCCAGGCGTTCTCGTCGGCGACGACCTTCTGGCCGAAGCGGGTGAAGGCGTTGGACAGGGCGGTGTTGATGCGGCCCAGCTCGGCCTTGCCGGCGGCGTCCAGATTGGCGCCCGAACGGATGAAGCTGTCGCGGCTGCGCACGGCCAGACGCTTCTGCTGGGCGTTCAGACCCATGGCGTCAGCGTTGTCGGCGACGGTCTTCACGCGCTGGAACAGTTTGTCGTTGAAGCTGATCTCGTCGAAGAAGGCCGACAGGATCGGCGACATCTCGGTGTCGAGGGCGTCGTATTCATCACCGCCGATATTGCCGGTCATGACGCTGTAGATGTTGGAGACGCGATCCAGCGGCGCGCCCATCAGCTCCATGGCCACCAGAGTGTTGGCGAAGGTCGGGGCCTCGGGGTTGTCAGCCACCGCCGCGACGTCGGCGCGGTTCAGGGTGATGCCTTCGAGCAGGGCCTCGCGCAGCTTGGCGGGGGTGACCTTGTCCCACGGCGGCACGCCGTCATAGGGGCCGGTCCAGGGCTGCAGCAGCTCGGCCTTCGGAGCCGTCTGCGGCAGGACGGCGCGGGCGATGCGGGCTTCCTCGGCGACGGTCGTGGGGTTGGAGACAGGCAGGTATTCGCCGGCCATGCTGTCGGCGGTGCCGGGGCCCGTGGCGCAGGCGGACAGGGCCATCAGGCTGCCGCCCGCGATGAGAAGCTGGCGTCGATGCATCGAAAACTCCGGTCAGATGCGGTCATGATGAAGAACCTTTAGGCGCGAACGCGCTGGCGGTCACCTGAACGTCGTGTAACCCTGATCGTTCGTTCACGGATGGGGGTTTCGGATGAACAGATCGCGTCTTCTGGTCGCGGGCCTGATGGGCCTGGCGGCGGGGGTCTTCGGAGCCGGGGCGGCTTCGGCCCAGTCCGCCGCCCAGACGTCGGTTTCGCCGCACCCGACGCCGCTGGAATACCGGTCGCGGACCCGGTCCGAGACGCCCCAGCGCGCGGCGGGAACCACCACCCTGACGCCCTGGCTGGAAGAGTGGGCGCGGGACCGCGCCGAGCGGC
>DBBK01000116.1 GCA_002292165.1 Brevundimonas sp. UBA986
CTGATCACATTGATCCCGTTGAACCGGGTCGTCGCCGAGCCGTGGCTGACGGCCGAGACCTGGCTCGGCTGGCCCTTGCCGTCGAAGAACGATCCGAACATCCGGTAGTCGCTCTCGTCGCAGGTCGCCGCGCACGAGGCCCAGAACTCCGGCGTGCGCATCTGGTAGGCGACGTCGGCCAGCGGCCGGGTGATCGCCCCGTTCTTGATCTCATAGAATAGCTGACCGCCGAACTGGGCGTTGTAGCGCTGCTGGTCGATCGAATAGGAGCCGCGGCCGAGAATGTAGATCCCGTCCTCGACGTTCGCGACCATGTCGGCGGCGCTCATCTTGGTCTTGCCGGGCTGGAGCGAGACGTTCGGCATCCGCTGGAACTGCACCGTCGACCAGCTGTCGGCATAGGAACAGCCGTCCGACGCCGTCTTGCCCAGCAGATGGGCCTGATCCCGCGTCGCCTGATAGTCGACCAGAACCCCGTCCTTGATCAGGTCCCAGCGCTTGGCCGCCACGCCCTCGTCGTCATAGCCGACGGCGCCGAGGCTGCCCGGCTGGAGCTTGTCGGCGACGATGTTGACGACCTCACTGCCGTATTTGAAGCCCGCGTCGCGCTTGTCGATGGTCGCGAAGCTGGTGCCCGCATAGTTGGCCTCATAGCCCAGCACCCGGTCGAGCTCGAGCGGGTGGCCGACCGACTCGTGGATGGTCAGGCCGAGGTGGTTGGGGTCCAGCACCAGATCGTACTTGCCGGCCTTGACCGACTCGGCGGTCAGCTTCTCCTTGGCCTGGGCGGTCGCGGCGACCGCGTCCTCGCGCATGTCATAGGACTTGCCGTATGCGATCAGGCCGCCGGGCAGGGCCGTCTTGTCCTCGGCCTTGCCGTCCAGATATTCGTAGCCCAGCCCCATGGGCGACGAGAGGCCGTCGCGGGTGCGGAACTTGCCGGTCGTCTTGTCGACGGCGGTGACCGTGAACGGCGCCCAGATGCGGTGAACGTCCTGATCGATGTACGATCCGTCGGTCGAGGCGAAATACTTCTGCTCGTTCACCAGGAACAGGCGCGAGGCGACGAAGCTGGCGCCGGCCTCCATGGCGGCCGAGTTGACCCCCATCAGCAGTTCGATCTTCTCCTCGATCGGCACGGTCATGCCGTTGCGGCGGATCGGGGTGCGCCATGAGACCTCTCCGACGCCTGGCGTCGGGGCCAGCTGCACCGGCGCAGTCTGGCTGGTGGCGTTGGCCTTGGCGATGGCCGTGGCCAGCTTCGCGGCGTTGACCGCGGCCTCGGCGGTCAGCTCATTGGTGGCGGCGAAGCCCCAGGCGCCGTCGGCGATGACCCGCACGCCCACGCCCGAGCTCTCGGTGTTGACCACGTTCTCGACATTGGCTTCGCGCGTCATGACGAACTGGTTGAGATACCGGCCGACCCGCACGTCGCAATAGGTCGCGCCCGCCGCCTTGGCCGTCGACATCGCCGCATCGGCCAGCCGTTTCTTGATCGCGATGTCGAGCGTGTCGCCCAGCTCTTCGGCGGCGATGGCGCGCCCCGCGAAGCCGGGCAGCAACAGGCCGCCGGCGCCGATGCCGCAGGCGGTCAGGAAGGCGCGTCTGTCCAAGGCGGTTCTCCGAAAATCTACCCCGCCACCTTCGCCGCTGCAGACGTCCCGGTCAAACCTTCCGGAACGCCTTTACGGCAGCGGACGCCGATTATTGCTCGCGCTGATCTCCAGCGGCTCGTCGTCGAGGATCAGCCGCACCTGTGTCCCCGCCGGCGCGCCCCTCGGCACGTTCAGCCGCACCGTCTCCGTCTTGGGCATCAGGTCGTCGGGCGCGGCCAGGGCGCCGAAGCGGGCCGTGGCCAGCACCGTCCCATCGGGGCCCTCCAGCACCACGCGACCGGCCGGGGAGGCGACGGCGCCGAGGCCGTGCACCGTCACCGAAAGCCGTCCGCCGCGCCTGACCAGATCGTCGGCGCCGATGCCCACATCGGGCCGCGTCGACATCGCCGGACCGGCTTCCGTCATGGCGAACTCGATCACGCTGGCGCCCGGCGGCAGGGTCACCGGCACGGACTGGCCGGGCCCGAAGGCCACCGTCGAGGTCTGGCCCGCATCGGGACGGTCATCGCCGTTCGCGTCCGACCCTTGCGTCACCGTCCACGTTCCGGGCGTCACCTCGGCCCCGCCGATCTCGGCCTTCACCGGCGTCGAGGCCAGGTTCCAGACCACGACGCGGAAGCCCGTCCGCGCCGGTTCGCGCACCAGCACCGCGACCTTCAGGGCGTCGTCGGGGTTCTCGAACCGCCAGCTGATCCGGTGGCCCGGCACGATGCGGTTGCGCACATGGGCGACCCCGCCCAGCCGCGCGCGCTGCAGCTGGTCGCTCGGCAGCTCGACCCGATCGGTCCACCAGTGGTCCTCGGTCTGCATCTTCATGCGCACGGAGGCGAACTGGATGTCGTCGGCATAGAGCCGCTCGAGGAAGCTGCGGTCGCCGGTCTCCGCCGCCGCGATGGTCAGGGCGTCGGACGAGGCGCCGGACTTCGCCGCCGCCGTCACATAGCGCTGGTCCAGTTCCGGCCGGCCCAGATCGCGGGCCACGTCGCTGTTGACGCCCGACCAGCCCGGCGACCCCGGCTCGCCCATCGGCGCCAGATATTTCGCATCGCCGCTCCAGCGGTACGAGGCCCACAGCAGCATATTGGTCGGGCTCAGGCCCGTGCCGCGATCGGCGTCGGTGGTCCAGTTGATGTCGGCGGGCCAGACGGTCACCCCGCCGGCGGTCTTGCCGTGGGCCAGGAAGCCGTCGGCCAGTTCCAGCAACAGGCCGCGCAGCTTCGGCGAGCCATTGTAGTCGACCAGGGCCATGCCCGGATGCAGCACCAGATAGCTCTGCGCCTTGGACCAGTCCCACGGCGTATCCCGCGCGAAGTGCGAGCCGGAATAGTAGCTGGAGATGATGTGGCGATGCCCGGCCGCATTGACCTGGGTCAGTTCGCCATAACGCCGCGCCGTGGCCATCAGCCGCTCCAGCGTTCTCGGATCGCCGCGGTTGAGCAGGGCCGACTGGCTGATGGCGTTGATACCCTCCTCATAGGTGTGCAGTTCGTCGGTCTGGATGGTGCCCAGACCGTTGGTCCACATGCCGTTGCGGTGGCTGGCCTCGATCAGGGCCTCCAGCGAGGCGGTCAGCCGGTCGGGCTCGACCCCCATCAGGGCCGGACCGACCCACTGGTTGGTCAGGTCGGTGTCGTCGGAAATCCCGCCGCCGAACTCTCCGTCCACCTGCCGGTTGTCGATCCACCAGTCGATGAACTGTTTGACCAGCTTCAGGTCCTCCGTCTGACGGAAGGCCCACAGGGGCACGCCGGCGGGCGGCGTCGGCTGGGTGAAGGCGGGCAGGGGCTGGGACGCGTTCCACTCGCTCCAGTAGGCCCGGCCCTCCACATTCTCCGGATCGACCCGCAGCAGGTCGGTCAGGTCCAGATAGAACTGGTCGAACAGGCCCAGATCCCGCGTGATCTGCCGTTCCTCGACCAGGAAGCCGTAGCTGTCCTTGATCTGGGCCAGACGGTCGGCGACGTGCTCGGCGCGCGCGGCCTCGCGGGTCTTGAAGATCATCTTCACCCCCATCCCGTCGAGGTCCGAGGCGTGGAAGTCGGGGCTGGAGGCGGCGACGGTGAAATACAGGCTGTCGTCGTCGTCGAGAATGCGGTCGCGGGTGTCGAGGAAGACGGTGCGCGCCTCGCCCGGCTTCACGGCGACATTGACGTCCAGCAGGTCGCGCAGCGGCCACAGCGGGTCCTTGACCCGGATGTTCAGCGAGATCAGCCCGTCGGCGCCCGGCGTCGCCTTCAGCGCCGGAATGGTCAGGACGATGCCGTCCAGCCCGCCGGCCTCCTGGAAGCTCAGGGTCGGGACGTTGCGAACCAGCGGCCCGCCCGCGCGTCCGCGCCGGAAGTCGATCGGGATCAGGATGTGGGCGATCGGCCGGTCGCCGCTCAGGGCCGTCTTGCGCGCCGTCGTCGGGGCGCTGGAGGGCAGGGCGGCGAGGGTGTCGCGTTCCTCGACCGGATAGCGGCCGGCGATGAAGTCCGAGAGTTTGTCGGTCGCCACATAGCTGGGCTCGACGCCCGCCCGCACCGTGTAGGCGTATTCGCCGATGCTGTCGGGGATCGCGCCCGCCGTCACGTTGTAGACGCCGATCTCCTGAATCGGGGTTTCCTGGGCGATGTTGGTGAAGCGGACGGCGCCGCCCTCGTGGCCCGCGACCCGGGTCGTGGTGCGCTCTGCCCCGCGCGGCCGCTCGGTCAGCGTCTGCGGCGCCAAAGCGTCGACCGCCTGGCCCGCCTCGATGCGGGCGTCGACCGCCGCCAGACGGCCATAGGCCGCGCCCTGAATCTCGATCTGGTTCCACGGTTCGTCGGGCAGGAACCAGGTCGCCGACTTGCCGCCCATGGAATAGACGTTCCAGTCGGGCAGGGTGAAATAGTCGTTCCGTCCCGCCAGCCGCGAGCGGTTGTAGACGCCCGGCCAGGTCGTCTCGCGGATCCCGTCATTGCCCTTCCACATGCGCTGGGCGATGTCGCGCTGGTCGGTGAATTCGACGCGGCGGATGCGGGTGATCGGGTCCGCCAGATAGGGCGCCGAACCCTGATCGAAGCCGAACCGCTTGTTCCATGCGGCCTGCCAGTCCCCCGCCGGAGCGACCGGCGCCGGTGCTGCGGCGGGCGCCACGAGGGCGACGGCCTCGGCCTCGGTCAGGGCGTGGTCATAGACCCTCAGGTCGTCATAGTCGGAGCCGCGCGTGAAGCTGTAGCGGCTGTGCACCTGGATCGGCGCCACGATGCGCGAGGCGATGCCAAACTGGTCCAGCGCCGCGTCCAGCACCGCCGGGGTCGTGGTCGCCGCGACCTTCTTGCCGTCCACGTACAGGACCACGCCGCCGGTCTCGTCCCAGCTGAAGGCGATGTGCATCCAGTGGTCGGGGGCGGGATTGGCGGGCAACTCATAGGACACCCGCACGCGCGCCAGATTGTTGTCGGTGACGAAGGCGTCGAAGCCGTGCCCGTTCCAGTCGATGCGCAGGAAGGCCATGTCCCAGCTGGAATGGTCGGCGTATCCGACGCGGAACAGGACGAAGGGCGTTGGCCCGACCGGGTAGCGCGAGCGCCAGTCGAAGGCGACCGTGCCGCGCTGGGCGAAGATGTTGCCCGCCGCGCGATAGGCCAGGGCCTGATCGTCCGTGCCCTCGATGTATCCGCCCTCGGCGCCGCCCGACGGCTTCAAGGCCAGCTTGTCGGCGAAGGTCGGCCCGGCCTGACCCGCGGCATAGTCGGCGGTGAGCGAGCTGTCGGCCGTCAGATGGAACAGCAGGCCGTCGGGGCGCGGGGCAGGGGTCTGCGCCTGGGCGAGGGAGGCGGCGGCCATGGCGGCGCCGGCGGCGAGAAGGGCGGCGACCGCCCGTTGAACGACAGACATGAAACACTCCCAGGGCCTGCCGCTCTGCGTCGGCTGCCGGCGGACACTAGCCCTGTCCTGACACCGGTGTCTTCCCTCAAATTGTTTCAGCTGGACAGAATGTCGCAGGGGGTGGTCCCGTCTCGGGGCGGCTCAACCTGGCGCCCCTTCGGAGGAAAAGCCTCGTCGCCTCAGCCGCTTGCCGAATTCCAGGGCCAATCGGGCGCCCATGCCTCCCGGGCGCCCTATACTGCGCGTCGACCCGGTCTTTGACATCGCCATCCCGACATCTCGCCGCGTGCACGCCCTTGCACTCGGTGTGCACGCGAGTGCAACGAATCCGCCGAAAAATGATCATTTTAAATCAACGCGATGAAGGCAAAATCTCCCACCTGACTTTCGGCATTGCACTTTTTGCACCCGCCTTTTTTTCGAGTGCAAAGCGTGACCCCGACGAAACCTTCGCCGCACTCCGGCCGCATGTTTTTCCGTCCGCGCCCCGCCTCGTCTCCAGGGCGTCGAAGCGGCAACAATGGCGTCCCGCAATCGCCATCCGCCGCCCGGAAACAGGCCCTTCTCTCAGTCGGCGGGGCCTTCAGACCATGCTTTCCAGACTCGCCACGGCGGTGGCGCTCGCGCCCCTGGTGCTGGCCTCGGCCGCCGAGGCCCAGGTCACCATCTCCGGCGACCGCACGGCCCCCGTCCTGACCTCGACGGTCAACGGCGGCGCGGCCGCCGACCTGACCATCGCCGACGGCGGCTCCATCGCCGTCGCCACCGGAACGGCCCTGACCGGCGATAGTAGCAACGCCATCGTGCTCGAGAGCGGCTCCGCCATCACCCTGTCGGACGCCACCGACGACGTCACCGGCGTCCTGCTCAAGGGCGGGCTGACGGGCGACCTGACCCTCGGCGGGTCCGTTTCCATCACCGAGGACTACACCGCCGAGGACGAGGACGACGACGGCGACATCGACGGCCCCTTCGCCGAGGGGACGGGCCGCTACGGCGTCCGCGTCACCGGCCCCGACGCCCGCACCGGCGACATCACGCTGGAGGACACGGGCTCCATCGCCGTCTACGGCAATGACAGCTACGGCCTGTCGCTGGAGACCGACCTGATCGGCGATATCGGCCTCTACGGCGCCGTCTCCGTGGTCGGGGACGACAGCTACGGCGTCCGGCTCCAGGGCGCCGTCTCGGGCAATGTCGACCTGCCGACGGGCTCGATCTCGGTCACCGGCGCCAACGCGGTCGGCCTGTCGGTCGAGGGCGCGGTGTCCGGTCGGCTGGACATCCAGTCCTCGATCACCAGCACCGGCTATCGCTACACTTCCAGCCCCACCTCCCTGACGGAGCTGGACGCCGACGTGGCGGCGGCCATCAAGCTCTCCGCCGACACCCTCTACCTTGAGGACCTTGACGCCGACGACCTGCTGCAGGGCGGGGCGGCCGTCCAGGTCAAGGCCGACGTCGCCGGCGGCATCCTGCTGGGCACGGCGCCGACGTACCTCGATCCCGACGGCGAGGACGGCGACGACGACAAGGACGGGGTCACCAACGGCAATGAGGACGACGACGGCGACGGCGTGATCAACGCCGACGACACCGACCGCGACGGCGACGGCATCCTCGACGCCAACGAGGGTACGGCCTCGTTGGCCAGCTACGGCGGCGCTCCGGCCCTGCTGATCGGATCGGGCACGGCGGACGTGACCATTGGCGCGGTCGGGACCGGCGACGACTCCTGGGGCCTGATCAACCAGGGCTCGGTGGCGGCCTACGGCGTCTATGACGACGTGGTCACGACCGCGCTCTAGGTCGGCGGCCTGGGCGGCGGAACCACCCTGATCGAGGGCGGCATCCGCAACGACGGGACCATCGTCGGCAGCTCGGTCGGCGCCGACGCCATGGCCGTCCATCTGGCCGCCGGCGCCGACGTCGCCACCCTGATCAACAACGGCGCCATCACCGGCTCGGCGACCACCGAGGGAACGGACGTCGCCACGGCCATCCAGATCGACCAGGACGCCATCCTCTCCTCCCTGGTCAACAACGGCCAGATCCTGGGCGTCATCTACGGCGAGGCGGGCGACGCGGTCGCCATCCGCGACCTCTCCGGAACCCTGACCAGCCTCACCAACACCGGGACCATCTACGGCAACATCGTCTCGACCGACTCGGTCAGCGACACCGACGACGACGACACCGACGCCACCAACGAGGTCGAGACGGGCCGCGAGATCGCCATCGACCTGTCAGCCAACACCTCGGGCGTGACCATCACCCAGAAGGGCGCCCTGACCGACAACCGCTTCATCGATACCGACGGCGACGGTGTCTATGACGACGTCGACACCGACGACGACGGCGACGGCGTCCCGGACGCCCAGGACACCGACGACAACGATGACGACAACGACGGGGTCTATGACGCGGACGAGCCCTACATCTACGGCGCCATCCTGCTGGGCTCGGGCGACGACACCGTCGACATCCAGAACGGCGTGGTCGAGGGCGACATCAGCTTCGGCGACGGGGCGGACGCCTTCCTGATGAGCGGCGGCTCCAGCTACACCGGCGTCCTGTCGGATACGGACGGCCTGCTGGACATCTCGATCGCCGACGCTGTCCTGGACGCCCGCCAGACCACGGCCCTGAACATCACCTCCCTCAGCGTGGGGGAGGGCGGCGAGCTGGTCGCCAACGTCGATCCTCTGACCCACACGGCGGGCGGCTTCACCGTCTCGGGCGCGGCAAGCTTCGCCGACGGCTCGATCCTCAGCCTCCACCTGACCTCCCTGATCGAGGACCCGGAGCGCTTCACCCTGGTGACCGCCGGCAGCCTGACCTGGGGCAATGTCTCGGGCAACGACCTGACCGGCAGTTCCCCCTATATGGTCGTCGCCGACTTCGGGGCCGATGCCACGGCGGGTCAGGTCTATGTCGACGTCCGCCGCCGGACCACGGCCGAGATGGCCCTGTCGACCAATGAGGCCTCGGCCTACGATGCCTTCTACTCGGCCCTGAGCCGGGACACCGACGTCATGGACGCCTTCCTGGCGACCACCGACCGCGCCGACTTCATGAACCTGTACGAGCAGACCCTGCCGGACCATTCGGGCGGGACCCTGATGTCCCTGGCCGGCGGCGTGGACGCCGTGACCCAGGCCCTGGCCAACCGCAACAACTCGGCCGAGGTCGGGACCACCAGCGGCTGGATGCAGGAGATCAACGTCTACGCCGATAAGGACAAGACCGGGAGCTACGGCTACCGGACCGAGGGCTTCGCCGTCGCGGGAGGGATCGAGAAGGTCTCGAAGGTCGGGGCGCTCGGCGTCTCCCTGGCCATGACCTCATCCGACATCGAGGACCCCGAGTCCGAGGCCGAGGAGGTGCTGTCGGCCAGCCTGATCGAGCTGGGCGCCTACTGGCGGGCCCAGGGCCACGGCTGGACCGGCTGGGCCCGGGCGGCGGCGGGCTATGCGACCTTCAGGTCCACGCGGACCCTGGTCGGCGACGACGTCTACCTGTCCAACACCGCCGACTGGAACGGCTATACCCTCTCCGCGGCAGCGGGCGTCGCGTATGAGCACCGCTTCGGCCGGCTGAGCCTGAGGCCCGAGGTCTATGCCGAGACCTTCAGCCTGACCGAGGGCTCGCGCACCGAGAGCGGCGGCGGCGACGCCTTCGACCTGATCGTCGACGGCCGCGAGGGCTCGATCTCCAGCGCCACGGCGGCTCTGCGCATCGGCTACGGCTTCGGTCAGGACGGCTTCATCCGGCCCGAGCTCAAGCTCGGCTGGAAGCAGGTCCTCGCCTCCGACGGCGGCGAGACCCTGGCTCGCTACGCCTCGGGCGGCTCGGAGTTCAGCCTGATCAGCGACGTCGTCACCGGCGGCGGGCCGATCGCTGGCCTCGGCCTGACCGTCGCCAATGAACTCGGCTCCTTCAGCATCTCGGGCGACGCCCAGCTGCTGGAGGACTATGTCCGCTACAGCCTGCTGCTCCAGGCCACCTTCCGCTTCTGACCTCTCCCCGAGGGCCTCCTGAGCCAGGCAACAGGCGGCCAAACGAAAGGCGGCCGCCCCGCGAGGGACGGCCGCCTCAGTTCTGTCTGGCCTGGACCTAGAAGTTGGCGGTGAGGCTGATGAACATATAGCGCCCCAGGGCGTCGTAGAGCTGGGGATAGGTGTTGCCGTTCGAGCCGACGGTGGTCAGCGGCGGGTCGGTGTCGAGGACGTTGTTGATCCCCACGCGGGCCGTGACGTTGTCACGCACGTCCCAGGAGGCGGCCAGGTCGAAGTAGTTCATGGCCTCCAGGGTCGAGTCCAGCGACCCGTCGACCTTGCCGGTCAGGCTCGAGCCGTAGTCGACCGCGCTGTAGTAGCGCCACGTCCCGGAGATCTCGACCGGCCAGGGCGTCGACCAGGTCACCCGGGCGCGGTGACGCCATTCGGGGTTCGGCGTGCCGCACTGGTCGGAGCCGAAGTAGCCCACGCAGTCATAGACCGAGCTGGCCGTCTGGGTGCCGGTGTCGGTCTCCAGGGTGCTCAGCCAGGTGCCGACGAAGGCCATGGAGACCTTGCCCCAGGTCGGCAGGCCGACGTCGCCCAGGTCGAAGCCGTAGTTGGCGTTGACGTCGATGCCCGAGGTCTTCAGCCCGCCGATGTTGAGGCTGAGGTTCTCGACATAGCCGTCGCCCAGCCACAGGGAGCCGGTGTCGGCGTCGCGGTGGATCCGGCTACAGGCGGCCGCGTCATTGTCGTCGTAGCAGAGGTCCAGGGTGTTGGCCGCGCCCACCGTCGAGATCAGGCCGTCGACCGTGATGTCGAAGTAGTCGAGCGACAGGTTGAAGCCCGGGACGAAGCTGGGGGTCCAGACCAGGCCCAGGGTCAGGGTGTCGGCCGTCTCCGTGTCCAGGTCGGGGGTGCCGCCGGTGACCTGGTTGTACTGGCTCGCCGAGTTGTCGAGCAGGGAGCTGCCGTAGTCGGAAGAGTCCATGCCGGTGGCGACGCACTGGGCCAGGGTCGCGGTCCGGGCGGTCCCGCAGGGGTCGGCGTCCAGGTTGAACAGGCCCAGACCCTGCGCCGAATAGAGCTCCAGCACGTTCGGCGCCCGGACGGCGCGCGAGAAGCTGGTGCGCAGTCGCAGGTCCGCGATCGGGGCGTAGTCGGCGCCGACCGTATAGGTGTCGGTCGACAGGGCGGCGTACTCCGAGTGGCGGAAGGCGCCGTTCAGCGAGGCCGAGTAGATGCCCGGCAGGTTGTCGACCAGCGGGATCTGGATCTCGCCGAAGGTGTCGAGCACGTCGACCGAGCCGCTGACGCCGATGGTCGGGCCGCCCT
>DBBK01000042.1 GCA_002292165.1 Brevundimonas sp. UBA986
GAGCGTCGAACCCCAGGCCGGCGGCGCCCGCGCCTTCCACTGGAGCACCCCGCCCCGCGGCGCCGAACGCTATCGCTTCCAGCTGGCCCGGATGGACGGGACCCTGGTGGTCGACCGCGCCGACGTGCCCCGGCCCGGGATCATCGTGCCGCCCCTGCCGTCCGGCGAGTATCGCTGGCGCGTGATGTCGGTCTGGATCGTGGACGGCAAGCCGGTCGAGGCCTGGTCCCCGCCCGCCTCCCTGACCGTCCCCTGAGCGCGCGTCCACTGCCCCTGGCCTTCCTCGACTGGCTGCGGACGCAGACCGGCCGGAACGCCCGATGGCGCGACGCCATCCGGCGTCGGCTGGCCGACCGGCGCACCCTGACCGAATGGCTGGTCGTGGGTCTGGGCCTGTCGGTGCTGGTCGTCTGGCTTTCGCTGGGATCAGGCACACGCCGGGCCGACAACTGGATCTACGACGCCCTGCTGAATCTCAATCCGGGCCAGTCGAGCGAACAGGTCGTCGTGGTCGCCATCGACAACCGCAGCATCCAGACGCTCGGCCGCTGGCCCTGGAGCCGGACCCTGCACACCCAGGCCCTCGACCGGCTGACCGAGGCGGGCGCGGCCTCCATCGGCTATGACGTCCTGTTCGCCGAGCCCGAGCCGGGCGCTGACGACGCCCTGATCGCCGCCCTGAACCGCAATCGCCGCACCTGGCTGGCCGAGCTGCTGCAGGAGCCGGGCGAGAACGGCGCTCCCTTCTCCGTGGTCGAGCCGACGCCCGAACTGGCCGCCGCCGCAGCCGGCCTCGGCCATGTCGACCTGACGCCCGATCCCGACGGGGTGGTGCGCCGCCTGCCTCTCTTCATGGGCGCCGGAGTCGAGACCTGGCCCCATATGACGGCGCGGATGCGGACGGCGACCGGCGGCGCCCTCCCCTCGTCACGGGCCGCGCCTCACGCCACCACCACCCCCTGGCTGACCCCGCTCAACTCGACCCTGATCCGCTATCGCGGCCCGCCCGGCTCGGTGCGCACCGTCTCCTTCGTCGACCTGATAAATGGGGAGGTCCCGGCCGCCTTCCTGAAGGACAAACAGGTGCTGATCGGCATGACCGCCGACGGTCTCGGCGACCGCTTCGCCACCCCCGTTTCACCCCACGGCGAGCTGCGTCCCGGGGTCGAGATCCAGGCGGCCCTGCTCGACACCCTGATCCGCGGCGACGCCCTGCGCGCCGTTCCGCCCGCCCTGCTGGCTCTCCTGTCGCTGATCCCCCTCTGGGGCCTGATGGCCGCCTTCCTGATGCTCAGGCCGGCGATCAGCCTGGCGGCGGGCGTTGGAGCGATCGTCGCCGTCTTCGCCGTCTCGGCCCTGGCCTTCCTCGCCGGGATCTGGCTGGCGCCCGTGGCGGCCGTCGTCGGCGTCGCCCTGGCCTGGCCCCTGTGGAGCTGGCGCCGGCTCGAGGCGGCCTCGGCCTATATGCAGGCCGAGATCGAGGCCTTCCGCGCCGACGGCCCCTGGCTCTCCGACCTCGCCGGTGACAGGGCGCGCGGCGACCACATCGACCGTCAGGCCGGGGTGCTCAAGGCCGCCCTGACCCGCCTGCGCGAACTGAGCGCCCTGATCTCGGACACCCTGCGCAGCCTGCCCGACGCGACACTGGTCATCGACGACACGGGCCGGGTGCTGCTGGCCAACGCCCGGGCCTCGGCCCTGTTCGAACAGGAAACCGGGCTCGCCGGCTCCGACATCGACTCCCTGTTCGCCCGCATCGGCGCCGAGCCGCTGGAGATGCTTCTGGCCCGCGACGGGACCGCGCGCGAGATCCGCACCCCGACCGGCGAGGTGTTCAAGCTGGACGAGGCCCGGCTGGACCTCGGCCGCGACAGCCGGCCCGGCGGCATCGTCCGGCTGGCCGACGTCACCGCCATCCGCGTCGCCGAACGCCAGCGCGAACAGGCGCTGCAACTGCTCAGCCACGACATGCGCTCGCCGCAGGTCTCGATCCTGACCCTGCTGGCCGAGCCGCCCCCGCGCGACGCCGCCTTCGACCGCCGGGTCGGCGACTACGCCCGCCGGACCCTGGCCATGGCCGAGAGCTACGTCCAGCTGGCCCGCGCCGAGTCCCGCGTGCTGGACCGCCGCGAGCTGGATCTTGGCCAGAGCCTGATCGAGGCCGCCGACGGCCTGTGGCCCCAGGCCAATGCGCGCGGCGTGACCATCCTGACGCCCGACGACGAGGACGAGCGGCTGGTCATGGGCGACCCGGTCCTGATCGGCCGGGCCCTGGTCAATCTGATCGACAACGCCCTGAAGTACGGCCCCGAGGGCGGCGAGGTGATCTGCGTGCTCGACACCGTCGAGGTCGGCGACCGCCGCTTCCATCTGTGCGTGGTTCAGGACCAGGGCCCGGGCTTCCCGCCCGACCAGTCCGAACAGCTGTTCGAGGCCTTCCACCAGACCGCCGAGGCCCGACCAGGCATCGGCCTGGGCCTCGCCTTCGTGCGCATCGTCGCCGAACGGCACGGCGGCTGGGTCAAGGCCGAGTCACCGCCCGGCGAAGGCGCGCGCTTCACCCTGGCGCTTCCAGACGCCGGAATGGCCGATTCAGGATCGGCCGCCCACCTGACCGAGGCTGCCTGACCCTCGGGTCTAGTGGCTGGTCGCCAGCACTACGCCGACCAGGACGGCGGCCCAGTGCACGCTGGCGGCGGCGACCACATGGCCGTGCCAGACGGCGCGGAACCAGCCCAGCTTCTTGCGCACATAGAAGACCGCGCCGGACATATAGAGGGCCCCGCCGATGGCCAGCAGCAGCAGGGCGATCCACGACCCGTGGGCGACCATGGGCTTGAAGGCGATGACCACCAGCCAGCTCAGGGCGACATAGATCACGACCCACAGCGTCTTGCCCACGCCCGGCAGGAACAGCTTGCCCAGAGCGCCCAGGGTAGCGAGCCCCCAGACGGCGCCCGTCATGGCCCAGGCCCAGGCGCCGGTCAGGTTGTGGGTCGTGAACGGGGTGTAGGAGCCCGCGATCATCAGAAAGATGCCGGCATGGTCCAGCCGCCGCAGCAGGGGCCGCCACTGCGGCTTGGCGAAGTTGTAGGCGGTCGAGAAGCCCAGCATGGCCAGCATGCCCAGCGCATAGACGCTGACCGCGACCACCAGCCCCAGATCGCCCCGCGCCACCGACAGGCCCAGCAGCACGCCGCCGCCGAACAGGGCGAAGGCCAGACCCGAGATATGCACGATCAGGTCCGCGCACTTGGCGCGCGACGTCGGATAGTGCCTCGGCGGGAACGGGGGCTTGAACGGCGTCTCGGTCATGACCGCAGTCTAGCACGATCTCGCGCGCGGCCTATCCGGGTCTTCGCCTGATGGGGGTGGACCTCACCACCTCACAGCGTGACCTATTCGCGACAGACAGTCCGGATACAGAGTCTGACAGCAATTATGTATTCGAATTTAGAAAAGTCCAAAGCTAGCCATATATTTGGCAAGCAAAGAAACGTCTTTGTTTTCCGTAATGTTATCTAACTTCTGTTCTATTACATAACGGAAACATTGAACACGAAATCTTGCCCTTGTTTTCAGGAACCACAGGGGATGTTACCGATGCGAAACACTTCAATTCACGCCCGCCTCCTGGCGAGCACCTTCCTGGTGGGGGCCAGCCTCGCGGCCGCTCCCGCCTTCGCTCAAGATGCGGGGCCGGCCGACCAGGTCGAGGAGGTCGTGGTCACCGGCTCGCGGATCCCGCAGGCCAATCTGACCACCACAAGCCCGGTGACCCAGGTCACGGCCGAGGACATCGCCGTCACCGGCGTGACCCGGGTCGAGGACCTGATCACCCAGCTGCCCCAGGCCTTCGCCTCGCAGAACTCGACCGTGTCGAACGGCGCCTCGGGCACGGCGACCGTCTCGCTGCGCAACCTCGGCGCCTCGCGCACCCTGGTCCTGATCGACGGCCGGCGCATGGGCTACGGCTCGCCGAACGACGTCGCCGCCGACCTGAACCAGATCCCGGGCGCCCTGGTGCAACGGGTCGAGGTCCTGACCGGCGGCGCCTCGGCCGTCTACGGCTCGGACGCCGTCGCCGGCGTGGTCAACTTCATCATGAAGAAGGACTTCGAGGGCATCCAGATCGACGCCAAGTACGGCTTCTATCAGCACCACAACGACTATGACGGCGTCGGCAACGTCCGCCAGGCCATCGCCGCGCGCGCCGCGACCAACGCCTCCCAGTTCCAGCTGCCGGACGACAACGTCTCCGACGGCGAGAGCCGCGAGGTCACCTTGACGATGGGCGTCTCCGCCCCGGACGGCAAAGGCAATCTGACCGCCTACGCCAGCTACCGGAACAACAACGAGGTGCTCCAGGCCAACCGCGACTACTCGGCCTGTACGATCGCCGCGCCGTCGAGCAGCGATCCCTCGACCTACACCTGCGGCGGCTCCAGCACCTCCTATCCCGGGCGCTTCATCGCCTCGACCGGCAGCTACACCCTCGGCGCCGGCCAGACCTTCGTGCCCTACAGCACCAGCACCAACGCCTACAACTACGGCCCGCTGAACTACTACCAGCGCCCCGACGAACGATGGTCTCTGGGCGCCATGGGGCACTATGAGATCAACGAGCACGCCGAGGCCTACGCCCAGCTGATGTTCACCGACTACTCGTCGGTGGCCCAGATCGCGCCGTCGGGCGACTTCTTCAACACCACCACGATCAACTGCGACAACCCGCTGCTGTCGACGCAGCAGGCGACCACGATCGGCTGTTCGTCGGCGGCCATCGCCTCGGGCGACTCGGTCTCGCTCCTGATTGGCCGACGCAACGTCGAAGGCGGCGGGCGTCAGGACTCGCTGAACTACGAGAGCTACCGCGCGGTCACCGGGGTGCGCGGCCTGATCACCGATGGCTGGACCTATGACGTCAGCGCCCAGTTCTCGCGGGTGCGGCTGTCGCGGGTCTATGAGAACGACTTCTCGGTCACCCGTCTGAACCGCGCTCTGGACGTGGTCAGCGTCAACGGCGTGGCCACCTGTCGCTCGGTCGTCGACGGCTCGGACCCGAACTGCGTGCCCTACGACGTCTTCTCCGAAGGCGGGGTGACCCAGGCGGCGCTCGACTATCTGCAGATCCCGCTGATCCAGACCGGCGAGACCACCCAGCAGGTCGTCACCGCCGCCGTCACCGGCGTTTTCAC
>DBBK01000250.1 GCA_002292165.1 Brevundimonas sp. UBA986
CATGGCGGCGTTCTGCTGGGTGACGCGGTCCATCTGGTTGATGGCGGTGTTGACCTCTTGCAGGCCGCTGGCCTGTTCGCGCGCCGAGGCGGCGATCTCGGCGGCCAGGGTGCGGACCTGTTCGACCTCGGAAACGATGGCGCTCAGGGCCGATCCGGTCTGATTGACGAGCTTGACCCCCGCCTCGACCTGGCGTCCGGATTCGGTGATCAGACCCTTGATCTCGCGCGCGGCCTCGGCCGAGCGCTGGGCCAGGGCCCGGACCTCCTGGGCGACGACGGCGAAGCCGCGCCCGCTGTCCCCCGCCCGCGCCGCCTCGACGCCGGCGTTCAGAGCCAGAAGATTGGTCTGGAAGGCGATCTCGTCGATGACGCTGAGGATCTGGCTGATCTGCTGCGAGCTGGCGGCGATGGCCGTCATCGCGGTGTTGGCGTCCTGGGCGACCGTACCGCCGGCGCGCGCGGCGTCCATCGCGATGTTCGAGACGCCCGCGACCTTGGCCGCGCTGTCGGCCGTCGAGCGGACGGTGGCGGTGATCTGGTCCAGGGCGGCGGCGGTTTCCTCGAGGGCTGCGGCCTGCTGCTCGGTGCGGCGCGACAGGTCGTCGGCGGCGGTGGTGATCTCTCCGGCGCCGTTCTGCATCTCGTCGACGGCTCCGGCGACGGCGCCGAGGGCCTGGGCCAGGGTCGCGGCGGCGGCGTTGAAGTCCTGCTTAAGCCGTTCGGCCTTGGGGGCCACAGGGGCGGAGATGCGATAACCGAGATTGCCGGCGGCCATGGCGGCGAGGCCGTCGGCCAGAGCCTGGATCAGGGCCTGATCGTCCGCCGCCTCGCGCGCCTTGTCGGCGCTGACCGCGGCGCGTTCGCTCTCCGTCGCTGTGCGCGTCTGCTCGGCTTCCACAGCCAGACGCTGGCGATCCAGAGCGGCGACGCGGAAGCGTTCGACGGCCTTGGCCATCTGGCCGATGTCGTCATTGCGGTCCGCCCACGGCGTTTCAACGTCCATCGCCCCGCCGGCCAGCCGGTGCATGAAGGCGCCGAGCCCTTCCAACGGGTTCAGCAGGCGACGCGTGGCCAGCAGGCAGATCAGGGTGGCCAGAAGAGTGACCACGCCGCCGATGACCATCAGGGCGTTGCGGGTATCGGCGACCGACTTCATGAACTCGGCCTGGGGAATGCCGACATAGAGAATGCCGATCACATCGCCGCGGACATTCTTGATCGGGTCGTAGGCAACGAAGAAGGGCTTGCCGAGAATGTCCGCCTGGCCGCGATAGCTCTTCCCGTCCTTCAACACGGTGTCGTAGACGTGCCCCTTGGCCAGAGCCGTGCCGACCGCGCGTCCGCCGTCCGGCTTCAGGACATTGGTGGTGATCCGGGTGTCGCCCATGAAGATGGTGGCGGTGCCGCCGACCAGGGTCTTGACCGTATCCACCGGCGCGAAGAAGTCGTTCAGCGTGGTCGAACCGATGGTCATCCGGCCGTTCTGGACGTCGAAGTCGGTGCCGTAGCGGCCCAGCACGTTCCAGGCGACGCGCATGTTCGATTCCTGGCGCTCGGCGGCGCGCGCCATGGCGTCCTGGGTCATCAGCCAGGTGGTGGTGACCGTCAGCAGGATGCCCAATACGGCCAGCCCCGCCACGATCATCAGGGCGATACGGCCCGACAGAGATCCCATCGCCTTGTTCATTGACGCTCGACTCACTTCTTCGCAGTTGCAGCAAAGCTAGGCTGCGGCATTGAAGCCAGCCCTAAGCGGCGTCTAAGTAGGATTCCTTAACACGCGGGATTCAGGCCGCTTTCCGCCTGTCGATTTCGGCCTTCGCAGCTGCAACAGCGTCGACGTCCATATCGGTCTGGCTGGCCATCCAACGCAGATAGTCGTCGGGCACCTCGGACCAGGGCTTCTTGCGGTGCTTACCGAAGGGGACGGTCGCGATGTCGCGCGGGGCGTTGGACCAGTCGATCAGCTGCTGGACGCTGTGCTCTTTCAGCAGGTCCATCAGGATGTGGGCAGTGACCCAGGCATCGGGCCCGGCCCGGTGCGCCGGATCGGCCAGGGCCGGGTCCAGCCGGAAGCCTCGCCAGTAACGCAGCACCTGGTTGGAATGACCGGGCGCCTCGGGCCAGGCCTGTTTCGACGACCGCACGGTGCAGATCCACGGCAGGCCGCCCGTCGCCGTGTCGGCGATGAAGGCGCGCTCGAACCGCATGGAGTGGGCGACCATGACGTCAGCGGGTTCCGAGAACATCTCCCTGAGCCTGTATTCGTCGCAATGCGGGTCGTCGGCGCAGAAATGTTCGGGCGTCAGATGGTGCACGGCCATGGCGTGGAAGGAGATCTCACCGCGCGGGCGGAACAGTTTCGACACCGGCGGCAGGGCCTTCCACCCCTCCCCGTCCGACACGACATCGACGAAGCCGACCTCGATGATCTCCGAGGTGCGATCCCCGCCGGTGGTTTCCAGATCGACGACTCTCAGACGCATGGCGGCAATATAGGCCGTCAAACGGCCCTGCCCACGTCAGGAGCGGACGTCTGCTGTCAGGGTCGGCCTAGGGCTGACCGGCCGCCATGCTGGCAGAGGCCATCTGCAGCGGGGCCGAGGGCTCGCGGAAATAGCGGTCGATGCCCTCGGCGACGGCGCGCATCAGGCGGCGGCGGCTGGCGGCGTCGCCCAGCGAGCGTTCGTCGTCGGGATTGGTGATGAAGCCCATCTCCAGCAGGACGGCCGGCACGTCCGGGGCCAGCAGCACGGCCAGACCGGCGTCGCGATGGCTGCGGCGCAGCAGCGGCAGGTCGGCGGCCTCCATATGGGTCAGCAGGACGCGGGCGAACTGGGCCGACCGGTTCTGGGTGGCGCGCTGGGTCATGTCCAGCAGGATGCGGTCGACCGAGGGGTCGCGGCCCGGCAGGTGAAGGTCGCGGTGCCAGTTGTCGCTGCGGGTGACCTCGCGCACGGCCCGGCTCGCCCCCTGTTCGGACAGGGTATAGACCGAGGCCCCGCGCGTGGCCGGGTCGGACCCGGCGTCGGCGTGCAGGGAGATAAAGAGGTCGGCGTCGGCCCGGCGCGCGATCCGCACGCGCTGATACAGGTCGACATAGGTGTCGTTGGTGCGGGTCAGGACCACGCGGTAGCGGCCCGTGGCCTCCAGCTCGGCCTTCAGGGCCAGGGCGGCGGCGAGAGTCAGTTCGCTCTCATGGCGGTTGGCGCCCGAGGCGCCCGGGTCGTGACCGCCGTG
>DBBK01000151.1 GCA_002292165.1 Brevundimonas sp. UBA986
CGGACGGCAAACCCTACTCGCCGCTCTCCGGAACCGGATAGGTCTCCGGCTTCAGGACCTTGGCCATGGCCAGCAGGTTCCGGGCGGCGTTGCGGCCGACGCGGTCGGAGTAGTCGTGGCCCTGATCGGTCTCGACATAGTCGGGGCCGGGTCCGGGGCCGAGGTGCCAATAGGTCCAGCTCTGCGCCGGGATGGTGAAGCCCATGTCGATCAGGCCCTGGCTGATGGTCGCCACGATGTGGTGGGCGCCGTCCTCATTGCCGGTGATGACGATGCCCGCGACCTTGCCGAAGGCGACCGGGCGGCCGCTGTCGTCGGTCTCGGCGAACCAGGCGTCCATGCGTTCGAGGGCGCGCAGGGCGACGCTGGACATCTGGCCCAGCCAGGTCGGGGTGGCGAAGACCACGATGTCTGCGGCCTTCAGCTTCGCATCGACCGAGGGCCAGTCGTCGCCCTCGCCCATGTCGCTCTCGACGCCCGGTTTGACGTTCAGATCGACCAGCCGGACCAGCTCGACCTCGGCCCCGCCCTTCTCCAGTTCGGCGATGACGACCTTGGCCAGGGCCTCGGTGCTGGAGGTCTCGGGCGAGGGCTTGAGAGTGCAGTTGAGGACGACGGCTTTCACGAGACTTCTCCGGACGTTGGATCACGGCAACCGGCCAGCCGCCGATCCGTTCCACCTCCCGTCAGCCACGGAGCCGCCCGATGCCCGACCTCGCCCCCGCCGCCGAACTCGCCGCCCTCGCCCACCCGCCGTTTCCGGGCGAGAGCGACGCCTATCGAGAGGCCCGGCGGGCGCTTCAGGCCGAAGAGATCGAGGCACGGCGACAGCTGACCCGCGTCGCCGAACTGCGTCAGGCCCTGCCGCCCGGACCGGTCATCGAGAAGGACTACCGGTTCATCGATGAGAACGGCGTGGAGGTCGGGCTGATCGACCTGTTCGGCGACCACGACACCCTCTTCAGCTATCTGTGGATGTACGGGCCCGAGCGCGAACGGCCCTGCCCGATGTGCACCAATCTGCTGGGGTCGGTGAACGGCAACGGCGAGGACATCAAACAGCGGGTGGCGCTCAAGATCCTCGGGCGCAGCCCGGTGGAGCGTCAGACGGCCTTCGCCGCCGAGCGCGGCTGGACCCATCTCGACTTCGTCCAGACGGTCGGCGACGACTACGCCCGCGACATGGCGCAGCTGATGGACGGAAACCTCGATATGGCGGCCATCGTCGTCTACCGCCGCGACGGCGACAAGGTCCGGCTGTTCTGGGCCAGCGAGATGAACGCCGACATGGCCGACCCCGGTCAGGACCCGCGCGATCCGGTCGATCTCGGGACCCTGTGGAACGTGCTGGACCTGACGCCGGAGGGACGAGGGACCAACTGGTATCCAAAGCTCGCCTACTGACGTCGGACTCTATTTAACCGAACGGTTGACAAGCTTTCCAGAGCTTCGTATTTAACTCTCAGGTTAGATTTGAAGACGGACGATGACGCCCACACCCGATCCTCTGGATGCGAAGTTCGCGGCCCTGGCCGACCCGACCCGTCGGGCCATCCTGGCGCGGCTGACCGAGGGTGAGGCCAGCGTCAACGAACTGGCGGAACCGTTCGACATGAGCCTGCCGGCGGTGTCGAAGCATCTGAAGGTGCTGGAGAAGGCCGGGCTGATCTCGCGCGGCCGCGAGGCCCAGTGGCGCCCCGCCCGGCTGGAGCCGATGGCGCTGAAGAGCGTCTTCGAATGGATCGAGCACTACCGCCGGTACTGGGACAAGTCCTTCGACCGCCTGGAAGACTATCTGCGCAACGTTCAGAAAGGAAAAGACGATGGCAAGCGAAACTGAAGCCCAACACCCCAACGACAACCCGTGCGACACCTCGGGCGCCGCCCATGCCTTTGACCTGGTGCTGGAGCGCGTTCTGGACGCCCCGCCGGAGAAGGTCTTCAAGGCCTATACGGACGCCACGATCCTGGCCCAGTGGTTCTCGCCCAAGCCGTGGACGATCACCGACGCCGTCGTCGAGCCGCGCGCCGGCGGGCGCTTCAACTTCACCATGCACGGGCCGAACGGCGAGGTCTTCCCGAACAGCGGCGTCTTCCTTGAGGTGGTGCCGAACCGGCGCCTGATCACCACCGACGCCTTCACCCCCGAGTGGAAGCCCGCCGGCCAACCCTTCATGACGGCGCGGATCGAGATGGAGCCGACGGCGGACGGCAAGACGAAGTACAAGGCCACGGCCAGCCACTGGAACGAAGCCACCATGAAGCAGCACGAGCAGATGGGCTTCCACGAAGGCTGGGGCCAGGTTGCAGACCAGCTGGCCGAACTCGTGAAGACCCTCTGAGGCCAGAGCCATGAACGTCGCCGTCGCCGAAGCCCCCGCCAGACCGACCCTGAAGATGCGCCGAACCTTCGACGCGCCGCGTGAGCTGGTCTGGCGGGCCTGGTCGAACCCCGAGGTCCTCGTCCTGTGGATGGGACCGGTGGAATGGCCGGCGGTTTCGGCAACGTGCGACTTCCGCGTGGGCGGCGCCTGGCGCATCTGCCTGCGCTCGCCGAAGACGGGCGAGGACCTGTGGCAGGGCGGGATCTACACCGAGATCGAGGCCCCGCGCCGCCTGGCCTTCACCTTCAAGTGGGACGAGAGCCACGAGGACGGCCCGCCGGTCGACACCCAGGTCACCGTCGACTTCGACGAGACCGCCGACGGCAAGACCGTCATGGACTTCACCCACGAGGGGCTGAAGTCCGAGCAGAGCCTGACCGGCCACAAACACGGCTGGACCTCGACCGTCGACCGTCTGGAGGCCTGGCTGGCCGCCAACCCCGACTGACATTGCCTACCGGAGACGCCGTGATGAAGATCGTGACCAGCGTAAGCCTGCCCGGGACCTGCCGCGAGGCCTTCGACTTCTATGCGAAGGTTCTGGGCGGGGAGATCACCACCGCCATCCGCTACGGCGAAGCCTTCCCCGACGGGCCGCCCGAGGTCGCGGACAAGCTGATGTACTGCTGGCTGCAGGTCGGGGATCAGGCGATCCTGGGCTCGGACATGCATCCGGACCATGCGCCGGACATGCACAAGCCCAAGGACGGCTTTGACATCACCCTGCATTTCGACACGGTCGAGGAGGCGCGGCGCGTCTTCGAGGGCCTGTCGCAAGGCGGCCAGGTCGAGATGCCCTTCGGCGTCAATGACTGCGCCCCCGGCTTCAGCGGCTTCACCGACCGGTTCGGGGTGCCGTGGATGACCAATGTCGTCGCGCCGACCGCCTGATCACCCCCAAAACATAAAGAGGAGACGCCGTCATGAAACTGGTCACCAGCCTGAGCTTCTCGGGCCAATGCCGTCAGGCCTTTGAGTTCTATCAGTCGGTCCTGGGCGGAGAGATCCGCGCCTTCACGTTCGGCGACGGCCCGCCCGATATGCCGATCGACGCCAAATACAAGGACTGGCTGATGCACGGCTGGCTCGAGATCGACGGCCAGGCCCTGATGGGCGCCGACATGCCGCCCGAGTTCGCCCCCAACATCGACAAGCCCAAGAACGGCTTCGACGTCACCTTCCACTCGGACGACGTGGCGGAATCCAAGCGGGTGTTCGAGGCCCTGTCCGAGGGCGGCAAGGTCGGCATGGCCTTCGGCGAGACCTTCTGGTCGCCGGGATACGGCTCCTTCACCGACAAGTTCGGCATCCCGTGGATGATCAACACCAATCCGTCCGCGGACTGGAAGCCGGGCGCCGTCTGATGTCGCTGAAAGCTTCCCCGATGGTGTGGACGGGGCGCGTGCTCAGCGCCCTGTTCGTCCTCTTCATGCTCGGCGCCTCTGTCCTGCCCAAGCTCACGGGCATGGCCGTCGCCGGGGACACGCTGGAGCAGGTCGGCTGGTCGCGGGCCTGGGTTCTTCCGATCGGCCTGATCGAGCTGACCTGCGTCCTGCTCTATGTTTATCCGCGGACCAGCGTCTTCGGCGCCGTGGTGATGATGGGGCTGCTGGGCGGGGCCATGGCCACCCAGGTCAGGGTCGATGCGCCCCTGTTCAGCCACCAGCTGTTCAGCCTCTACCTGGGCCTGATCATGTGGGCCGGGCTTTGGCTGCGCGATCCGGCCCTGCGCGCCCTGTTCCCCTTCCGTCGCGCCGCGACGGCGATCTGAGGAGATACCCCGATGAGAAAACTGATCGGCGCCGCCTTCGTCAGCCTCGATGGCGTGATGCAGGCTCCCGGCGGGCCCGAGGAGGATCCGGCCGGCGGCTTCGCCTACGGCGGCTGGACCGCCCCCTTCTGGACCGAGGACGCCGACCCCTTCATGGGCGTCTTCGGCAAGACCGAGACCGAGCCGTTCGACCTGCTGCTGGGCCGCAAGACCTATAACATCTTCGCCGGCTACTGGCCGGTGCATCAGGAGCATCCGATCGGGCCGCTGTTCAATCGGGTGACCAAATATGTGGCCACCTCCTCTCCGGACAGTCTGGAGTGGATGAACTCCGTGGCGCTGACGGGCGACGTGCCCGCCCGGGTCGCGGAGCTGAAACAGGGCGACGGTCCGGACCTGTTGACCCAAGGTTCCAGCGTCCTGCTGCACGCCCTGCTGGCCCACGACCTGGTCGACGAGCTGCGGCTGATGATCTTCCCCCTCGTGCTGGGCGGCGGCAAACGCTGGTTCGACGGCCTGTCCAAACCGGGCGGCTTCGCGCTGGAGAAGAGCGAGACGACGAGTTCGGGCGTCATCTCGACACTCTATCGCCGCTCGGGCGAGGTGAAGACGGGGACGGTCGGAGAAGGCTGACCGCCCCCGTCTTCTGCCCGCCGCTGTCAGGCCCGGCGGGCCACCCGCTCGACCGTCCCGATTTCGGAACGGTCTGGCCGGGGCTCATGCGAGCGGGCGGCCGCCGTTTCGAGCAGGACGGCCAGCCGCTCGTCCCCGTCCCAGCGGGCCATCTGGGCCAGCTC
The DNA here is from genome assembly GCA_002292165.1 of Brevundimonas sp. UBA986. Taxonomy (GTDB): domain Bacteria; phylum Pseudomonadota; class Alphaproteobacteria; order Caulobacterales; family Caulobacteraceae; genus Brevundimonas. The sequence continues at coordinate 4,953 of DBBK01000151.1, forward strand.
CATACACATGCCACCGATGTATTCACGCACCGGATAGTCCTCTGCGGTCTCCGCTGCCGGCGGCTCGGAGCGCGGTTTGCGGCGGGTCTGTTCGCTCGGATGTTCGCTCGGCCTGACGACGTGCGACATGGGTCGATCCTGTGAATCGCGGTTAACCGCCCCAGTGAATACAACTTAAGGTAAGATTGCAACCTTTCCGGGAAGATGTATTCGCCCAACGGCTCATGATTGACACGCCGCCCGGCGCCAACCACGTTCGCGCCCTCCCCAACAGACTGCGCTGTAATGAACCTCGTCATCGTCGAGAGCCCGGCCAAGGCCAAGACCATCAATAAATACCTCGGCTCCGGATACGAGGTTCTGGCCTCCTACGGCCATATCCGCGACCTGCCGTCGAAGGATGGATCGGTCAAACCCGACGACGACTTCGCCATGGAATGGGAGGTCGACGCCCGGGGCTCCAAGCGCATGTCCGAAATCGCCGAGGCGGCCAAACGCGCCGACCGCGTCATCCTGGCCACCGACCCGGATCGCGAAGGGGAGGCGATCAGCTGGCACGTGCTCGAGGTCCTGAACAAGAAGAAGGCGCTCAAGGACACCCAGGTCGAGCGCGTGACCTTCAACGCCATCACCAAGTCGGCCGTGCTGGACGCCATGGCGGCGCCGCGCCAGATCGATATGGAGCTGGTCGAAGCCTATCTGGCCCGCCGCGCCCTAGACTATCTGGTGGGCTTCACCCTGTCGCCGGTGCTGTGGCGCAAGCTGCCCGGCGCCCGCTCGGCCGGCCGGGTGCAGTCGGTCGCCCTGCGCATCGTCGTCGACCGCGAGATGGAGATCGAGCGGTTCAAGGCCCAGGAATACTGGTCGGTCGAGGCCGATCTGGCCGCCGACAGCCCGCCCTTCACGACCCGTCTGGTCAAGCATGCCGGCAAGCGGATCCAGCGCCTGGACATCCCGTCCGAGGCCGTGGCCTTCGCCGCCCGCGATGCGATCAACGCGGGCGACTTCACCATCAAGTCGATCGAGAAGAAGCCGGTCCGCCGCTTCCCCTCCCCGCCCTTCACCACCTCGACGCTGCAGCAGGAGGCGGCGCGCAAGCTCGGCTTCAACGCCCAGCGCACCATGCAGGCGGCCCAGAAGCTGTATGAGGGCGTCGACGAGACCGGCGGCCTGATCACCTATATGCGGACCGACGGCGTCCAGACGACGCCCGAGGGCATCGCCCAGGCCCGCGAGGTCATCGCCGGTCAGTTCGGCCCCGCCTTCGTCCCGGCCGAGCCGCGCTACTACAAGACCAAGGCCAAGAACGCCCAGGAGGCGCACGAGGCCATCCGCCCGACCAATATCGCGCGTCACCCCGACTCCTTGCGTCTCGATGGCGACCTGCAGCGGCTTTATGAGCTGATCTGGAAGCGTATGGTCGCGTCCCAGATGGAGGCCGCACGCCTCGACCGAACGACGGTCGACGTCGAAACCTCAGACGGTCAGACGGCCCTGCGCGCCACCGGCCAGGTGGTCACCTTCGACGGCTTCCTGGCCGTCTATGAGGAAGGCCGCGACGAGAAGCAGAAGGGCGCCGAGACCGACGAGGACGACGATTCGACCCGCCTGCCGACGCTGAAGGAAGGCGCGAAGGCCAAGGTTGAGGCGATCCGCACCGAGCAGCACTTCACCGAGCCGCCGCCGCGATTCTCGGAAGCGACCCTGGTCAAGAAGCTGGAAGAGCTGGGCATCGGCCGGCCCTCGACCTATGCGTCAGTCGTCACCACGATCCAAGATCGCGACTATGTGCGCAAAGAGAAAAATCGGCTGATTCCTGAAGATAAGGGGCGTTTGGTCACCGTGTTCCTCAGCAGTTTCTTCCGCCAATATGTGGGCTATGAATTCACGGCCAATCTGGAAAATGAGTTGGATGATGTCTCCGCAGGTGATCGCCAATACCGCACGGTATTGAGCCGTTTTTGGAAGGATTTCAAGGTCGCGAT
>DBBK01000255.1 GCA_002292165.1 Brevundimonas sp. UBA986
ACTGGCGGAGATTTCGCCCGTCGCGGCCGACTGTTCCTCCACCGCGCTGGCGATGGCGGCGGCGATCTCGGCGACCTTGTTGATCGTGCCCGCGATGCCCTGGATGGCGCCGACCGAGGTCGCGGTCGCGGCCTGCATGGCGGTGATCTGGGACGAGATCTCCTGCGTCGCCTTGGCGGTCTGGTCGGACAGGCTCTTCACCTCGGACGCCACGACCGCGAAGCCCTTGCCCGCATCGCCGGCGCGCGCCGCCTCGATCGTCGCATTGAGGGCCAGCAGCTTGGTCTGGCCCGCGATGTTGTTGATCAGGGTGACGACGTTGCCGATCTTCTGGGCGGCTTCGGCCAGGGACTGGATGGCGGCGCTGGTCTTGTCGGTTTCGGAAACGGCCTGACGGGTGATGCTGGTCGATTCCGCGACCTGACGCGCGATCTCGTTGATCGAGGCCGACAGCTCCTCGCCGGCGGCGGCGACGGTCTGGACGTTGGCCGAGGCGACCTGGGCGGCAGAGGAGACAGCGCCGGCCTGACGGGTCGCGTCTTCAGCCGAGCGGGCCATGGACTCGGCGGTGGCCTGCATCTGGGTGGCGGCCGAGGCGACGATGTTGGAGATTTCACCGACCCGCTCGGCCAGCTTGCGCTGGTCGCGCTGGGCGGTGATGTCGGTGGCGTATTTCACGACCTTGTAGGGGCGGCCGTTCAGATCGAGGATCGGGTTATAGCTGGCCTGGATCCAGACCTCGCGCCCGCCCTTGGCGACGCGCTTGTACTGGCCGGAGTCATACTCACCGCGACCGAGCTTGGCCCAGAAGGCCTGGTATTCAGGGCTCTGACGATAGGCCGGCTCGGCGAACATCGAATGATGCTGGCCGCGAATCTCATCGAGGCTGTAGCCGAGGACGGCGAGGAAGTTCTCGTTGGCGTCCAGGATCTTGCCGTCCAGCGAGAAGGAGATGACCGCCTGGGCCTTCGAGATAGCGTCCAGCTGGCCTTCGTAATCGGCGGCCTGAACCTTCTGGGCGGTGATGTCGGTGGCGAACTTGACGACCTTCACCGGCTTGCCGTCGGCGTCGAAGACCGGGTTGTAACTGGCCTGGATCCAGATCTCGCGGCCACCCTTGGCGATACGCTTGTACTGGCCGGCGTCATACTCGCCGCGGCCCAGCTTGGCCCAGAAGCCCTGATACTCGGGGCCGGTGCGTTCGGCCGGATCGACGAACATCGAGTGATGCTGGCCCTGGATCTCCGACAGGGAATAGCCGAGGGCGGTCAGGAAGTTTTCGTTGGCGGTGGTGATCCTGCCGTCCAGTTCGAACTCGATCACGGCCTGGGACCGCTCGATGGCGGCCACCTTGCCCCGGTAGTCCTGGAACAGGAGGTCGAATTCCTCGGCCTCGGAATCGATTTTCAGGGCCGCGTTGCTGCTGGGCATGTCGTTGTCCTTTGAAGAGATTTCGGTGTGAAGATCAGGCGGCGATAGGAACGGGCGCGAGGGTCAGAACCTGGTCGATGTCCATCACGATCAGGAGTTCGCTCTCGAGCAGGTACAGGCCGGTGCAGACGGACTGCCACCGGTTGGACAGGGTCACGGGCGGGATCTCGCGGGTCTCGGGCGACAGCCACAGGACGTCGCCGACATCATCGACCAGCAGGGCGTAAAGCTCGCCGCCCCGTTCGACGATCACGCACATGAAGCCTTCGTCGGCCTCGCGCGGGGCCATGCGCAGACGCAGACGCATGTCGACCGCAGTGACGATCCGGCCGCGCAGGTTCAGCGACCCGGCGACCTCGGGCGGGGCCAGGGGCACGCGGTTGATGGTGGTCTGGGCGATGACGTCCTGAACCTTGAGCACCGGCACGCCGAAGGTCTGGGACCCGACGCGGATGGAGACGAGACCCTCGACGTCATCGGTCCCCGAGGACACGGCGGCCGGCCCGGTTTCGGAAGCGGTCATGCGGCTTGCCTCGTGTTGAAGGCCGAGTTCACGGCGTCGAGCAGGCGCGAGCCGTCGAACCGGGCGGCGCCGCGATCGCGGCCTTGCAGCGACAGGCCCATCAGCGGCGTGGCGTGCCAGCGGGTCGCCTTGCCGAAGGCCTGGGCGAAGCGGCGCGCCTCCTCACCCTGGGGATCGGTCTCGGCCATGATCAGGTCGAACTGCTCGCCGGCCTCATAGAGGGTCAGAGCCTCGACGGCGCCCTCGGCGACGACGACGTCATAGCCGGACTGGGCCAGCAGCGGCTGGAGCAGCAGGCGGCTGAACGGACTGTCGTCGATCAGCAGCAGACGCTTCAGGCCGGCGACCGGGGTCCTCGCGGCGAGAGACGCCGCCGACCGCGATGCGGCCGGCGCATCGCCCCAGTAGCGGTCGATATCGACCATCTCGGTGGCGCGGCCGGCGACGATCAGGCCGGCGGTGTCGGGATCCCCGACCTTCGCCGGTTCGTCCTCGACGATGTCCACGATCTCGTCGACCAGGAGGCCGACGGCCTGTTCGCCGCGTGCGAAGACGAGCAGCGGCCGGGTCGTCTCGTCGGTCCAGGGCTGGACGGGCCGCGCATCGACGTCGACCACGGGCATCAGCCCGCCGCGGTACTGGATGACCGTCCGGCCTTCGACCGTCTCGATCTGATGGGACAGAAGTTCCTCGATCCGCGCGACCCGCGACAGGGGCACGGCGCGCGGGGTGGCGTCGCCGGCGTGGAAGGTCAGGAGCGCGGTCCGCTCCATTGAGGCCGAGGCCGGCAGTTCCAGCTCGTCCCGGGCGCCGTCAGCGCTCTGCTGGGCGCCCGCCTCTTGCGAGATGCCCTTGAAGTCCAGGATCAGGATGACCGAGCCGTCGCCCAGGATGGTCGCCCCGGAATAGAGCTTCAGGTGACGCAGAACCGAGGCCACCGGCTTGACCACGATCTCCTCCGTATCGAACACCCGGTCGACAATCACCCCGAAGGTGAAGGACCCGACCTGGGCCACCACGATGCAGGATTCGCCCGTCACCTCGACGTTGGCGGGCAGGCCCAGCAGCGTCCCGAGCGACACCAGCGGCAGCAGCCGGTCGCGCAACCTCAGGACGGCGGCGTCATCGACATATTCGACCACCCGGCCCGAGCCATCGCTGGCGCTGACCAACTCGATCACACAGGACTGGGGCATGGCGAACCGCTCGCCGCAGCATTCGACGATCAGGGCCGAAACGATGGTCAGGGTCAGGGGAATGCGGATGGTGAAGCGGGTGCCGGCGCCCTCGGTCGAGGTCATCTCGATGGCGCCGCCGATGCGCTCGATATTGGTGCGCACGACATCCATGCCCACGCCGCGACCGGAGACGGCGGTAATCTCCGGCGCGGTGGAGAAGCCAGGACGGAAGATCAGATGGCGCGCCTCGGAGTCCGACATGGCCTCGGCCTGGGCTGCGGTGATCAGACCTTGCGAGACACCCTTCGCGCGCAGCTTCGTCGCCGACAGCCCACGCCCGTCGTCCATCACCTCGATGACGATGGCGCCGCCCTCGTGCCGGGCCTGAAGGGTGATGCGCCCCGCCTCGGACTTGCCCGCCGCCAGACGGTCCGCCGGCGTCTCAATGCCATGGTCCGCTGCGTTGCGGATCATATGCGTCAGCGGATCCTTGATCAGCTCCAGAACCTGACGGTCCAGCTCGGTCTCCTGACCGTGCATCGACAGTTCGATGGACTTTCCCAGGTCCTGGGCCAGGTCGCGGACCAGACGCGGCAGCTTGGCCCAGGCGCCGGAGATCGGCTGCATCCGGGTGGTCATCACCCCTTCCTGAAGCTCGGTCGTGACCTGGTTCAGGCGGTTGAGCGGCGCCGCGAACGGGCTCTCTGGATCGAGCCTGAGAACCTGGATCAGCTGATTGCGGATCAGGACCAGCTCGCTGGCCACGGTCATCAGATGCTCAAGGGCGTCGACACTGACCCGGATGGTCTGGGCCGGGCCCGCCAGTTCGACGTCGGACGCGTCGGGCGTCAGGGTCTTCGGCCGGGACGACACGGGTGCGGCGGCGACGGGCGCGATGGCCTCGCTGGAGGGCGAAGGCGCGGTCGGGCTCTCCACTGGGGCCGGCGCGATCTCGACCAACGGCGCCGCGGTTGTCTCGGCGGCGAAGACGGCGGCCAGATCGGCCAGCGACCGATCGTCGACGTCCAGCTCGGCCAGGCAAAGGCCGACGATATCCATCAGGCCCGCCAGGGCCACGGCCTCGACCGGCGCCCCGACCAGGCCCCGAACGGTCGCGGACAGGGAGACGGCGGCCGCACTGCCCGAGGCGCCGGTGGTCAGGCAGTCGCGCAACTCGCCCTGGAGGCGGTCGGGATCGACGGACAGGAAGGCGGCGTTGACGGCCGGCCAGGCGTGCAATCGGGACAGGGCCGATTCCACCGCCGCATCCAGGGTCGCCTCTCCACCCAGACGCTGGATCAGAGGGCGTGGATCGGCGGACGTCTCAACCGCCGTCGGCGCGGACATCACGGGCGCGGCGCCATCAGCCGACGCCCCCGCCAGAACGCCTTCGAGACGCCCGATAAGCTCGCCGTCGTCTCCCGCAGGTTCTAGTCCGGTCCTGGCGAGGCCGTCGACCAGATCGCGGATCAGATCGACCGTATCCAGAATGGCCGAAACGGCGGCGGGGGTGACGGCCAGGGAGCCGTCGCGGAACTCGCCCAGCACATTCTCGGCGGCATGAGCCACGGTCTGCAAACGCATCAGGCCCAGGAAGCCGCAGGTCCCCTTGATCGTGTGGATCAGACGGAAGACCCCGCCCAGCACTTCGGGATCGCCGGGGTTCTTCTCGAACCGCACCAGTTCGCTGTCGAGCGTTTCGAGCCCCTCGCGCGTTTCGGCAATGAAATCGCTGACCAGCTCGTCCAAGCGCTCGCCCCTCAATGACCAAGCGCATTGCTTGATACCCCAACGTTATTGAGGGTTAATCCTGTTACTTAATGGTTAATCTGACCCATCGTTACTCATACAACCGACCAACATATCAATTTATATAGATCGCAACTTAAGATTACACGCATTGTTGTGTACGTATAAACGAATTGATTGCCCAAAATGCGGATATTTTTACACCTTGAGTGCAATCCGTTGCGATTTCATACTGTATTGCAATTCCATATAAATTTTGAAATTCCTTTGAAAACTATATGTTTAACCATAAAGGAACCTTTTTCCTGATTTCATCGAGTGAATATTGCTGACTTCCAGCGATATGAACCAGATCAGCAGGAACGTTGACTATGGCTGTCGATAAAAACATGCCCGTACTGGTCGTGGACGATTACAAGACAATGATCCGCATCGTTCGCGGCCTTCTGGAGCAACTCGGCTTCAAGAACGTCGATGAGGCGATGGATGGACCCAGCGCCCTAGAGAAGATCCGGAACCAGGAGTACGGGCTGATCCTGTCGGACTGGAACATGGTCCCGATGACTGGCCTGGAACTGCTGACCCAGGTCCGCGCAGAACCCCGCACGGCCAAGACGCCCTTCGTCATGGTCACCGCCGAGGCCAAGACCGAAAACGTCGTCGCGGCGCGGCAGGCGGGGGTGAACAACTACATCATCAAGCCCTTCACCCTGGCGGTGCTCAAACAGAAGCTGACCACCGTGCTGGGAGAACTGGGATGACCCAGCTGGATCCCGTCGCGATCATCGCCGCGGTCCGGAGCGAGGTCGAAGCCGGCGTTGATCAGGTGCTGACCGGGGCCGAGACCTGCCTGCGGGAGATGGAGGGGGTTCGCAGCGGATCGGCGGAGGCGCTCGATCGGCTGGAACAGGCCCTCTTCAGCATCATGGAGGCCTGCGCCTTTCAGGATCTGACCGGCCAGCGGCTGACGGTCCTCGGCGGCCTGGTCGACCCGGCGCCGAAGGCCACGACCGCCGACCCTCTTCTGAACGGCCCCGCCCTGACCGGCGGCCTGGACCAACAGGCCGCCGACCGACTGCTGACGTCCTGATCTCCCTTCAGCGAAGAGCAAGCGCGATATGTCATCCCAAACGACCCGTCGCCTGAACCTGCGTCAGGCCTCAGTTCTCGCCGTCGACGACAATCCGATGTCCCTGGATCTGCTCAAGCAGATCCTGAACGGCTTCCGTATCAAGCACCTGCGGGAGTGCAGCTCCGCCGAGGAGGCCCGCAAGGCCATCGACGAGGAGCCGTTCGACCTGCTTCTGATCGACGGGGAGATGCCCGCCCAGAGCGGCCTCGACCTGAGCCGCTACGTCCGGTCGCGGGTGGACCAGACCAATTTCACCACCCCGATCATGATCGTGACAGCCTTCACTCCCCCGACGACCGTGCGCGAGGCGCGCGACAACGGGGTCAATATGGTGGTGTCCAAGCCGGTATCGCCGGCGGCCCTTCTCAGCCGGATCGAGTGGATCGCCCGTAACGATCGCGCTTTCGTCGTCGCCGACAACTATTCCGGGCCCGACCGGCGCTTCCGCAAGGCCGGGCCGCCACAGGGCGTCGATGAGCGCCGAGCGGAGGCCCTGGCCCTGACCTCGGACGCCACCCGGGAAATGTCCCAGGCCGACCTGGACTCGCTGTTCGGATGACCGACGCCGCCCGTATCTTCGTCCCGGAGAACACCCTCGCGCGCGGCATCGACGCGCCCGGCGCCGCCGACATCCACGATATGCTTCGCGACGCCGCCCGCCGGGTCGAGGCCATGTCGCCGGCCGTCGACGTCTATGTGGCGGATCGCTCCGTGGCCCTGCTCCGCGCCATGGCGGGTCCGCCGCCCGCGACGCCGGAGGCCCGCCTGGCCCTGGCCACCGAAGCCGGCCTTCTGGCCGAGGTGGCGGGCTCGGGCCGGCCCAACCCCATCGGCGACATCGCCAAGGGAATCGCCGTCCTGATCCGGCATCTGAACGCCGACGGCGGCTGGCGAGCCGATCTGATCCATGTCCATGCGGCCGCCCTGGGCCTGGTCATGAACCGCGGAGAGAAGCCCAACGTCGGCGCCCTTCTGTCCGGCCTGCGCAGCGCCCGCGCCTCCATCGGCGCGCTCGAATAGAGTTCAGCCCTCGCCTTGGGCGACCTCATCCAGCCAGTCCAGCCGGGCGCGCTGCAGGCGCAGACTGAGATCGACGCTGGCGCGCTCGATGGAGTCGCCGTGCCGGGACCAGCCGGCCAGCCGCTCCATCCCCTCCAGCAACTCCTGCCGGACGGCGGTCAGGACCTCGGCCCGGCGCGCGCCCTCCAGCTGCATCCAGATGCCGGCCCGCATCCGGAAAGGGTCGATGCCGACGCTGGAGGCGCGGCCGGGGTCGCACGCCCATTGCATCATCGCCTCAAGGCCCTCAGCCGTGACCGACAGCAGCCGCGTCGCCCGCCCGTCGCCCTTGGCCTCGGCCGCAATCAGGCCGTCCCGCTCCATCCGCTTGATCGCCGGATAGACCGCGCCCGCGCTACCGCGCCACTCGATGGACGGCGACGTCGAGAAGGAGCGGCGCACCTGAAAGGCGGTCTGACGCCCCCGGTGATGCAGTTCGGACAGCACCGAGCCTTCCAGTTCCGTCAGCATCGCCAGCCTCCCTTGCGCGAACCGTTCGCCGTGATAGTACGAAAAAGACTATTCACACGGATACGGCCATGCGAACCCCTTTTTCCGCCGTCCTCGGCGTCTCCCTGCTGGCTTTAGCGGCCTGCGCGGGTCTGGCCGAGCCCCAAACGACAGCGCCTGTGCCGTCGGTCGTCGCCCTGGGCTCGGGCGTACAGACGGCGGACATGGATACGGCCGTGCGGCCGCAGAACGATTTCTTCGCCTTCGCAAATGGCCGCTGGCTGCGCGATACCCCCATCCCCGACGATCGCTCGCGCTACGGCGTGGATTCCATGATGGCGGAGCGGTCTCTGATCAAGCAGCGCGCCGTCGCCGAAGCGGCGACGACCGCGACCGATCCTGAGGCGCGCAAGGTCGGTGACCTCTACACCGCCTTCATGGACGAGGCCGGGATCGAGGCGGCGGGCCTAACCCCGCTCCAGCCGCAGTTGCAGGCGGTAGACGCCCTTTCCACGGTCAGGGACCTGGCCCCGCTGATGGCGCGGCTGGATGCGGTCGGGGTCACGACCCCCATCGGCGTCTTCATCGATCCGGATGCGAAGGACGCTGATCGCAATGCCCTGTGGCTCTACGAGAGCGGGCTCGGCCTGCCGGACCGCGACTATTATCTGAGTGCGGAAACCCGGTTCATCACCGTCCGCGACCAGTATCGGACCTACGTCGCGCGGATGCTGGTGCTGGCCGGAGAGCCGTCGGCGCAGGCGGAATCGGACGCGGCGGCCGTGCTGGCGCTGGAGACAGCCTTGGCCCGACTCTACTGGTCGCCGGTCGACGCCCGCGATCCGGACAAGACCTACAATCCCCGGACGCTCGCCGATCTGGAGCGGTCGGCGCCGAACCTCGACTGGACCGGCTGGATGGCGGCGCAGGGACTCGGCGGCGCGACGCCCCTGATCGTCGTGCGGGAGCCGAGCTTCTTCGAAGGCCTGTCGCGACTGGCGGCCGAGACGCCCCTGCCGGTATGGCGCGCCTGGCTGCGCCTGAAGGTCCTGGACGCCTCGGCGCCCTTCCTGTCCCGGGCCTTCGCCGACACCGCCTTCGGCTTCAACGAAGGGGTGCTGCGCGGAACCACCACCAACAGCGAACGCTGGAAGCGCGGCGCCGCCCTGGTCGACCAGTTGCTGGGCGACATCTCGGGCCGGCTCTATGTCGAGCGTGAGTTTCCCCCCGAGGCCAAGGCGCGCATCGACGCCCTGGTGCAGAACCTGATGACGGCCCAGGCGCGCAGCCTGAACGACGCTGCCTGGATGAGCCCGGCGACCCGCGCCGAGGCCCTGGCCAAGCTGGCGAAGATCGATGTGAAGATCGGCTACCCCGACCACTGGCGCGACTATTCGGCGCTGGAGATCCGGCCGGACGATCTGCTGGGCGACGTCTTCCGCGCCCGGACCTTCGAATGGCGGCGCAAGCGGGCCCTGCTGTCCGCGCCGGTCGATCGCCACGAATGGCGCATGACCACCCCGACGGTCGACGCCTACTACAGCCCCGCCACCAATGAGATCGCCTTCCCGGCGGGCGTTTTGCAGCCGCCGATGTTCGATCCGGGCTCGGACGACGCGTACAACTACGGGGCCACGGGCGCGACGATTGGACACGAGATCAGCCACGGTTTCGACGTGCGCGGCAGCCGTTACGACGGCGACGGCAACCTGCGCGACTGGTGGACGCCCGAGGACCGCGCCCGCTATCAGGCCCTGTCCGACCGGCTAACGCGCGCGTTCGATGCCTTCAAGCCCCTGCCCGGCCAGCACGTCAACGGGACCCTGACGCTGGGCGAGAACATGGCCGATCTGGCCGGACTGCAGCTGGCCCACGATGCCTGGCGCGCCTCGCTGAATGGCGCCGAGGCTCCGGTGATCGACGGCCTGACGGGCGAGCAGCGCTTCTTCCTCGGCTATGCCCAGAGCTTCATGGGCAAGCGCCGCGAGGCGGCCCTCATCGCCTTGCTGAAGTCCAATCCGCATGCGCCCGAACGCTATCGGGTCAACGGGATCGTGGTCCATCTGGACGCCTTCCAGACCGCCTTCGACGTCCATCCCGGCGACCCGATGTATGTCCCGCCCGGAGACCGGATCCGGCTGTGGTAGGTCCGGCGCGCGGCCATGTCTCCGGAAAGGCGGATGATCTTACAGGCGGTTCGGGGTTTGGCCCGATAGTTCGGAAGGTCGGGTCGGTGCTCTAAATTTCTCGACCCTCAGAGCAGGAAGGGGGGTCCGGGAAACGAGGGCCCGAGTGCGTGTTCGCCGGCTGAAATCCGTTCTGTTTTCCACCAGTATGCTGTGATCGCCCGCCGCTACGCCCTGCTCGGAACGGCCGCCCTCGTGGCCGGCGCGAGCCCTGCCCTCGCCCAGACTGCAAACCAGACCCTGCCCACCGGCGGCGCCTTCGTGCGGGGTGACGGCGAGATCAGCCAGACCGGGCCGGGCGCCATGGTCATCACCCAGTCGAGCACACGCGGGGTGATCGACTGGAGCACCTTCTCGATCGGCAAGGACGGCCAGGTCGACATCAACAACGGCGCCGGCGCCACTCTGAACCGCGTACTCGGCGGCCAGATCTCGCAGATCGACGGGCGGCTGAGCGCGACCGGGTCAGTGTATCTGATGAACCCCGCCGGGGTGATCGTCGGCACCGACGGCAGCATCCTGTCCGGCGGCAATCTGGTCGTCTCGACACGCCCGATGAACCCCGACGCCTTCATGGGCGGCGGACCGCTGGCGGCCTCGGGGACCTCCTACGGTACCATTCTCAACGAGGGTCAGCTGCAGTCGCAGAGCGGCAGCGTGGTGATGATCGCCCGCTCGGTGACCAATGCGGGGACCGTTCAGGCCTCGCAGGGCCGGGTCACCACTGGGCTTCGACTACAAGCGCACCGACAACGATCTGGAATTCCTCGGCTTCACCGTCCTCGATAGCTCGGTGGAGATCATCCAGATCCCGATCTTCTACACCCTGGCCGCGCCCGACCGACACGGCCAGACGGTGCTCGAGAACATGACGGTGATCTCACCTGGCGGTCTGTCCGACCACAACACCGACGCCGCCCTCCGCCAGCTCGTGCCCTTCGCCGACGCCAACTACGCCTATGACCGGTTGTCAGTGACCCGCACCACCGTCCTGTCGCGCGGCATGACCTGGATCGTCCGGGGCATGAGCCAGTACGCCAGCGGCAACCTTCCCTACAGCGAACAGATCGGCGGCGGCGGCTTCGGCGGGGTGCGCGGCTATGACCCCAATGTCGCCCTGGGCAGCCAGGGGGTGGTGCTCAGCACCGAGGTGCGCTCGGGCGCCTTCGGCGTCCTGCCCCGGATCGACGACCGGATGCAGTTGGGCCTGTTCGTCGACTACGCCTGGCTGAGCCAGCCCGATCCCTTCCCGGACCTGCCCGAGAGCGCGACCCTGGCCAGCGTCGGCTTCAACGTCCACTACAGCGTCGACCGGCGGTTCGACATTCAGATGGAGGTCGGCTCCCAGCTGCGCCGCGCCCCCGGAGCGAACAAGCACGACACCCAGATCGCCGTCACCGCGACCTTCAGCTTCTAGATCCGCCGCCCGGAGCGGACCGGGCGGCAAACGCTCGATCTCGCCGCGCCCTAGTTGCTCAGGGAGGTGTCGAGCGGACCGTTCCAACCGCCGTCGGCCATGGTCCGGGATATCCTGCGGGTCGCGGCGAACCGCCCCAGATCACCGTCCGTGGCCAGGGACGGGGCGAACAGGGCGGCCTGGATGCTGCGAAGCGCCAGCACATCCAGCCCGTCGTGTCGAACACCCTCCGCGCCCAGGTCCTGGCAGATGAGCTCGAGCTGGACGATGATCTGGGCGGTGTTCTCGGGCGGGTGCCCCAGGATGTAGGCCTCGGCGATCTCCATCAGGGTCAGGCCGTTCTCGTCCTCGACCTCGAGCTCGGGCGAGGACGGGCTTTCGGCATGGGCGGCCCACATCAGGGCGTGGGTCATGAAGGCGTCGTGATCAAGCTCCGCCATGGCGGTGTCTCCGATACAGGTAAGAATGGAGGCGGCGGACGACCGCGCTTCCGAAAAAAGGGATGAGCGCTCAGGCCGCCGGCGGGCGTTGCCGCGCGATGCGGCTCAGCGCCCAGCCTTCCCAGGCTCCGAACAGGACGATGGTCATCATGAACAGCCATGAGAACCAGCGGATCGAGACCATCGTCCACAGCAGGCTGTCGACGCGCAGCAAGGCCACCAGATGGGTGGACAGCGCCATGAGCTGACAACCGGCCGCGAAGACCAGCCACCAGCGGTCCCGGGTCATGGCGCCCCAGAGGAGCACCGCGAACAGGACAAGGGACGACAGGGCGACCGCCCAGCGGAAGGTTCCGATCGTCAGCCCGTCGAACAGCGGCGTAAGCAGGAGAACGGCGGCGAACAGGGCCGCCCCCGCCCGTTCCACACGGCCTCCGCACAGCGCCAGGGTCGCCAGCGCCATGGCGGAGAAGATGTTGAACGGGGCGAAGACGAAAGCCTGCACGCCGACCGCCTCAGGCCACCACAGCCAGATGGCCGGTCGTGCCGCCGGTCGGGACCGGCTTGTCCTCGGTCGTTCCGTCCATGCGCCAGACGACGCCGTGGTCCTGGGCCACTTCCAGGAGGTTGCCGTGAGCCGCCACCGTCGCCCGACGCGCGGTGTTGAGCGCGGAAAGGCCGGAGACGATCTCAGTCAGACTGTCCTGACCGACGGCGGCGGCCAGATTGGCGGCCTTGCGTCCATCGACCATCTGGGCGCCGAGACGGAACATCTCGGCCAGGGCGGTATCGACGGCGTGTTCGGTGGTGCGGAGCTGCCGGGCGATCCTGATGCCCGTTTCGTGCTTGTTGGTCATGTCGCGTTTCCCCTGAAGGCGATCAGTCAATCGCGTCAGACGGCTCCCGGCGGCGCCAGCCGATTGCCCAGGTCCGCCAGCGCATTGATCAGGGCGATCCCGAGCAGCCCCAGGCCGGTCAGGGCCAGGAAGGTCAGGAGCACCCATCGCAACCGGCCCGCCGTTCCCGGAAGGTCCGGGAGGTCACGGCCGAAGATCTGGGGACGCTGGAGTTTCGGTTCCGGCGGCGACGGAGCGTCTGTCGCCACCGGAGAAGGCGTCACAATCACCACCCCGGGTATGTCGACCGCTCCGTATAGCGGATGAACCGCTAGGCGCCCCATGGCGTCACGCCGGTCCGACGCGCCCAGGCGTCGCATGGCCTCACGGATGTGGTTGCTGACCGTATCGGGTGAGATGTTCAGGACGCGGGCGATTTCCTTGTCGGTGCTCGCCGCACGACGAAGACACTCGAGCTGCATCGGCGACAACGGCCGGTCCATCAGTCTTACTGCCCCAACGCCTCGCGGATTCTCCGGATCCGCAGGAGGATCATGCCGCTTCGTCCGGCGACGTCCAGCCACAGGCGCGAAATAATTGCACCACAGGGGTAATATCGGGTTGAAAATTCAACCTTAGGTTAGATTCCTTGGGAGGAATGGCGCACCCGACCCGATTCGAACGTGTGACCTTTGCCTTCGGAG
>DBBK01000050.1 GCA_002292165.1 Brevundimonas sp. UBA986
TTCGAATCCTCTCACTCCGACCATCGACCTTTCCCGCCTTGCAGATCCGCATAGGTCAGGCTTGCGGCGCTTCAGAGGTTCGGAACCCCCGCGAGAGCAAAGACGCCAAGCTGCCTGCGGGTCTCGGTCTTTGTCGCATTGCCCGTCAGCGTTATGGACTTCGTCGTTCCATCGACGGCCGTGATCAGAGGCTCGCTGCCGGTGATGCCGGTGATGAAGTCCTCGACCGGATCGGTATAGATGAACGAACCCACGGGAATATCGGCGACCACCGTGTTCTGGCCCGGATCATCGCCCGAAACGTTCGCGATCGTCGGGCTGCCGGACGTCAGATCACCTCGCAGATAGCTGTTCGGGCAGAAGATGCGGCTGTTGTAGCAGAACAGTGAGCCTGCCGAGGGAGCATAGCTCTCCGGATAGGCATAGACCCCGCCGTTCAGCCGATAGCCGTTCTGAAGCCGCGCCAGGACGACCAGACCGGTCCGGTCATAGACGTAGAAGACCATGCCGGTCGGACCATCGACCAGGACGTCGCCCGGCAATGGACCTGCGATGCCAAACATGGCCTCGGTCCGTGACGCGAAGGTGAGGGTCAGGGTGAGGTCGGTCAGGCTGGAGGTGAGCAACGACTTGGTCAGGGACTGGCCGGCGCCGGGATTGGCCACTCTCTTCTGGTTTCCGAAGCGGTAGGTGCCCCGCGCGCCGGCGATGGTCGGGGCGTAGAGAGGAGCCGGCAGGGTCTTGCTGCACCGCGCGGGCGATGACCCGATACGGGGAAGCGATGATCCGGTCTGGGCGTCATAGGCCGGCCATCGGGCGGTGAAGCGGACGGGCAGGCCGTCCTGAACCTCGGTGAAGAGGATCGGGCTGG
Source organism: Brevundimonas sp. UBA986 (assembly GCA_002292165.1). Taxonomy (GTDB): domain Bacteria; phylum Pseudomonadota; class Alphaproteobacteria; order Caulobacterales; family Caulobacteraceae; genus Brevundimonas. The sequence continues at coordinate 872 of DBBK01000050.1, forward strand.
CGGTCTTGGCGTACTTCTCATAGGCGTTTGTCGGCGCCGCGAGATAGACAAAGGATGGACCGTCCACGATGGCGTTCGCCGCCTTGCCGCGAATGACCAGGCCGCCCCGGTCGACGTTCTGATACTGGCCGCCGAGAATCTGGACGCCTGTATAGAGGCTGAGATCGAGGATGTTGGCGGGTGCGCCCAGGGCGCCGCCATGGCTGTAGATCTGCTTGCAGTTCTCGAGGATGAGGCCGTTCTGGCCGCTGATGCCAGAGCCGGAGGCGCCGTATTTGCCCAGCCGCCAGGCGTTCTCGCCGTAGCAGTTCAGTAAGGTGACCTGGCCTGTCCGCTCATTGCCGGTGTCGCCAAGGGAGAACCAGTTCACGCAGCGGTCCATGCTGGTGTTGGCAATCACCGAGCCGAACTGCCCCCATTGCTGGCCGTGAACGTCGCCGACGAGGGCGGTATGCATCGACGACAGATAGTTGTCGCTGAAGTCCATGCTCCGGGCGTCGGTATGGCCGACGGAGAACCCGTAGATGCAGTACTGGGCCCAGACATATCTCACCCGGGCGAAGTCATCCTGAGTCGAAGACCCGGAAGGGGTGAAGACGATCGCCGCAGCAAACCCATCGATGAAGCAGTTCTCGATCACCGTGTCGGACGACGCCGGCTTTCCGTACTGGGCGGGCGATCCGAGGAAGGCGGGGAAAGTCACATTGGGGTAGGGCGTCGCAGGCGTGCTGCCCGCGTACGGGTCCACGACGATGGCGGCATAGGGGGCGTAGCGGGAGTTCGCGTTCGCCGGCCAGGCGGGATCGACCCAGGTCGCCGGGAGGTCCGCGGCCGCGTTTCCGGGGTTGGTCCCGTAGTTCCCGACCTGTCCAGCGGGGAATTCGAGGTTCTGCCCCCGCATGTAGGTCTTGCCGCCGCCGATGAAGCCGATCCCGCGAATACGCGTCTGGCGTCCGCCGCTGACCGCGATAACGGGGCGATCCCGGAAAGTCGGCCGAAGCGTGGTTCCGAACAGGCCGTCGATGCCCGAGCCGCCGTCACCGACCAACTCGCAGGTCGTATAGGGCGTGCCGTTGTAGGTGACGCCGTAGCCGAGGTGGATGGTGTCCGTGACCTTGTACCCGGTCGGTGTTCCGGGAATGCGCGCTCGCCCGTGGCGCGTGACATAGACGGCAAAGATGACGGCGGCCTGGATTGCGGCGGTATCGTCGGTGACGTTGTCGCCGACAGCGCCGAACATCAGGGCGTCCGGGTCGGTCTCGGCCAGAAAGAACCATCGCCCGTTCGCGGTCTGCGCCGTCCATCGATTGGCCGACAGACCCGTCGCATTGGTCTCCACATAGGCCGCTCCGCCGATCAGGCGGCCCGTGGGGTCGCGTTTGCCGTCGTAGCTGGAGGTGATGATCTTGTTCGTGCCCACAGGCACGGTGACTCCGGAGATTCCCGTGAAGGTATCGACGAACATTGCATCCCCGCTTAGCGGCGCTTCCAGAAAGCGCTGGTATCCGGAGAGGGGCAGGCTGTGGTCACAACGTCAAGGTGAAAGCCGACCTTTCGGGCCAACGGCCTCGCTCAACTGCAGTCGCCGTCTCTCGGGCCGTCCTGTTTGCGGCGGCCCATGGTCCAGTTGGACTGGACGCGGACGCGGGCGTTGGGGGCGCACCAGATCTCGCCGGTGTCATCGATGGCGGTGACCCAGATCAGCGAATGCTCCTGACCATAGTCGATGACGGCGAAGGCATAGCCCTTGCCCTTGCCCTCGACGGTGACCGGCAGACTAGGTTCCAGTTGGGTGAATGACATCTCGGCCCTCTCTCAGCGGCCGACAGAACGCCAGACAATGTAAAGGGTTCGTCTGTCCGGAGGGGGACAGATCGGGGTTGTCCCGATTGGTGGCCGCCTGATCGTCAAGGTTGTGGGTCATGGCGCCTAAAGTTGCAGGTACGAAAGACCGGATGGCCGGAGGGCGCCCTTTGCTTCTGCATGGCCCGGCGGTTCGATTTCGGCCGCCTTTCACCCTTCCGGAGGATATGACATGCGTGCACTACGTAAGACCTCTCTCAAGGTCACCGTCGCCGGCGCCCTTCTGGCCGCTTCGGCCCTTCTGTCGGTCGGTACGGCCCAAGCCGCGCCCGGCGACTACTGCAACTACGTCGATGGCACGGTCTACTGCGGCGTCGAGGAGAATATCGTCGAGGGCGATCCCGGCCTGAACGCCTGCATCCGGCGCTGGGAGCTGGCGTCCATGAACTGCTAGTCGGCCCGGACGGCGACGGCCAACGGCGGTCCGCAAGGGCCGCCGTTTGTCGTTAGCCTGGCGCCTCCCATGGACGCCTTGGTGCGACGCGGTATAAGACGCGTTCAAACCGCTTCCTGCCGAGAGTCTCCGCCCATGCTGGCCCGCATCTACCGCCCCGCCAAGACCGCGATGCAGTCGGGCAAGGCCAAGTCCAAGGACTGGCGGCTGGAGTTCGAACCGGCCTCGGCGCGGACCACCGACCCGCTGATGGGCTGGATCGGCTCGGACGACATGAACGGTCAGGTGCGCCTGACCTTCGAGACCAAGGAAGAGGCCGTGGCCTATGCCGATCGCTACGGCATCCCGTTCCGCCTGCACGAGCCGCAGGAGCCGCCGATGATCCTCAAGGCCTACGCCGACAACTTCGCCACCAACCGCAAACAGTCCTGGACGCACTAGGGCGGTTTCCTTGCGCCCATAGCTCAACCGGATAGAGCACCCGCCTTCTAAGCGGGATGTTGCAGGTTCGAGTCCTGCTGGGCGCGCCAGTTTTCAACGCGGCCGCCGCGCCGCCCGTTCAGGAGGCCGCCATGGCCGAGACCAGCAACCAGACGCTGAAGGGCCTCATCCGCCTGGACGGCAACACCTTCCGCGACTGCGAGTTCGTCGACGCCCGGATGATCTATGAGGGCGGCACGCCGCCGAACTTCATCAACTGCCGCTTCACCAACTCCAACTTCACCTTCCAGGAAGCCGCCGGGAACACCGTCAACTTCCTGCGCGCCATGGCGCCGCGCGCCTCGAACATGCGTGAAGTGGTCTTCGGCCTGATGCCGGAGCTGAAGGACAACTAGGCCTTCAAAACGGCGCGCCAGGCGGCGAGGCCGACCTCCAGATCCGCGATCAGGTCGGCCGGGTCCTCCAGGCCGACGTGGAATCGTAGCAGCTCCCCGGCCATGGGCGCGGGCGACTGGCGGTAGGCCATCTGGTGGGTCTCGTGGGTGGCCAGGCTTTCGTAGCCGCCCCAGGAATAGCCGAGGCCGAACAGGCTGAGCGCGTCGAGGAAGGCGCGGCCGGCCTCGACCGTCCCGCCCTTCATCTCCAGCCCGAACAGCGAGGCCGCGCCCGTATAGTCGCGGGCCCACAGGGCGTGGCCGGGATCGGAGGGCAGGGGCGGGTAGAGGACGCGCGCCACCTCCGGCCGCTGCTCCAGCCAGCGCGTGATCTCCAGCGCCGACCGGGCCTGTTCCGTCATCCGCAACGGCAGGGTGCGCAGGCCCCGCAGGGCCAGCCAGGCGTCGTCGGGCGAGACGTGCCAGCCCATGTCCTCGATCGTACCGTCGATCGCCCGGCCCAGCGCCGGATCGTTGGTCGAGATCGCGCCCATCAGCAGGTCGGAGTGGCCCGCCGCGTATTTGGTCACCGCCTGGACGCTGATGTCGACGCCGTGGCTCAGGGGCTTGAAGGCCAGCCCGGCGCCCCAGGTATTGTCCATGATGCTGATCACACCCTTCGCCCGCGCGGCGGCGGCCAGGGCCGGAGCGTCCAGCATCTCCATGGTCAGTGAGGCAGGCGATTCGATCAGGACGGCGCGGGTCGCCGGCCCGATCATCGCGGCGACCACATCGGCGCTCGCCCCGGCAGCGTGGAAGCGGACCGTGACGCCACGGGCCGTCATCCAGCGCGCCAGGAATCGGCGGCTGGGGCCGTAGACGGCGTCGGAGGCGAGGATCTCGTCGCCCGGCCGAGCCACGGCCAGAAGCGGCACGGTGACGGCGGCGAGGCCCGAGGGCGTGATCNNGGCGGCGCCTTCCAGTCCTGCGAGCGCCGCGCGGAGTTCGCGCGCGGCTGTGGTTCCCGCCAGCCCGTAGACCGGACCGAGGTCTTCATCGCGCATCTGGTCGGCGCGGTCGCTGAGCATGGTGGAGGCCCGCTCCACCGGCGGATTGACCGGGCGGCGCCCGCGTCCCCTCTGCGTGGCGCCGGCGATCAGTCGGGTGCGGTCGGAAGGCGTCTTCATCCGCTTTCGATGGCCTTCGACGGGTTGCGGATCAAGGCCTGAAGGCCTCTAAAAGGATAAGTGAGGGCAAGAGGCCGGATATGCTGAAGACCGCGAGCACGGGACGACGTCTGGCCCTCCTCGGCCTCGCGCTTCTGACGCTGGCGGGCCCTCTGGCGGGCTGCGGCGAGAAGCGGACCGATGCGGGCCCCGCCGATGCGTCCGATACCGGCACACTGCCCAAGGCCGGGGCGGTCAAGACCGAAAGCCCGACCCTGAAGGCGGTGCAGAGGCGCGGATACCTGAATTGCGGCGTGCATCAGGGCCTTGTGGGCTTCGCCTATACGGACAATCGCGGCGACTGGCGCGGCTTCGACGTCGACTTCTGCCGGGTGATGGCGGCGTCCATCTTCGGCGATCCGGACAAGGTCCGCTTCGTGCCCCTGACGGCGGACAATCGCTTCGACGCCCTGGCGGCCGGGCGGATCGACGTCCTGTGGCGCAACACCTCCTGGACCATGGATCGTGACACCGGAGGCCGGTTCACCTTCGCCGGGATCAACTACTACGACGGCCAGGGCTTCATGGTCCGGCGCGCGCTGGACCTGAACAGCGCGACCGAGCTGAACGGCGCCCGGGTCTGCGTCGCGGCCGGTTCGACCAGCGCCCTGAACGCCCAGGACTATTTCCGCTCGCGCGGCATCGAATACACCCCCGTCGTCGCCCCGACCGAGGAGGCGGCGCGGCAGGCCTATGGTCGCGAGGACTGCGACGCCTTCACCGCCGACATCTCGGCCCTGGCGGCGGCGCGGACGACCATGGCCGACCCGCAGCAGCATGCGATCCTGGCCGACATCGTCTCCAAGGAGCCGTTGGGGCCGGTGGTCCGGCGTGGCGACGAGCAGTGGACGGCGCTGGTGCGATGGACCCTGAACGCCGTCATTCTGGCCGAGGAGATGGGCGTCACCCAGGCCAATGCGAAGCAACTGGCGAAGGACAGCACCGATCCGCGTATCCGCCGCCTGCTCGGCGTCGAAGGCGACTTCGGCGAGCGGCTGGGCCTGTCGAAGGAGTGGGCTCTGGACGCCGTCGTCGGGGTGGGCAACTACGGCGAGATCTTCGAGCGGAACCTGGGTACGCAATCGGCCCTCGACCTGGCCCGTGGATTGAATGCACAATGGAACGCGCGGCCGGGCGGGCTGATCTACGGCCTGCCGATCCGCTGATGAGCTTGCGGCGCTGTTGCTGCGCCTGACACACCGACCTCGTGGGGACGAATGACTGAGACGAAACGCGGCGGGATCCCGCTTCACTGGCTGATGCTGATCGGGTTCGTGATCGGCCTGGGCGGAGGTCTGGCGGCCAACTTCTACGTCGATCCCGAGGCCTATTGGTTGACGACCCTGATCGCCGTCGCCGGCACCATCGGCCAGCTGTTCCTCAAGCTGCTGTTCATGATGGTCATCCCGCTGCTGTTCTCGGCCCTCGTGATCGGGGTCGCCGAGATGGGCGACCTGAAGTCGCTGGGCCGGGCGGGGATCAAGACCCTGCTGCTGACCATCGTGGTCTCGGGCATCGCCGTGGTGATCGGCCTGGGCATGGTCAACTTCTTCCGTCCGGGCGACGGGGTCGATCCGGCCATCGCCGCCAAGCTGCTGGCCCAGGGCGCCGAGGGCGCCGCGGCCATCGTCGACAAGGCCCCGGCCAGCGTCCAGTTCGACCAGTTCTTCCTTGATCTGGTGCCCTCGAACGTCTTCACGGCGGCGTCGGAGAACCAGATCCTGCCGGTGATGATCTTCGCCCTGTTCTTCGGCATCGGCCTGGTGATGGCGAAGTCGAAGGCCACGGACGACCTCCAGCGGACCATCGAGGGCCTGCTGGAGGTTACGATGAAGCTGATCAACCTCTTCATCAAACTGGCTCCGCTGGCCATCGCCTGCCTGATGTTCAAGCTGGCGGCCGTGTTCGGCTGGGACCTGCTGGTGCGTCTGGCGGCCTATGTCGCCGTCGCGGTCGGCGCGATGGCCATCCATATGTTCGTGGTCTATCCGCTGGTCGTCTGGATCGGCGGCGGCATGTCGCCCTTCAAGTTCTTCAAGGGCGTGCGTGAGCCCATGGTCGTGGCCTTCTCGACCGCCTCGTCCAACGCCGCCCTGCCGGTGTCGCTGAAGGCGGCCGAGACCGAGCTGGGCCTGCCGCGCAAGATCGCCCGCTTCGTCCTGACCGTCGGCGCCACGGCCAACCAGAACGGCACGGCCCTGTTCGAGGGCGTCACCGTCCTGTTCCTGGCCCAGTTCTTCCACATCGACCTGACCATCGGCCAGCAGGTGCTGGTCATGCTGGTCTGTATCCTGGGCGGCGTCGGCACGGCGGGCGTTCCGGCCGGTTCCCTGCCGGTGGTGGCGATGATCCTCGTCATGGTGGGCGTGCCCGCCGAGGGCATCGGCCTGATCCTGGGCGTCGACCGCTTCCTTGACATGTGCCGCACGACGCTGAACGTCACCGGCGACCTGGTGCTGGCTACGGTGGTCTCGCGCGGCGAGAGCGACGATGCGGTCCCGGCGGATGCGGAAGAGCCCGAGCCGGTCGGGGCCTAGGCCCCGGCGACGCCGTCGACGAAGGCCACGGCCTTGCGGCTCCGCGACCGGGTCTCCGGCGAGACCCGGTTCAGGCAGTCCCGCAGGAAGGCGGCCTCCTCGGGGGGTGAGGCGAAGCATCGCTTCGGCAGGTAGAGCGGCGTGCCTTGGGCGAGGAAGACCCAGTACGGCCCGACCGGATTCAGGTCTGTGATGATGCTCCAGGGCGCATTCCACTCGACCGCGCCCTGACGCACGATCAGGGCGTTGTCCCCGGCCTCATAGCCGACGGCGATGGGATTGGGGACGCCGCGCTGGCCGAGGGCGCGGGTCATCCGGCCGACCTGCCAATGCCGGCTGAGCCGGCTGAAGCCCACAATGACCGGCCATCCGATGAGGACGAGCGAGAGCCAGTAGACCCACTGCGGCGCATCCCATTCGGTGACGATCCACGTCGGGATCCCGACCACGAGCAGGACAATCACCGGTATGGCCGCGAAGATGGCGATCAGGTTGCGGGGATAGCCGGTCAGAGGCGCGCAGGCCTTCATGGCCCATCGCGCGGCCTCTCCGATGCGCATCTCCCCTTCAATCTTCATCGTCGTGTCCCCCCGAACCCGTCTCTAACCCACCGCGACCGGCGTGTCTTGCCGCCCGCCCCATTCGGCCCAGGAGCCGTCGTAGAGGGCGCTGTTGCGGCCCAGTTCGGCGAGCGCCAGGGTCAGGACGGCGGCGGTGACGCCCGAGCCGCAGCTGGTGATGATGGGGCCGTCCAGATCGAGCCCGGCCTCGGCGAAGCGGGCCGACAGGGCCTCGCCGCGCAGCATGCGGCCGTCGTCGCCGATCAGGGTCTTGAAGGGCAGGTTGAGCGCGCCGGGCATGTGGCCCGAGCGCAGGCCGGCGCGCGGCTCGGCGGCCTCGCCGGTGAAGCGGGCGGCCGGACGGGCGTCGACGATCTGGGCGTCACCGGTGATGGCGGCCAGCACGCTCGGCAGGTCGGCGACGTCTCCGGCGCGGGGCGCGGGCGTGAAGACGGCGGGCGTCGGCGCGGTGACCGGGCCGCTTTCGACGGCGCGTCCTTCGGCCGTCCAGCGCGGCAGGCCGCCGTCCAGCACCCGAACGTCCTTCGCCCCCATCAGCCGGAAGGTCCACCAGACGCGCGGGGCCGAGAACAGGCCGGCCGTGTCATAGACCACCACCGTATCGCCCTCCGACACGCCCACAGCCCCCACAGCGGCGGCGAAGGCCTGAGGCGTCGGCAGCATGTGGGGCAGGTCGGTGGAATGGTCCGAGACCGCCTCCAGATCGAACCAGACGGCGCCGGGGATGCGGGCCTGCAGATGCTCGGCGGCCGCGTCGCGCCCGTCCAGATGCCAGCTGCCGTCGATGATCCGAAGCGACGGGTCGCCGAGGCGGGCGGCGAGCTCTTCGGTGGAGATGAGGGGGGACGGTTGGGTCATGAGGCTGGATAGCACGCCGGTGACGCCGATTTCACTATCCGCCGACCGGGGCGCGAGCGATACTCCCCGGGCTTGCGAAGGAGAGCTCCATGATCGGTCTGGTCGTCGTCGTCGTCATCATCGCCGTGCTCGGCTTCATCGCCATCGGGTCCTACAACCGGCTGGTGGCGCTGAACCAGAAGGCGGACCAGTCGTTCGCCGACATCGACGTCCAGCTGAAGCAGCGCAACGACCTGATCCCCAACCTCGTCGAGACGGTGAAGGGCTATGCGGCGCACGAGAGCGGCACCCTGGAGGCGATCACCGCCGCCCGCGCCGCCGCGGCGGGCGCGACCACCGTCAATGAGAAGGTCGCCGCCGACAACATGATGACCGGGGCGCTGGGTCGTCTGTTCGCGGTCGCCGAAGCCTATCCGGACCTCAAGGCCAACACCAACTTCCTGGAGCTGCAGCGCGAGCTGTCGGACATCGAGAACAAGCTGGCCGCCGCCCGCCGCTTCTTCAACAACGCCGTCGCCGAGTTCAACGCGGTGCGGGCCCAGTTCCCGACCGTCCTGATCGCCGGGATGTTCGGCTTCGGCGCGGACAAGCCCTTCTTCGCCGTGGACGCGACCGAGCGCGCCACGATGAACGCCGCCCCGCCGACGGTGAAGTTCTGAGGCCCCTGTAGATGGGCGGCGCGGTCGGTCTGCAGACCCACATCTGGGCCAACAACACCCGGTCGGTCATCCTGCTGGCCATGTTCCCGGTCTTGCTGGTCGGGCTGATCTTCGGGGTCCAGCTGATCGCCATGGGGCTGGGTCTGCTGCCCAACTCCGGGCGCGGGCTGGGCGACGACCTGGCCTATGCGGCCTCCATGCTGGGGGCGACCATCCCGCTGGCCATCGTCGTGGCGGGCGTCTGGTTCGTCATCGCCTGGTTCGGCAACCAGGCCATCATCGACGCCATGACGGGCGCGACGAAGGTCGAGCGCCGGGACATGCCCGAGCTCTATAACCTGCTGGAGAACCTGGCGATCTCGCGCGGCCTGAAGACCCCGACGCTGCGGATCATCGAGACCGACGCGATGAACGCCTACGCCTCGGGCCTGCACGAGGGGCAGTACAGCGTCACCGTCACCCGGGGCCTGCTCAATGTGCTGGACCGCGACGAGGTCGAGGCGGTGCTGGCCCATGAGCTGACCCACGTCATCAACAAGGACGTGCGGACGATGGTCATCGCCTCCATCTTCGCCGGGATCATCAGCGTGGTGGCCCAGCTGGTGCTGCGCTCGATGTTCTATGTCCGCGGAGGGAGCCGTCGCGACAACAAGAACGCCGGGCCGCTGATCCTGATCGGGATCGCGATCGCGGCGGTCGGCTACGGCCTGGCCATCGTGATCCGGCTGATGCTGTCGCGGACGCGGGAGTATGTCGCCGACGCCGGCTCGGTCGATCTGACGAAGAACCCCGACGCCATGATCTCGGCGCTGAGGAAGATCGAGGGTCACTCCACGGTCAAGGCGCCGGATGAGGTCCAGGGCATGTTCCTGGATAACCAGCCGGACAAGGAAGGCATCGACAGCCTGTTCGCCACCCACCCCTCGATCGAGAAGCGGATCGCGGCCCTGGTGAAGTATGCGGGCGGACGGGACCTGCCGCCGCCGGACCGACTGGACGGGCCGGGCATGGGGTTTGGGACGTCGGTCCCGGCGACGGGCTATTCGACGTCCGTGCCGCTGACCTGAGGCCAGCGGCTAGCGCGGCTTGTAGGGGCGATCCGAGGCCACGCAGACCGGGTAGGCGATGTCGTAGAGCCAGCCCTCGTCGCGGCATGGGTAGCACTGACCGCCCGGCCCACGCCGGACCTGCGCGTCTCCGAAGCGGCTTCGGTACCAACTCTCGCAGTCCCGTTCCCGTTGGATGAACCAGCCGCCAACGAAGGTGGCGCTGACCAGCAGGGCGGCGACAGGCAGGATCCACCGGTTTGTCTTCATCGCCGGGACCTCAGTCCTCCAGCCGCATCCAGCCCTGGTGGCGCAGGACTTCCATGGGGCGGAAGTTGGCCTTGTAGTCCATCTTGGTCGAGCCCTGAACCCAGTAGCCGAGGTAGACGAAAGGCAGGGCGACGGCCTGGGCCTGACGGACGTGGTCGAGGATGGCGAAGACACCGAGCGAGCGGCGCTCGAGCTCCGGGTCGAAGAAGCTGTAGACCATGGACAGGCCGTCCGACAGCAGGTCGGCCAGGGTCACCGCGACCAGATCGCCGGGGCCGCCGTCGGGGGAGACCGTGCGGTACTCGATCAGATGGGTGCGGACCGCCGTGTCCTCGACCATGGCGACATAGTCGAGCCAGCCCATGTCGCTCATGCCGCCGGTCGGATGGCGGGTGGTCAGATAGCGGCGCAAAAGCTGGAACTGTTCAG
>DBBK01000083.1 GCA_002292165.1 Brevundimonas sp. UBA986
CGCGCGGCGACGGCGTCGGCGTCGAGATCCCCGAGCTGGCCGCCCCGCTGGAGATCGGCAAGGGCCGCATCGTGCGCGAGGGGACGGCCGTCGCCATCCTGTCGCTGGGCACCCGCCTGCAGGAATCGCTCAAGGCCGCCGACCTGCTGGCCGCCCGCGGCGTCTCGGCCACCGTCGCCGACGCCCGCTTCGCCAAGCCGCTCGACGCCGACATGATCCTGCGTCTGGCGCGCGAGCATGAGTGCCTGATCACGGTGGAGGAGGGCGCCATGGGCGGCTTCGGCGCCTTCGTGCTTCAGCTTCTGGCCGAGAAGGGCGCGCTCGACGCCGGCCTCAAGGTCCGCACCCTGCACCTGCCCGACGTCTTCCAGGACCAGGACACCCCCGCCGGCATGTATGCCACCGCCGGCCTCAACGCCGACCAGATCGCCGCCTCGGCCCTCGTGGCCCTTGGCGTCGCGGACGGGCGGGGTGCGGTAAGGGCCTGATTGCCGTTCTGGTAATATCCGGGTAAATTCTCCGGATGACCGTCAGCTGCACCGCCTTCGCCGGAGACCGCCGTATCGCCTCGGGCGCGCCGCGCGACGTCGTCCCGGCCGTCAAGGCGGCGACCGAGGCCGGTGAGAGCGTCCTGATCTTCGACGACGCCGATGCGAAGCCTGTCGAGTTCGACCTGCGCGGCGACCTCGACGCCGTCCTCGCCCGCCTGCCGGTTCCGGTCGAGGAGAAGAGGGGCCCCGGCCGTCCGAAGCTTGGCGTCACCGCCCGCGAGATCACCCTCCTGCCGCGCCACTGGGACTGGCTGGCGGCCCAGCCCGGCGGCGCCTCCGTCGCCCTGCGCAAGCTCGTCGAAGGCGCCCTGCGCGACGCCGAAGGCCCCGACCGCGCCCGGCGCGCCAAGGAAGCCGCCTATCGCTTCATGACCGCCATGGCCGGCGATCGCCCGGTCTATGAGGCCGCCGTCCGCGCGCTCTTCGCCGACGACTGGTCCGGTTTCGACGCCGCGACCGCCGGCTGGCCCGCCGATGTGCGCGAGATGGCGGCGCGCCTGACTGGTCCGGCCCGGTGAGTGATCCCGACGCCCTTCTCAAGACGGCGCGGGCGCTGGAGGCCTCTGGCGACGATGCGGCCGCCTTCCAGACCTTCAAGGCCTGCGCCCAGACCCATCCCCACACCGCCCCCGCCTGGCTCGGGTCCGCCCGCATCCTGATCCGTCAGGGCGACCGGGGGCTGGCGACCCAGGTGCTCAGCACCGGCCTGCGCGCCGTGGGCCACGCCGACCGGGGCCGCCTCGCCGCCGCCTTCGCCGCCCAGCTCGGCGCCTTCTCGGGTCGGACGTATCACCCGAAGCTGGAACAGGACCTGCTGGCCTGTTTCGCCGAGCCCGCCGTCGAGCATCAGGCCCTGGCCCGCGTCACCGCCGAGCTCCTGCTGGCGCGCGAGGCCTCGGGCGCAGCCCCGGCGGACCTCGACGCCGTCGCCGGCGACCCGCTGTGGTTGGCTTTCCTGTCGCTCTGCCTCAATGTCGAGGCGGCCATGGAGGCTAACATCGCCGCCCTCCGCGTCGCCCTGATCGCCAAAGTGGGGCAGGGGGAGGTTCCGGCCCCGCTGGAGCCCCTGACCTGCGCCCTCGCGCTTCAGGCCTTCGCGGGCGAGTATCTGGCGCCCGGTTTCGAGGCCAGTGACCCTCTGCTCCGGACCCTTTCGGCGCCCCTCGCCGACCTGAGCCCCGGCCCCGACCTCATGGAGCGGCTGGCCGCCATCCCCGGCGGCTTCGGCGGCCAGCTGGTCAAACGCACCCTCGACGACCTCGTGGTCGAGCGCCGGCTGGCCCGCGCCTTCCCGACCCTGACCGAGCGCGGCGCCCAGGACACCGAAGATGCCGTCTCCGCCGCCGTGAGGCATCAGTACGAACTCAACCCCTATCCCCGCTGGTCCGAGCCCCCGACGCCCGACCAGCGCCCTCTCGCCTCCGTCATCGCCGCCCTCCCCGGCATCATCGACCCCGGCCCGGTCAACCGCCTGCTGATCGCCGGCTGTGGCACGGGCTATGAGGCCATCGACCTGGCCCGCACCGACCCGACTCTTCGGATCACGGCGCTGGACCTCAGCCGCCCCAGCCTCGCCTATGGCGCGCGCATGGCCACCGAGCTCGGCGTCCGCGCCATCGACTTCCGTCAGGGCGATATTCTGCATCTGGAGCCGCTCGAGGGCGCGTTCGACGTCGCCGTCTCGACCGGGGTCCTGCACCATATGGACGACCCGGCGGCGGGTCTGGCCTCGATGGTCGGGACCCTGCGCCCCGGCGGCGTGCTGCGCCTCGGCCTCTACAGCGAGCGCGCCCGCGCCGCCGTCCGCGCCGCCCAGTCGGAGATTCGCGCGCGCGGCCTGACCGCCAGTCCCGACGATATCCGCGCCTTCCGCCAGATCGTGCTGGACGCACCGGCACACTCGCCGCTGGCCCCCCTACGCACCAGCGATGACTTCTACAGCCTCAGCGGCTGTCGCGATCTCGTCTTCCATGTGCAGGAACGAGCCTATGACCCCTTGGGCCTCATGGACCTGCTGGCGGGCGCCGGCCTGACCCTCGTCGGCTTCGATGCGCCGGAGGAGGCCATGGCCCGCTTCCACGAGCGTCACGGCCCGGCGGCGAACACCCTCGACCTGACCCTCTGGGACGCTGTCGAGGCCGACCATCCCGGCCTGTTCGCCGGGATGTACCACCTGTGGGCCCAGAAGCCCCTCTAGCGCTTGATGTCGAACCCGTCGGCGTCCATCGCGGCGCGGACCTCGGCGGCGGTGAACAGGTTGAAGTCCCCGTGCACCGAATGCTTCAGCCCGGCGGCCGCCAGGCCGAAGGCCAGGGCCTCTTCGTCGGACCAGCCGCTCCAGACGCCGAACAGCACGCCCGAGGCGAAGGCGTCGCCGCCCCCGACCCGGTCGATGACGCCGGTCAGATGGATCGGCTCGGCGTGGACCTCGCCATCCCGCGTCAGCATTACGGCCGAAAGCGCCTGATCCGCCACGCTCTCCTGAACCCGCAGGGTGCAACAGATGCGCTCCAGCTTGGGGAAGGCCTCGAAGGCCGCGACCGCCGCCATCCGCCGCCGCTCATGCGGATCGTCGGAGACGAAGGTCTTGCCCAGCACCAGGGCGAAGTCGCGCTCGTCGGCGAAGGCGATCGAGGCGGTCGACAGCATGTGACCCAGCGTCTTCGGCGGATCGCCCGCCCATTCGCTCCACAGCTTGCCGCGGAAGTTTCCGTCGAAGGAGACCTTCACCCCCGCCTTGGCGGCGGCGTCCACGGCCTGGATCGCGGCGCGGGTGCCGGTCGGACCGACCGCGGGCGTCACGCCCGAGACGTGCAGCCACTCTACACCCTCCAGCAGGGCCGGCCAGTCGAATGCGGTGTCCACATTCTGGACGAAGGCCGAGCCGGCGCGGTCGTACAGCACATCGGCCGGACGGCGCACCGCCCCCGGCGTCATGAAGTACAGCCCCATCCGGCCGGGCCGGAACTCCACGCCCGAGGTGTCGACGCCGTGTTTGCGCAGCTCGTCGCGCACGCCGTAACCCAGCGCATTGTCCGGCAGGACGGTCGCGGCGGCCACGGGCGCGCCGAAGCGGGCCAGGGACACGGCCACATTGGCCTCGGCGCCGCCGGGGCGGACCGTCAGGGTGTTGCCCTGCATCAGCAGTTCGCCCTCGGGCGGGTTCAGACGCAGCAGCATTTCGCCGAAGCAGAGGATCTTTTTCGCGGTCATGTCAGGACGCTAGCGCGGTATCAGCGCGCCAGCCAGCCGCCGTCGACCGGCAGGGTGATGCCCTGCACATAGTCCGACGCGCTCGACGACAGGAAGACCGCGGCGCCGCCGATGTCCGACGGATCGCCCCAGCGCCCGGCCGGGATGCGGCCCAGGATCTCTTTCGAGCGCACCGGGTCGTCCTGCAGGGCCTGGGTGTTGTCGGTGGCGAAATAGCCGGGGGCGATGGCGTTGGCGTTGATGCCGTGCTTGGCCCACTCATTGGCCATCAGCTTGGTCAGGCCCGCGACGCCGGACTTGGACGCCGTATAGGACGGCACCCGGATGCCGCCCTGGTAGGACAGCATGGAGGCGGTGTTGACGATCTTCCCGCCGCGCCCGCCCGCGATCATGGTCTTCACCACGGCCTGGGACAGGAAGAAGACGGTCTTCAGGTTGACGTTCATCACGTCGTCCCAGTCCTGCTCGGTGAAGTCGACCGCGTCGTTGCGGCGGATGATGCCGGCGTTGTTGATCAGGATGTCGATGGGGCCCAGACCCTTCTCGGCTTCCTCGATGATGCGGCCGATCGGCTCCATCGACATCAGGTCGGCCTGGATCGAGATCGCACGGCGGCCCTTGGCCAGCACCTTGCCGACGGTGTCGTCCGAGGCGCGGCGGGCGACCGAGGCGATGTCGGCGCCGGCGTCGGCCAGGGCAAGGGCGATGCCCTGACCGATGCCCACATTGCCGCCGGTGACGAGGGCGACCTTGCCTTCAAGGCTGAACGGATTGGTCATGACAGGCCTACTTGAGTTGACAGATATCGAGCACGTTCATGTCGGTATAGTCGACGTTCTCGCCGCCCATGGCCCAGATGAAGGTGTAGTTGGAAGTTCCGGCGCCCATATGGATCGACCAGGGCGGGCTGATCACGGCCTCACTGTCGGCCATGACGATATGTCGCTGGGCGTCGGGCCGGCCCATGAAGTGATAGAGGCGGTTCTCGTCGCCCAGTTCGAAATAGAAATAGGCCTCGGAGCGACGCTCGTGCACGTGCGGCGGCATGGTGTTCCACACGCTGCCGGGCTTCAGCATCGTCAGCCCCATGACCAGCTGGCACGACTTGCACACGCCGGGGATGATGTACTGGTAGATGGTCCGGTCGTTGGAGGTTTCCAGCGACCCACGCTCCATCGAAATGGCCTGGTCGATGGAGATCTGCTGCACCTCATAGGCCGCATGGGCCGGGGTGGAGACCAGGTAGAAGCGCGTGTCGCCCGCGAAGCTGACCTCGGCCGAACCCATCGGGATATAGAGGCCGTCCTTGGGCTTCAGGGTGAAGGTCCGGCCGTCGACGGTGACGGTTCCCTCGCTCTGGCCGACATTGATCGCGCCCAGCTCGCGGCGCTCCAGATAGGGCTTGCCCGCAGCTGAGGCCGGCTCGATCTGGACGGGCAGGCTGACGGTTCCGCCCGCCGGTTCAGCCCCGCCGATCACCATCCGGTCCATATGGGTGTAGTTGAGCCGCACCTCGCCCGGTGCGAACAGGTCCTGGATCAGGTAGCGGTCGCGCAACTCGTCGGTCGTGGCGCCCGCCATCGACGAGGGATGGGTGGCGTGGTAGGTTTTGCGGTACATTCGGTGATCCTCCCACCTGTCGTTGCGACGGTTGGTAACCGGTGTCATATTCAAATGCAAATACAGGAGCGGTGGTGTAGACCGCCATCTTGATCCCGATACCCCCCAACGCACGCCGGGCGAAGTTCATAACGAACGCGGCCGTCTGCACCCGACCAAGAGGAAACCGATGAAAATCGCCCTGATCGTTGAAAACAGCCAGGCCGCCAAGAGCGCCACCATCCACGACGCCCTGACGTCGGTCGCCGTGCCCCTGGGCCACGAGGTCTTCCACTACGGCATGTACGCGCCGGAGGACAAAGCCTCCCTGACCTACGTCATGAACGGCCTGCTGACCGGCATCCTGCTCAACTCGGGCGCCGCCGACTTCGTCGTCACGGGCTGCGGCACCGGCATGGGCTCCATGCTGGCCGCCAACTCCATGCCCGGCGTCTTCTGCGGCCTGGTCATCGACCCGACCGACGCCTTCCTGTTCGGCCAGATCAACGACGGCAACGCCATCTCCATGCCCTACGCCAAGGGCTTCGGCTGGGCCGCCGAACTGAACCTGCAGGACGTCTACAAGAAGCTGTTCGAAGGCGAGCGCGGCCTGGGCTATCCCAAGGAGCGCGCCGAGATCATGGCGAAGAACCGCGGCATCCTGAAGTCGCTGAAGGCCGTGACCTGCCACGACATGCTGACCGTCCTGAAGACCGTCGACCAGGACCTGCTCAAGGCCGCCATCGCGGGTGAGAAGTTCCAGGAATACTTCTTCGCCAGCGCCACGGACGCCGGCATCCGCGACTACATCCAGTCGGTCCTCGCCACTGCGCCGGTGCTTGAGCCCGCCTGAGGCTTTTCAGGCTGAGGCCTGAACGAACGACGCCGGAGACCTGCGGGTCTCCGGCGTTTTTTGTGCTCCGGGTAGAACGCCACGCCACGGAACTTTTCTGGTCTCATGCCTGAAAGCGGACCCTTAGAATGTCTGAGAAGGGTGGGAAGCGGACACGCGGTTGATCACTTACTGACGTCTTCCGGTCCATATCCAACGCCAAACAGCGAGAACGCGCCTATCACAGCGAAGAATCCGAGAAACAGAACCCAGCCTTCCCAAGTTCTGGGAAATAGCGGCTTGCCAATACCCGGCCCGAACCAGTCGAGCGGGTGATTAAAGCGAAAGCGGCGGCGGGTTTTCATAACGCGAGTATGTCTGGTCGCCGCGTCCTCGCCAATGTCCGCAATGGGTCGGATGCCGACAATCGCTCATGCGCCGATAGCAGACATCGAGTGAGTTTCGCGGAACGCGCAATACCGGTCGGATCGCGACCGGCCCTAGTTCGGCGTCGCCGGAATGTCCGACTTGCGCACCACCAGCGAGGGCCGGACCTCGGGCTGGTCCAGTTTCGCCGGGTCCTGGCCGCGCATCGGGGCCAGCAGCTTCTCGGCCGCCATCCGACCCATGTCGCGGATCGGCAGGCGCACCGAGGTCAGATTCGGCCAGACGCGCGAGGCCATGGGCAGGTCGTCGAAGCCCACCACCGACAGATCGCGCGGCAGCTCCAGCCCGCGCTCGCGCGCCGCCTGCATGACCCCGATGGCCATGTCGTCGTTCAGGGTGAAGATGGCGGTCGGCGGGGTCGGCATCGCCAGCAGGGCGTGCCCGGCCTCGACCCCCGATTCGAAGGTATAGGCGCCCTCGATCTCGTAATCCGGGTTCATCGGGATGCCGCGCTCGGCCAGGGCGTCGCGGAAGCCGCCCCCGCGCACGGTCGAGGAGCGGAACAGGGCAGGGCCGCGCACCAGACCGATTCGGGTATGCCCCAGGTCGGCGAGACGCCGGGCGGCCTCGGCGGCGCCCAGATGGTCATTGGTCACCACCATCGACCCCGGCTCGTCCAGTGAGATCGATGCGATCCGGACATAGGGACAGTCGAGTTCGCGCAACAATGCGATGACCCGCTCGTCCTCCGACATCGACGGCGGCATGATCACGCCGAACAGCCGTTGGCGCTCGATGAAGCCCCGGATGTCATCGATCAGGGTCTCGGAATTGCGGTTGCAGGGGTGGACGACCAGCTCCAGCCCGGAGCCCTTCAGGGCGTCCAGCACGCCCTGCTGCATGTTCACGACATAGGTCGGCGAAGGGTTGTCGTAGATCAGCCCGACCAGGAAGGACCGGCGGAAGGCCAGGCCCCGCGCCTGCGGGTCCGGGGTGAAGCCCAGCTCCGCGATCGCCTTCTCGACGCGCTCGCGGGTGTCGCCCTTCACGAAGGGCGACTGGTTGATGACGCGCGACACCGTCTTCTTGGACACCCGGGCGACCCGGGCGACATCGTTGATGGTGGCGCGCTTGCCGGACTTCGCGCCGCGCGGATCGTCTGTCACCCAAGCTTCCTCGTTATCGTGTTTCGCCAAGGCATAGCCGTGTCCGGAGCAAAGCGCCACGGGTGTCGCAAGAACCGCATTGACACCGGTTTCCTACCCCGCCCATATTCCGCGCCTTATCGAGGGTCTTTCGTGTTCGCGACGACGTTTTCAAAGGGAGGGGCGCAATGAACGCCTCCAGTGCCGCCGCCGCTACGGGCGCTCAGGATCCGGCGGCCACCGCCGAGGCCTTCGTCTCGGCGCGTCTGGCCGCGCGGGCGACGCCTGACTATCCGGGCGTGCTGCCGACCACCATGGACGAGGGCTATGCGGTCCAGGAGATCGCCATCGGCCTGTATCCCGACAAGATCATCGGCTGGAAGGTCGGCGGCGTCGCCCCGGCCCGTCAGTCCGCCCTGGGCACGCACCGTCTGGCGGGCCCGATCTTCGCCCGCAACAAATGGTCCATCGAAGGCGACGTCGTGGTCAAGGCGATCGAGGGTGGCTTCACGGCTATCGAGGCCGAATTCCTGGTCCGCATCGGCCCGAACGTCGATCCGGCCAAGACCGAATGGACCATCGAGGAGGCGACCGCCGCCGTCGACGGCGTCTTCATCGGCCTGGAAATCGCCGGCAGCCCCCTGTCGGCCATCAATGATCTGGGCCCGCCCATTGTAGCCTCCGACTTCGGCAACAACGCCGGCATCTTCGTCGGCCCGGCCCTGACCGACTGGCAGACGCAACTGCCGGCGATCCAGGTCGAGAGCATTATCGACGGAGTGTCGGTTGGAACCGGCGGCTCGCCGTCGCTCGAGGGCGGCGCCCTCGAATCGGTGCGCTTCCTGCTGGGGCACTGCGCAAAGCGCGGTCGTCCGCTGACGGCGGGGATGCTGGTTTCCTCCGGCGCCGTCACCGGCGTGCACCGGATCCATGCCGGCAGTGACTTCACCTGCGACTTCAAGGGCGTGGGCATCATCAAGGGCACGGTCGTCAAGGCTGAAGCCTAGAGCTATCATCGTAGCGCCAACCCGCCGGCCCGCATGACGCGGGGACAGGTCGGGACGCGCGAGGAATACAGTACGGGAACGGGGTTTCATCATGACCGACACGACGACCACGCCGCCGCCGATCACGGTGAAAGCGCCGGCGCCGGGCAAATACCGCTGGATCATCATGTGGCTGCTGTTCGCGGCCATGGTGATCAACTACGTCGACCGTCAGATGATCGGCTTCCTGAAGCCGACCCTGTCCAAGGAGATGGGCTGGTCCGAGACGGACTATGCCGACATCGTCTTCTACTTCCAGGCCACCTACGCCCTGTTCTACGCGATCTGGGGCCGGCTGATGGACAAGATCGGCGCCCGCTTCGGCCTGGGGATCGCCTTCCTCATCTGGCAGATCGGCCACATGTTCCATGGCGCGGCCAAGGACCTCAGCCACTTCATCTTCGCCCGCATGCTGCTGGGCGTCGGCGAGGCCGGCGGCTTCCCCGGCGGCATCAAGGCCGTCGCCGAATGGTTCCCCAAGAAGGAACGCGCCTTCGCCACCGGCCTGTTCAACGCCGGCACCAACATCGGCGCCATCGTCACCCCGCTGATCGTTCCGGTCCTGGTCCTGGCCTTCGGCTGGCAGATGGCCTTCGTCATCACCGGCGTCCTGGGCCTGATCTGGCTGCCCATCTGGCTGCTGGTCTACCGCAAGCCGCGCGACCAGAAGCGCCTGTCCGCCGCCGAACTCGCCTATATCGAACAGGATCCGGCCGACACCGAAGCCAAGATCGGCTGGGGCAAGCTGCTCACCGTCAAGGAAACCTGGGCCTATGCCGCCGGCAAGTTCCTGATCGACCCGATCTGGTGGATGTTCCTGTTCTGGCTGCCGGACTTCCTGGGCAAGCGTTACGGCCTGGACCTCAAGACCTTCGGCCCGCCGATCGTGGCCATCTATCTGCTGTCGGACTTCGGTTCGGTCGGCTTCGGCTGGCTGTCGTCGCGGATGATGCATATGGGCGTCAGCCTGAATGCGGCGCGCAAGATCACCATGCTGATCTGCGCCCTGCTGGCCGTGCCCGTCATGTTCGCCGCCATGGCCTCCAGCCTGTGGATCGCCGTCCTGATCATCGGCGTCGCTACCGCGGCCCACCAGGGCTTCTCGGCCAACCTCTACGCCCTGCCGGGCGACGTCTTCCCGCGTAAGGCCGTGGGCTCGGTCGTCGGCATCGGCGGGATGATCGGCGGCATCGGAGGCATGGTCTTCTCGAAGTACGTCGGCCAGATCCTGGAGACGATCGGCACCTACACCCCCATCTTCATCGTGGCGGGCTCGGTCTATCTGATCGCGCTTCTGGTCATCCACCTGATCATGCCGAAGTACGCCCCCGCCAAGGTGGATTAGCCAAGGATCAGGGTCGGACTTCAATCCAACGACAGACGGCGCCGCTCCCCGGAGCGGCGCCGTTTTCGTATCAGGCGGCGGCCACGACCGGCCTGGGCCGGAAGCCGCCGATGAAGACCAGCGACGCCGCCACGGCGAAGGCTCCGGCCAGCAGGAAGGCGGGGTTGTAGGTGCCCGTGGCTTCCCGGATCGCCCCGGCGGCGAAGGCCGCGACCGCCGCCCCCATCTGGTGCGCCACCAGCACCCAGCCGAACACGATCGGGGCGTCGCGTTCGCCGAACGACTGGTTGGCCAGCTTGACCGTCGGCGGCACTGTCGCGATCCAGTCGAGGCCGTAGAAGACCGCGAACACCGTCAGACTGGCCGGGCCGAAGTCGATGAAGGGCAGGGCCAGCAGCGACAGCCCCCTGAGGCCGTAATAGACCGCCAGCAGCTTGCGGGGGTCATACCGGTCGGTCAGCCAGCCCGAGGCGGTCGTCCCGATCAGGTCGAAGAAGCCCATCATCGACAGCAGGCCCGCCGCCGCCACCGGCGCGATGCCGTGGTCGCCGCAGAAGGCGATCATATGGGTCCCGACCAGCCCGTTGGTCGTCAGGCCGCAGACGAAGAAGGTCCCGGCCAGCAGCCAGAAGACCGGCGTCTTCCCGGCGCGCACCAGCGCCTCGATCGCCAGCCAGGGCGTCGCCGCCTGTTTCATCGGCGGGGCGGGCGGGGTGTCGGCGGCCTCGCCGAAGCGCCTTGTCGCCCGGTCCTCGGGCCGCTCGGGCACGAGGAAGGCCACCAGAGGGATCAGCACCGCGCAGCTGGCGCTGACGGCCAGCACGACCGGCTTCCATGCCCCCGTCTCCGACAGCCAGGCCAGAACGGGCAGAAACACCAGCGCCCCGGTCGCCGTCGAGGCCGAGAGCAGCCCCATCACCAGCCCCTGCCGCGTGGCGAACCAGCGATTGACCACCGCAGCCCCCAGCACCGAGGCCACGGCGCCCGAGCCGATCCCCGAGAGCACGCCCCAGGTCAGGATGTAGTGCCAGGGTTGGCTCATCCACTGGCTGGCGAAGGTCGCGACCGCCATGAGGGCCAGACCCGCCAGCATGGTCCGCTTGATCCCGAAACTGATCATCAGGGCCGCCGCGAACGGCCCCACCGCCCCGTACAGCAGGATGCCGATCGCCGCCGCCAGCGAGATGGTCGCCCTGTCCCAGCCGAAAGCCAGTTCCAGCGGGACCATCAGCACCCCGGGCGCGGACCTCAGCCCGGCTGAGAACAGCAAAGCAAGAAAGGTCACCGCGACCACGAGGATCGCGGGATGGAAGCGGCGGGGCAGGGTCGGCATCGTCGGCATCTCTCGGGGCAGGCGACAACCCTAACCGCAACCGCCGCGATGGCCGAACGAGGAAACTTCGCCGAGCCTGTGAGCCCGCTTATGGATCGGGTGCGGCGCCATTCCGATATGGCGCGTCATTTGTATGATGATATGGTCATTCCAGACGCGACGAACGCGCATGGGAGACGCCGGATGATCCTCAGACCCTTCCTGACCGCGCTGGCTCTCGCCGCCGCCCTGATCGCGCCCGCAGCCCACGCCCAGACGTCTCAACCCACGGCCGAGGCCCGCGCCGCCGAACTGGTCTCGCGCATGACCCTGGCCGAGAAGGCCTCCCAGATCCAGCATGACGCC
This sequence comes from Brevundimonas sp. UBA986, assembly GCA_002292165.1. GTDB lineage: Bacteria > Pseudomonadota > Alphaproteobacteria > Caulobacterales > Caulobacteraceae > Brevundimonas. The sequence continues at coordinate 11,797 of DBBK01000083.1, forward strand.
CCCGCCATCCCGCGTCTCGGCGTGCCCGCCTACAACTGGTGGAGCGAGGGTCTGCACGGCGTCGCCCGCGCCGACGTCGCCACCGTCTTCCCCCAGGCCATCGGCATGGCCGCCACCTGGGACACCGGCCTGATCCATCAGGTCGCCGACGTCATCGGCACGGAGTTCCGCGCCAAATACCTGGCCGGCCTCGCGCCCGACGGAAGCTCGCGCCAGTATCGCGGCCTGACCGTCTGGTCGCCCAATGTGAACATCTTCCGCGACCCGCGCTGGGGCCGGGGGCAGGAGACCTGGGGCGAGGATCCCTATCTGACGTCGCGCTTCGGCGTCGCCTTCATCGAAGGGCTGCAGGGTGACGATCCCCTGCATCCGAAGACCATCGCCGCCGTCAAACATTTCGCCGTCCACAGCGGTCCCGAGGCCGGCCGCCACCGCGACGACATCCACCCGTCAGCCCGCGACCTGACCGAGACCTATCTGCCCGCCTTCCACGCCGCCATCACCGAGGCCCACGCCGAGGCCCTGATGTGCGCCTACAACGCCGTCGACGGCCTGCCCGCCTGCGCCAGCCCGGCCCTGCTGCACGACCGGCTGCGCACCGACTGGGGCTTCGACGGCCATGTCGTCTCCGACTGCGCCGCCGTCGCCGACATCTATCTGCCGACCTCCCACGCCACCGTCGCGACGCCCGAGGAGGCGGCGGCCCTCGCGCTGAAGTCGGGCACGGACCTGTTCTGCGACTTCGTCGCCAACGGCACCGCCCGGCCCGAGACCACCGTCCGCGCCGTCGAACAGGGCCTCGTCAGCGAGCAAACGCTCGACGCCGCCCTAGTGCGCCTGTTCACCGCCCGCATCCGCCTCGGCACGCTGGAGCCGCCCTCGGCCGGCGCCTTCGCCGATATCAAGGCCACCGACTTCGACACCCCCGAGCACCGCGCCCTCGCCCTGGAGACCGCGCGCCGTTCGCTGGTCCTGCTCAGGAACGACGGCCTCCTGCCGCTGAAGAGCGCGCCGCGCCGCATCGCCGTCATTGGCCCCAACGCCGACAGCCTCGACGCCCTGACCGGCAACTACAACGGCACGCCCTCCGCCCCCGTCACCCTGTTGGCCGGCCTGAAGGCGCGCTTCCCCGACAGCCAGGTGACCTTCGTCGAGGGCACGGGCTGGGTCGCCCCGCCGCTGGAGGACATCCCCGACGCCGCCTTCTGCCGCGACGCCGCCTGCGCCCAGCCGGGTCTGCGCGCCGAAGAGTTCTCCGGTCCCGAGCTCGACGGAACCTCCGTCGTCCGCGACGACGTCAACGTCGCCTTCAGCTGGGGTCGCCCGACCCGTCAGGAGCGCCAGACCTCGATCCGCTGGACCGGCTTCATCAAGACGACCGAGGCCGGCGAGTACCGCTTCCGCTACACCGGCGACAGCGGCTACCGCGTCTATGTCGACGGCAAGCTCATCGCCGACGTCTGGGACGCCGCCTGGCCCACGTCGGACACCGCCGTCACGCTGGAGGCGGGCCGCACCTACGCCTTCCGCGTCGAGGCCTCCCAGAAGGGTTCGCGCGCCACGCATCGGCTGCGCTGGAGCCGTCCGGGCACCGGCGACGCCCCGGCCCTGGCCGCGGCCCGCGACGCCGACCTGATCGTCTTCGCCGGCGGTCTGACCGCCCGTCTGGAAGGCGAGGAGATGTCCGTTCAGGCCCCGGGCTTCGCCGGCGGCGACCGCACCAGCCTCGACCTCCCCGCGCCGCAGGAGCAGCTGCTGGAGCGGCTCCACGCGCTGGGCAGGCCGATGATCCTCGTGACCATGAACGGCTCGGCCATGAACCTCGCCTGGGCCGACCAGAACCTGTCCGCCGTCATCGAGGCCTGGTATCCGGGCGGGGAGGGCGGCCGCGCCGTCGCCGACCTGATCGCCGGGGACTTCAGCCCCGCCGGCCGTCTGCCCCTGACCTTCTACCGCTCGGCCGACGACCTGCCGGCCTTCACCGACTATTCGATGGACGGCCGCACCTACCGCCGCTTCGCCGGGACGCCGCTGTACCCGTTCGGCTACGGCCTCAGCTACACGAGCTTCATCTATACCGGCATGCGGCTGGAGCAGACCGAGGTCGCGGCCGGGTCGGGCGTCCGCGCCACCATCGACGTGATGAACAGCGGCGACCGCGACAGCGACGAGGTCGTCCAGCTCTATGTGTCCCGTCCCGTGCCGGGCGCGCCGATCCGCAGCCTCGCCGGCTTCCAACGGGTGTTCATCCACGCGGGTGAGACCCTGCGCGTCACCTTCGACGTCCCCGCTACGGCCCTGGGCGTCGTCGATGCCGAGGGTCGGCGTCAGGTCCCTGCGGGCGACGCTGTCATCGCCATCGGCGGCGGCCAGCCCGGTCTGGGCGCCCCCTACGGCCAGGAGACGCTGAAGATCATCGGCTCGACCGAGGTCGCCGCCTTCTAGGGCCTGTTAGGAAAGCCGGTCCCGGAACTCGGTCCAGTCGAAGGCCTTGACCACCCGCAGCGCATCCGTCGCCGAGTTCCACAGCACGATGGCCGGCAGGGGCACGCCGTTGAAGGTGTTGGTCTTCACCATCGAATAGTGGGCCTGGTCGAGGAAGGCGATGCGCGTCCCGGCTACCGGCGGCATCTTGAAGACATAGTCGCCGAGGATGTCGCCGGCCAGGCACGACGGCCCGCCCAGACGATAGCGCACGCCTTCCGCCGGTTCGCCCAGCATCGCCGGCCGATAGGGGGCCTCGATCACATCGGGCATGTGGCAGGTCGCCGAGATGTCGGTGATGGCGATCGGCAGGCTGTTCTCGAAGGTGTCCAGCACCTCGCCCACCAGAATGCCGGTATCGAGCGCGATGGCCTCGCCCGGCTCGATATAGACCTCGACCCCGTGGGTTTCGCCCAGCGCCTTCAGGAAGGCCGCCAGACCGTCACGGTCGTAGTCGGCGCGGGTGACGTGGTGACCCCCGCCCAGATTGACCCACTTCACATGCGGCAGAAGCGGCGTCAGCTTCGGCTCGATCGCGCCCCAGACGCGCGACAGCGGCTCGAACCCCTGTTCGCACAGGGCGTGCAGATGCAGGCCGTCGACGCCCTCCAGATGCTCGGGCTTCAGCTGCGAGATGGGGAAGCCCAGCCGCGAGCCGAACTGGCAGGGGTCGTACTTCGCGACCTCGGCCTCGGAGTGTTCGGGGTTCAGACGCAGGCCGATGTCGAACACCGCGCCCTCGGCCCGCGCCACGGCGATCAGGTCGGCGAAGCGCGCCACCTGGGTCGGGGTGTTGAAGATCACGCTGTCCGAAATCCGCAGGATCTCGGGCAGGTCCTCGGGCTTGTAGGCCGGGGAGTAGGTGGTCAGGTGGCCCTTGTAGAACTCCCGCGCCAGCCGCGCCTCCCACAGGCCCGAGGCGCAGACCCCGTCCAGATACTCGCCGACCACATCGGCCAGCGACCACATGGAAAAGGCCTTGAGCGCCAGCAGCACCCGCGCGCCGCCGCGCACCCCGACATCTTTCAGGACGCCGAGGTTGCGCCGCACCGCCGCCTCGTCGACCACGAAGGCCGGCGAGGGGACGCGGTTCAGATCAAAGTGCGCGAAGGCGCCGGGATCGCCGGCCCTGGTTTCCATGGCGGCGGTCGGGGTGTGCGACATGTCGGTCCGATCAGAAGGCGAGCGGGGCGTCCAGATCCTGCACCTTCCAGGGCAGGCCGTGCTTGTTCAGCATGTCCATGAAGGGATCGGGATCCAGCTGCTCCATGTTGAACACGCCTTCGCCCTTCCAGACGCCGGTCACCATCAGGGCCGCGCCGATCATGGCCGGGACGCCGGTGGTGTAGCTGACGGCCTGGTTGCCGGTCTCGGCATAGGCCTCTTCGTGGTCGCAGATGTTGTTGATGTAGACGGTCTTCTGGACGCCGTCCTTCAGGCCGGTGGCGATGGTGCCGATGTTGGTCTTGCCCTTGGTCAGCGGGCCCAGCGACGACGGCTCGGGCAGCAGGGCCTTGAGCAGCTCCATCGGGATGATCTCGCGGCCCTGGAACATCATCGGCTCGATCGACAGCATGCCGACATTGCCCAGCACGTCGAGGTGCTTGAGGTAGCTGTCGCCGAAGGTCATCCAGAAGCGGATGCGCTTGATCTCCGGATAGAACTTGGCCAGCGACTCCAGCTCCTCATGGTACATGAGGTACATGTTCTTCGGGCCGACGCCCTCGAAGTCATAGACCTGCTTGTTGGTCAGGGCCGGGCCTTCGATCCACTGGCCGTTGTCCCAGTGGCGCGACGGCGCGGTCACTTCGCGCAGGTTGATCTCGGGGTTGAAGTTGGTCGCGAACGGCAGGCCGGTGTCGCCGCCGTTGCAGTCCAGGATGTCCAGCGTCTCGATCGAATCCAGCAGGTGCTTCTTGGTGTAGGTCGTGAACACCGAGGTCACGCCGGGGTCGAAGCCCGAGCCGAGCAGGGCCATCAGACCGGCTTCCTTGAAGCGCTCCTGATAGGCCCACTGCCAGCTGTATTCGAACTTGGCCTCGTCGCGCGGCTCGTAGTTGGCGGTGTCCAGATAGTTGACCCCGGCCGCCAGACAGGCGTCCATCAGGGTCAGGTCCTGATAGGGCAGGGCCAGGTTCACCAGCAGCACCGGGTTGACCTGTTTGATCAGGGCCGTGGTCGCCGCCACGTCGTCGGCGTCGATGGCGGCCGTGTCGATGGTCACGCCGAAGCGTTCCTTCACCGAGGCGGCGATGGCGTCGCATTTGGACTTGGTCCGGCTCGCCACGGTGATGTGCGAGAAGATGTCGCTGTTCATCGCCATCTTGTGGACCGCGACCGAACTCACGCCGCCGGCGCCGATCACCAGAACCCTGCTCATCTCACGCACTCCATGAAGTCAAAAAAGGAAGTCTGAAACCCTGACGGTCGCCGCCGCCTTCGTCGAAGCGCGGGGCCTTAGCACGGTCCGTCCCGCTTCGCTAACCCGCGAGGGGACCGATTCCGCCGACGGTATAACCGCCGACCCGTGACGGGGATATGTCCGCCCTTCCTCACGAAATCGACCTCGCATGCCCGACGCCGCCCTCACAGGGTTTGAACCCTTTTCGCGCCATTCGGTTCGGCGCCCTTTCAGGGTGTGGGATACTGCCGGATCGCCTTGCCGCCCGTGCCCGGGCGCGTGCAGGCGGATGCACTTGAGTGCAAACCGAGTGCAAAGGATCTGCGAAATTTTAAGCCTTTGAAATCAACCGAAAGGATCAAACTTCTAAGGTCTAACTTTCAAAATTGCACCTTTTGCACTCGCCTTTTTTGAGTGCAATCAGGCCGGATTGAAGAAGCCCGACCGCCGGGCCCAGGCCTCGAAGGCGTCGGGCCAGTGGGAGGCCGGCCGGTCGCCGGGAAGGCTGAAGCCGAAGCCGTGTCCGCCCTCCTGATAGATATGCATCTCGCAGGGAACGTCGGCGGCCTTCAGCGCCTGGAACATGTTCAGGCTGTTGGCCACGGGCACGGTGCGGTCGTCCGCCGCATGCACCAGGAAGGTCGGCGCCAGACCCGGCTTCACGCGCTCAGTCAATGATTGACGCGCCTCGGCGTCCGGGCCCGGGAACTGGCCCGCGCCCGAGCCCACGCTCATCAGGGCATAGCCGAGGCAGACGAGGTCCGGCCGGGCCGAGGTCTGGTCCACCGCGTCCACCGGCTCATAGACCGCGTCGTCGTATCGGGTCAGGGAGGCGGCGGCCAGATGCCCTCCGGCGGAGAAGCCCATGACCCCGATCCGCTTGACGTCCAGCGCCCACTCGGCCGCCCGCGACCGGACCAGCCGCACCGCCCTCTGGACGTCCTGCAGCGGGGCGTCATAGCCCGCCGCCCAGCCGTCGCCGGGCAGGCGGTAGTTCAGGACGAAGACCGTCACCCCGCACTGGTTCAGCCGCCGCGCGGCGCCAGCCCCTTCCTTGTCGATAGCCAGCCGGACATAGCCGCCGCCGGGCGCGACCACCATGGCCGAGCCGTTGGGGTTGGCCGGTCGGAAGACCTCGAGGAGGGGCTGGGAGACGTGCATCACCGCCCGGTCGTGGGCCGCGGGCGAGCCCCGCTCCAGCACCAGCCGACGCGCCGTCACCCCCCGCGATCCCGGGACCTTGCCCTCGGGCCAGATGGGGAAGGACGCGTCGGACAGCAGCCCCCTGGGCTCGTCCGGCGCCGGGATGACCACCGGCGCCGATGGCGTCCCCGTCTGGTAGTCGTAGGCGCTCTGGACCTGATAGCCCGAGATGATCCGGCTGTGCGGGCCGAAGGCGAACAGGCCGTTGTCCAGCACCGCCGTCTGGCTGGTCTTCGCCGCCGGCTTCCAGATACAGGCCGAAGTCGTCTTCGTTGACCGTGCGGTTGTCGCCGCGGGCGCTGGCGACGGTCTCCGACAGCAGGAACCGGCCCGAGTTGGAGAAGACGCCATAGGCGTCCGCGACGGCGTTGAGGTTCGGCGTGCGCCAGCAGTTGGGCGTACCCGCCGGCAGGGACAGGCCCTGGAAGCCGCAGTAGAGCTCGGTCAGGCTGGTGATGGTGCTGCCGGTCGGAATGGCCGGGATGTTGGTCTCGCCCGAGGCCAGACGCTGACCGCGGCCTACGAACTCGTAGCTCTTGACCTGGGCGCCGCCGATGAAGGTCAGGTTGTCGGACAGCTCGTATTCGAAGTCGACCTGACCGGTCTTGTAGATGTTGTCGTTCCAGTTCGGACGCAGGCGGATGTCCGGGCCGCTGGCGCCGGTGCCGCCGGCCGCCGTCGTGGTCGGGCCCATGTACCACTGGGTCGCGTCGGTAACGTCGAAGCCGTAGTTGATGGCGGGGGCGTATTCGCCGCCCGGGCGGAAGTCGTAGGAATAGCCGTCGGCGTTCTGGCGATCCATCTGGGCGATGTAGTCGACGGCGTTGTTGAAGTCGTTCTTCACATAGCCGAACAGACCCGTCACCTTCAGCTTGTCGCCGAACTGCTGCTCGAGGTTCAGGGTGTATTGCTGGAAGGTGGTGTCATAGATGTCGATGTAGTTCTCGGAACGGACATCGACGTTGTCCAGCGCCATGTAGACGGCGGTGCCGTTGGAATCGACGACGATGTCGCGCACGACGGTCTCGGGCTTGCCGCCCTGGGAGGCCGCGCGGCTCAGGCCGATGGCCTCGAGCTGACGCTCGTTCCGCTCCCCTTCGAACTTCGAGTACAGGACGTCGAAGGTGACCAGGGTCGACTCCTGCGGACGCCATTGCAGGGTGCCGGTGATGCCGGTCCGCTTGGTCTCCAGCCGGTAGTCCTGATAGCGCAGGAAGCGGGGATAGCGGGTGCTGTCCAGGGTGGCCGTGGCGCGAGCGGCGGTGTTGGTGCCTGCGCAGAGCGTCGGGCGGGCGACCGGGTCGCACCAGCCGCCGTCCGCGGAGCCGAAGTTCCACTGGCCCGTCGAGGCGCCGTTCTGAAGAGTGGTCTTCTCGGAATAGGCGATCGAGGCGGCGATGCCGATCTCGCCGATCGGCGTGTCCCAGCGGTTGGAGATCAGGCCGGCGATGCGCGGGTTGGTCGCTTCCGACAGGTCGTTCCAGCCGCCTTGGGCCGCCAGGGCGCCGACGAAGCCGCGCGCGTTGAAGGGGCGGGCGGTATGAAGATCGACGGTCGCGCCCAGCGAGCCTTCCTCGACGT
>DBBK01000229.1 GCA_002292165.1 Brevundimonas sp. UBA986
GTGATAGGTCAGGGTCGGCAGGGTATATTTCGGCCATTCGGCCGTGTCGCGCAGGTTGATGTAGTAGGCGCCGGGCCGCGAGCCATCCAGCGATGGCGACACCGCATAGCCGCCGGGCGCCCCCGCCTCGATGGCCACGGGCACGCGCCGCACCTCGACATCCGCCTTGGGCAGGCGCCCGAAATACTCCGGCAGCCGGGCCTTCATGGCGACGATCTGGGCGTTCAGATCGGTCAGGACCTGGGCCTTGCCGGCGTCGGTGTTCGGATAGAGGTGCTTCGGATCCTTGCCGAGCGCCGCCATGCGCTGGCCGACCGTCCCCTCCGTCAGACCCTGCGCCTTCAGGATGGCGTCCATCCGCGACAGGATGTCCTTCGACTGCTCCAGCCCCATCTCGTGGATGGCGTCCGGCGTCAGGTCCGTGGTGGTCATCAGCTTCAGGGCGGCGGCGTAATAGGCCGGGCCGTCGGGCAGGCCCCAGATGCCGGCGTCCGACTTCGCCTTCGGCAGCAGTTCGTTCATCAGGGCGATCTGGCGGTCGAGCGCGGGATAGACCTGCTGCTCCACCAGGGCGGCGGCGCGGGCGTCCCAGTCGCCGGCCAGCCCCTTCTCCTTCGCCCGGCGCGACAGGCTGGTGGTCAGGCCGGCCTCGGCGGGCGCGGCCGCCCGCAGCGCCGTCATCTGGATCAGGGCCTTCTTGATGATGAAGTCGGGCGGGATCACGCCCTTGGCGGCGTCGGCGCGGCTGGAGGCCGTTTCCTGATCCATGGTCGTCGCCATGGCCGACAGGCGAGACAGATAGGCCTCGGCGTCGGCCGTCGTCTCGATCGAATGCTGGGTGTCGAGGAAGTCCGGCGCGAACTGGTAGGTCCCGGTCAGCTGGCTGATCGTATAGGGCTGGATCGGATAGGCCGAGGCGTCGACGAAGCCGAAGTCGCCGTAGCCGAAGCCCTTGGCGGTATCGAGGGTCTCGGCCTGGAACTTGACCACGCCGAAGCTGGCGGCGCTCTGGCCGGTCAGCTTCGAAGCGTCGACGGCCTTGATCTTGGCCACCCACTCGCTGTTGCGGGCGATGGCGGCCGCGCGGCCCTCGGCCCCCTTGGGTGAGAATTGGCCCTTGAGCGCGGCGCGGTTTCCGGTGTCCAGGCCCAGGTTGGTGGCAAGCGCCGGATTGACGTCCACCGAGGCCTCGCCGATCTCCGCGACCAGGGCGTCGGCGGCCGAGGACGGCGCGGCGCCTTCCGAGGCGCAGGCGCCCAGCGATCCGACCGCGGGCGCGAAGGCCCCGGCGGCGACGGCGGTCTGGAGCAGGCGGCGGCGATCGATCATGGGGCATCTCCGTTCAGGGAGGCGCATTGGCCCCCAAGCCGAAGCCCGCCGCAAGACGGCGCCGCCGATTTTCCGGTTCGCTCAACGCGCCGGAACAGCCCCGGCAGGGCGCGATCGTTTGGCCTTCGCCGCGGCGCGATCCTGTCGCGCATGGGTGACCAGGTCGGCGGCGACCGTGACCCATCCCCATACAGGCTCCTTATGCGTGCGGTACATCTCTTCCATAACAGCCTCCTGCGCTCCGGTTTATCGATGCTGACAAGTTGAGCTTGACGGCCCGGCTGCACAAACCGGATTATGCGTATCCACTACAAGGCGGGCTTATGTCTGATCCTCTTTCCGGAATTCCTCTCGCCTCCATCCGCGTGTTCGAGGCCGCCGCACGTCTGAAGAGCTTCACCCGCGCCGCCGAGGAGCTGGGCATGACCCAGGCCGCCGTCAGCTGGCAGATCAAGGCGCTGGAAAGCCGGCTGGGCATGAGCCTGTTCCGCCGCCTGCCGCGCGAGGTGGCCCCGACCGAGCCGGGCGAGCGGCTGGCGCGTGCCGCGACCGAGGCCATGCTGCTGCTACGCCGCGCCCTGAACGACCTGACTGACGCCGATCAGGGGGTGCTGTCGATCACCACCCTCGCCACCCTCGCCAGCCAGTGGCTGGCCCAGCGTCTGGGCGAATTCCAGATCGCCAATCCGGGTCTGGCGGTGCGGGTCGACACCTCCTCGGCCCTGATGGATCTGACGCGCGAGAACGTCGACATCGCCATCCGTTCGGGCACGGGTTCCTGGCCTGGACTGGAGGCGGCGCTGTTGATGCCGAGCGTCTTCACTCCGCTCTGCACCCCCGCCCTGTGCGAGAAGCTGAACCTGCGGACCCCCGCCGACCTGATCGCCGCCCCGCGCATCGGCGAAGAGAAGGAATGGGGCGCCTGGTTCGCCGAGGCCGGGGTCGAGGGCGTGGCCCACCCGGCGGTGCGGCTGCGCGCTGACTTCCAGGCGCTGGAGGTCAATGCGGCGCTGGGCGGTCAGGGCGTGGCCCTGGCCTCACCGATCCTCTATTCGCGCGAGATCGCCGCCGGCATGCTGATCCAGCCCTTCCCCCAGCTGGTCGAGCTGAGCCCCGGCTACTGGATCTGCTGGCCCGCCGACCGCCGGCGCTCGCCCAAGATCGTGCGTTTCCGCGAATGGCTGCTGAAGGCGGCGGCGGACGATCCGTCGATCACCGCCGCCCTCGCTGCCGTGAGGTCTGCTTAAGCCTTCTTCGCGGCGACCCATTCGCCGACGACGGTCTTGAGCACGTCCAGCGGCATGCCGCCCGACGACAGGGCCACGTCGTGGAAGCCCTTGAGGTCGAATTTCGAGCCCAGCTGCGCCTTGGCGTCCTCGCGCAGGCGCACCCACTCCGTATGGCCGACCTTGTAGCTGGAGGCCTGCCCAGGCCAGACACAGTAGCGCTCGACCTCGGTGGTGACGCTCGATTCCTGATCACCCAGGGTATCGACCATGTAGCGGATGGATTGTTCACGGCTCCACTTCTTGTGATGCAGGCCGGAATCGACGACCAGACGCACGGCGCGGAACAACTGGGACTGCAGGAAGCCGAGACGGCCCCAGGCGTCGTTGTCATAGACGCCCATCTCGTCGGCCAGCTGCTCGGTATAGAGGGCCCAGCCCTCCGAATAGGCCGAGAAGCCGATCAGCTTGCGGATGGTCGGGATGCCTTGCGCCTCGGTCGAGATCGAGATCTGCAGATGGTGACCCGGAATCGCCTCGTGATAGGTCAGGGTCGGCAGGGTCCATTTGGGCCATTCCGCCGTGTCGCGCAGGTTGATGTAGTAGGCGCCCGGCCGCGAACCATCCAGCGACGGCCCCTGATAGTAGCCGCCCGGCGCGCCCGCCTCGATGGCCGGCGGCACGCGGCGGATTTCCACGGAAGCCTTGGGCAGGATGCCGAAATAGTCGGGAAGTCGCGCCTGCATGGCCCGCACCTGGGCGTTCAGCTCGTCGAGCAGGGTCTGTTTGCCGGCGTCGGTGTTCGGATAGATGAAGCGCGGATCCTTGGCCATTTCGCCCAGACGCACACCGACCGTACCCTCGGTCATGCCCTCGGCCTTGAGGATGGCGTCGGCGCGGGCGCTGATCTCGGCGACCTGGGTCAGACCCAGCTGGTGGACCTCGTCCCCGGTCAGGGTCGTGGTGGTGTAGCTGCGGATGCCGAAGTCGTAGTAGCCCTCGGCGCCCGGCAGGCGCCAGCAACCGGCGTCATGGGACGCGCCGGCCTTCGCGCTCTCGAACAGGGCGATCTGGGCCTTGAGGGCCGGATAGATCTTGTCGGCGACGATCGGGGTCGCTCGCCCGGCCCAGTCACCCGCGATGGACTTGTCAGCCGTGCGGCGGACCAGCGAACCGACCAGACCGCTTTCGGCCGGCGCCGCCGCGATCGAGGCGTTCATCTGGGTCAGGGTGCGCTCGATGACGAAGTCGGGCGGGACGATCCCCTTGCCGAAGTCGATCGTGACCAGATCGGTCTCGAGGGCCAGCAGGGTCGCGAACTGCTCCAGACGCGCCAGATAGGCCTCGGCGTCCGCCTCGGTCTCGATCGCGTGCATGGTGTCGAGGAAGTCGGGAATGTCGCGATAGGCGCCGCCCAGCTGGCTGATCAGATAGGGGTTGGCCGAGCCCTGATTGCCGAAGCGGTAGCGGTCATAGCCGATCAGGCTGGTCTCGGAATCATAGAGGACGGTGGCCAGGTTGACCGCGTCCATCCCGGTCAGCTTCCCGGCGTCGATGACTTTCAGCTGGGCCACATATTTGCGGCGCATCGCCTCACTGGCGGCCAGGTATTCGGCGGTCGGCAGGTCGAGCTTGGACTTGGCGGCGGCGTTGTCGCCCTTGTCGAGACCGAGATAGGTGGCGGTCGTCGGGGAGGTGGCGACCACCTCTTTGAACATGGCGTCGAAGATGGCGTTCAGCTTGGCGGCCTCGGCCGGATCCGAGGTCACGACGCGCGCCATCACGGGAACGGACAACCCGGTCAGGGCGGCGCCGGCGACGGCGGATACCAGCAGGCGGCGACGGTCGATCATCGGGAACTCCGGAAAAAAGGTGCGCCAATGAACGGCGAGGCCTGAACAACCGCAAGTGAATTCGGGGAAAGGCCGCACCGGAGAATTCCGGTCAGGCGAACTGCGCTTCCAGCACGGACAGCGGCACCGCGCCGTTCAGCAGAACCTTGTCGTGGAAGGTCTTGATGTCGAAGCCGCCCCGCGCTTCCACCTTCCGGCGGATGCTCTCGATGACGGTCTGTCCCAGCTTGTAGGAGCAGGCCTGGCCCGGCCAGACGACATAGCGATCGACCTCGGACTGGGCGGCGTTGGCGGGGGTGGCGGCCTCGGCGATCATATAGTCGATGGCGCGCTGACGGCTCCAGCGCTTGTCATGCAGGCCGGTGTCGACCACCAGCCGGACCGCACGGAACAGATAGGCTTGAAGATATCCGATCCGGCCCAGCGGATTGCCCGCGTACATGTTCAGGTCGTCGGCGGCGACCCGTTCGGAATACAGGGCCCAGCCCTCCGAATAGGCCGAGAAGCCGCCTGTGCGGCGATAGAGCGGCAGCGACCCTGCCTCGCGCGCGACCGAGATCTGGAAGTGATGGCCCGGCACGGCTTCGTGATAGGTCAGGGTCGGCAGCGACCACTTGGGGCGGTTCGCGGTGTCACGCAGGTTGATGTAGTAGGCGCCCGGCCGCGAGCCATCCAGAGACGCCGCCTGATAATAGCCCCCGGGCGCCCCGATCTCGATCGACGGCGGAACGCGGCGGATTTCGACCGGCGCCTTGGGCAAGGTCGAGAAGACTTCCGGCAGGCGCGGCGTGACGGCCGCGACCATCTCGTTCAGGGCCGCGATCAGCGCGACCTTGCCCTCCTCGGTGTTCGGGAACAGATGCCGGGGGTCCTTGCCCAAGGCATTCACCCGCTCGCCGACCGTGCCTTCCGTCATGCCGAGGCTCTCGAGAATGACGGCGATCTCGGCCTGAATCGAGGCGACCTGCTTCAGGCCGATCTCATGGATTTCCGCCCCGGTGTAGGTCGTGGTGGTCGAGCGCCGGAGACCGAGGTTGTAGAGGGCTTCGCCGTTCGGGAAGCGCCAGACGCCGACATCCTCCGACGCCGACGGGCGCTGGCTTTCGAACAGTTCGATCTGGCGACCGAGGGCCGGCTTGACCTGCTCGTCGACGATCACGGTGGCCCGATTGAACCAGTCGCCGACGATGTCCTTTTCGCCGGTCTTGCGGGTCAGGGCCTGGATCATGGCCATGTCCGCGGCGGGCATGTCGCGCAGGGCCCTGAGCTGGGTCAGGGTCTTGTCCATGATGACGGCGGGCAGCATGACCCCCTGGTCCGCATCCGCGCGGATGCGGTCGTTCTCCTGATCGACATTGACCGCGAAGGCCTGCAGCCGTGAGAGGAAGGCTTCCGCGTCAGCCGCTGTTTCCAGCCGGTGCTGGTTGGCCATGAAGTCGGGGACCTGGAAATAGCTGCCGGTATTCTGGGCCACGACATAGGGTGAGCCGAGAACCGGCAGGGACGCCTCTATGGCGGCGCTCTCGGCCTGGAACCGGGCCACGGCGAGCGACACCTTGGGCGCCTCGGACAGGCCATCGGTCGGCCAGTCCTTGAGCCGGGCCCAGCGCGCCACGGCGCGATCATTGTCGGCCCGGGCGGCCTCCAGGCTCAGGTCGCCGAGTTCGCCGGCGAGGTGGGCGCGGTCGCCCTTGTCCAGGCCCAGGCTGGTGGCCTGGGTCGGGCGGCGTTCGAGGTCGTCGTAGAACCATTCGCTCAGCAGGGCGTCGAGCCGCGCATCGGCCTCGGAAAGCGCCGTCTGCGCCCATGCACCGACAGGCAGGGAGGCGGCGAGGCCGACGCCGGCGGCGGACAGCATCAGGCGGCGGCGATCGATCATCCGGAGACTCCTTGAAGACCTTTCCATTGGTCAGCAAGTCGGCCGACGCGGCAAGCGCGGAAGCGTCGCAGCGCCTCGTTCACCCGCCTCAGCCCGCGTGGAGCTCCTGCTTCACGCGCTCGGCCAGGGTCTTGATGTCCAGCGGCTTGGGCAGGAAGGACACGCCCTTCTCGTCCTGCAACAGGTCCGAGAAGTCGCTCTCGGCATAGCCGGAGATGAACATCACCGGGGCGTCGCCAAGATAGGGCCGCGCCTTCTTGAGCAGGCTGGGGCCGTCGAGACCGGGCATGATGACGTCGGAGATCATCATGTCGATCTGCCCCGCCCACTCCTCGGCCAGACCCAGGGCCTCCTCGCCGTCGGCCGCCTCGATCACCTCATAGCCGCGC
>DBBK01000091.1 GCA_002292165.1 Brevundimonas sp. UBA986
GCGCGCCGCCCGTCTGGCCGCCGGCGCCCCCGTCGACGCCGTGCGCGCGATCGCGGCGGGAGAGCTGACCCGCGCCTTCGCCGCCGTCCGTCCCCCGGGCCACCACGCCGAGCCCGACAAGGCCATGGGCTTCTGCCTGTTCTCCAACGTCGCCGTCGCCGCCCGCGTGGCCCAGTCGCTCGGCATGGCCCGCGTCGCCGTCGTCGATTTCGACGTCCACCACGGCAACGGCACCCAGGCGGCGTTCGAGGCCGACGACAGCCTGTTTCTCGCCTCCATCCACCAGTCGCCGCTGTATCCGGGCAGCGGCGCCGCGTCCGAGACCGGCGTCGGCAATATCGTCAACGCTCCCATCGCGCCCCATGCGGCCCGCGAACACTGGCGTGCGGCCTTCGCCGGGACCCTGATGCCGGCGCTCGACGCCTTCGCCCCCGACCTGATCCTGATCTCCGCCGGCTTCGACGCCCACCGCCGCGATCCGCTTGCCCACCAGTCGCTGGAGGCCGAGGATTTCGCCTGGGCGACCCGCGCTGTGGTCGAGGTCGCGCGCCGTCGATGCGGTGGCAAGGTTGTGTCCTCGCTCGAGGGCGGTTACGACCTAGAAGGGCTCGGTCGTTCGGCTGTGGCGCATGTTCAGGCACTGGGGGAGGACTAAGGGACGCAGAACGCAGGGTAATTCCGCGCGCATCCTTTCATCATGACCCTCCCGGCCCGCACTCTCGACACCCCCGATTCCCTGCCTGCCGCTGGCGAGGCGCGCGTTCCGGCGACCAAACCCGGGGCCATCGTCCTGACCCGGCACGGCGAGCCGGCCCTGTCGCGCAAATGTATGCTGACCTCGGATCAGTACCGCGACTGGTGGGCCCGCTATGAGGTCGGCGGTCTGCGCCCCGGCCAGACTCCGCCGCCCGAGCTGCTGGCCACCGCCGCCGGCGCGGGGGTGATCTTCGCCTCGACCCGCCAGCGCGCCCAGGAAACCGCCGCCGCCATCTCGGCCGGGCGTGAGGTGACCTCCGACGTCCTCTTCATCGAGGCGCCCCTGCCGCCGCCGCACTTCCCCGCCTGGTTCAAGCTGCCGCCGAAATACTGGGGCGCCGTCGCCCGCTTCTGGTGGCACGCCTTCGACCATCACGAAGGGCAGGAGACCCGCGCCGAGGCCGAAGACCGCGCCGCCCGCGTCGCCGACCTCCTGATCGAGCGGGCCGCGACCGGCGAGGACGTCCTCGTCCTCGCCCACGGCTATTTCAACCACATGGTCGGCGCCTGTCTGAAGGCGCGCGGCTGGGCGCTCGTCCACAATCAGGGCTTCAAATACTGGTCACAGCGTCGCTACGAGAAGCGATGAGGCTTGGCGCGGCCGCCGCGCCCCGCCATAACGGTCCGTGATGACCGACGCCGCTCTCTCCACCGCCGATCTTTCCTTCGAGGACGCCCTCGCGCGCCTGGAAAACATCGTCTCCCGCCTCGAGTCGGGTCAGGCTCCGCTGGAGGAATCGATCACCCTCTATGAGGAGGGCGCGCGTCTGAAGGCCCATTGCGAGGCCCGGCTCAAGGCCGCCCAGCTGCGCGTCGAGAAGATCGTCGTCGGCGCCGACGGCCAGGCCAAGGGCGTTGAGCCCGCCGAGTTCAGCTGATGTCGGGCGTCGCGACAGCGGTGGCTGAGCGCATCGTCTTCGACGACTTCATGAAGGTCGA
Organism: Brevundimonas sp. UBA986; assembly: GCA_002292165.1. Taxonomy (GTDB): domain Bacteria; phylum Pseudomonadota; class Alphaproteobacteria; order Caulobacterales; family Caulobacteraceae; genus Brevundimonas. Next base: position 1,696 of record DBBK01000091.1, read on the forward strand.
CATCCGCATCGGCCGGGTGCTCAAGGCCGAGGCCTTCCCGGAAGCCCGCAAGCCGGCCTTCAAACTGACCATCGACTTCGGCCCGGACATTGGCGTCAAACGGTCCTCGGCCCAGATCACCAAACTCTACACGATCGAACAGCTGGAAGACCGCAAGGTCGCCGCCGTGGTCAACTTCCCGCCGCGCCAGATCGGGCCTTTCATGTCCGAGGTCCTGACCCTGGGCTTCCCGGACGCCGACGGCGAGGTCGTTCTCGTCGGGGTCGATCGGGACGCCGTGATCGGGGGGAGGCTTTTTTGACCACCGCGAAGCCCCACGCCGCCAACTCGCCCGAGCAGTCCGTGATCGACCGTGTCGCCGAGGTCGCTGACCTGGTCACCGTGGCCCTGGACCAGCTTCTGCCCCGCGCCGACGGCCCTGAATCCCGCCTGACGGAGGCCATGCGCTATGCGGCGCTGGGACCCGGCAAGCGCCTTCGGCCCTATTTCGCCATGGAGGCGGCGCGGCTGTTCGACATCGAAGAGCGCCCGGTGCTGCGCGCCGCCTGCGCGCTTGAGTGCGTCCACGCCTACAGCCTCGTCCACGACGACCTGCCGGCCATGGACGATGACGACATGCGTCGCGGCCGTCCGACCCTGCACATCGCCTATGACGAGGCGACGGCCATCCTCGCCGGCGACGCGCTGCAGACCGCCGCCTTCGACATCATCCTGCACGAGGACACGCACGAGGACGCCAATGTCCGCTGCGAACTGGCCCGGCGCCTGTCCTATGCGTCCGGCGCGCGCGGCATGGCCGGCGGCCAGATGATCGACCTGCTGGGCGTGCGCGACGACCTCGGCGGCGTCGCCCGGATGCAGCGCCTCAAGACCGGCGCCCTGTTCACCTACGCCTTCGAAATCCCGCTGATCATCGCCGACGCGCGCGAGATCCATCAGCAGGCCTTGATCAATTTCGCCCACGACATCGGCCTCGCCTATCAGATCGTCGACGACCTGCTGGACGTCGAGGGCGACGAGGACATCCTCGGCAAGGCCGCCGGCGGCAAGGACGCGGCCATGGGCAAGACCAATTTCGTCACCTTGCTGGGCGTCGAACAGGCCCGCCACCGCGTCGCCCATCTGGCCGATCAGGCCCGCAGCCACCTGGACGTCTTCGGCCACGACGCCCTGAACCTCCAGGCCAGCGTCGACTACGTCCTCAACCGGCGCTCCTGAGGCTTGGCGCTGAACCGCTCGATCCCCGCGCGCATCCTGCGGGTCAATCACGGCGGCGAGCACGGGGCGATCCTGATCTACAGCGCCCAGATCTTCGCGGCCCGGGTCCGGGCGCCTGACCTTCTGCCCTTCCTGACCGAAGCCCTGTCGCACGAGCGGACCCACCGCGCCCGCTTCCGCGCCCTGATGCCGGACCGGGAGGCCAAGCCCTGCCGGATGATGTGGATCTGGGCCGTCGGGGGCGGGATTCTGGGCCTGGTCACCGGCCTGCTGGGTCGCGAGGCCATCCTCGCCTGCACCCAGGCGGTCGAGGAGACCGTCCACCGGCATCTCGACGACCAGATTCGCTGGGCCACAGGCCGCGACGACGCCCTCCGACAGGTGATCGAGGACATCCGCATCGAGGAAATGTCCCACATCCGGTACGCGACCGACAACCGGGGCGGGGCCGGCTTCGGCTGGCTTGAAGCGGTCATCTCCGCAGCGACCGAGGCCCTGATTTGGCTTTCGACCCGGGGCGATTCTGTGAGGCTCGCCCGTCAGCTGGGAGCATGAGCCGCATCCGGGGCTCGCCGGGAGGCCGCGACGTCCTGAACCGGCGTTCCTGATCCGTTTCTGGACGGATTGTCCACGGCGGGAACATCCTGTCTGCCTGAGGCTTGCCTAAAGTCCCCGGCGACGACATGGACACTCGCGCCTTTTCCGATCTCGGACTACATAGTTGAAATGCCTGAGACCCCTCTGCTCGACACCGTCAACGTCCCCGCCGATATGCGCGGGTTCGACATCGCCCAGCTCAAGCAGCTGGCCGAGGAGGTTCGGGCCGAGACGATCGACGCCGTTTCGGTCACCGGCGGCCATCTCGGCGCGGGTCTGGGCGTGGTCGAGCTGACCACGGCGCTGCACGCCGTCTTCGACACGCCGAAGGACATCCTGATCTGGGACGTCGGCCATCAGTGCTATCCGCACAAGATCCTGACCGGTCGCCGCGACCGCATCCGCACCCTGCGCCAGCCCGGCGGCCTGTCCGGCTTCACCAAGCGCAGCGAGAGTGAATACGACCCCTTCGGCGCCGCCCACGCCTCGACCTCGATCAGCGCGGCCCTCGGCTTCTGCGCCGCCCGCGACCAGAAGGGCGAGACCAACAAGGTCGTCGCCGTCATCGGCGACGGCTCCATGTCGGCGGGCATGGCCTATGAGGCGATGAACAACGCCGCCGAGACGACCAAACAGCTGGTCGTCATCCTCAACGACAACGACATGTCGATCGCCCCTCCGGTCGGCGGCATGAGCGCCTATCTGGCCAAACAGGTCTCGGGCGGCGCCTATCAGAACTTCCGCCGTCTGGGCCGTTCGGTCGCCCAGCACATGCCGCGCCCCTTCCGCGAGGCCGCGCGCAAGGCCGAGGAATACGCCCGCGGCATGGTCGTCGGCGGCACCTTCTTCGAGGAACTGGGCTTCTACTACATCGGGCCGATCGACGGCCACGACATGGACAACCTGGTCCCCATCCTGAAGAACGCCGCCGCCATCACCGACCGTCCGGTGCTGGTCCACGTCGTGACGCAGAAGGGCAAGGGCTACG
>DBBK01000089.1:0-22833 GCA_002292165.1 Brevundimonas sp. UBA986
GCAGCGGCGATCGCGACGGCCGCGAAGGCGCGCCGCGACGCCCGGCTCACGCCGCCGCTCCCGACGTCCGGTCGTTCCAGCAGCGCACCGCGATGTCGGAAGGCGTCAGGTCGCTTGCGCCCGTGACCGTGATCGTTCGACGCTCGCCTGCCGCCATGTCGAAATAGCTGTCGCTGAACCTCAGATCGGCGCGGTCCGAGACCAGATGGACGAAGGCCAACCAGGTCTCCGCGGACAGATCCACGGCCAGCTCTCGCGGCCCGACCTGCCGGATCGCGACCTCCGGTCGGGCGCCCTTCGTCAGCGGCAGGCTCTTGATCGGGGCGAACAGTTCGCGGTTCGCCGGGAACAGGTCCTCAGGCGAGTTCACCGTCAGGACCAGATCATCGGCCGCCGCGACCTCGCCGCGCCAGACGGGCGCGCCGGTGTTCGGTGCGACGGTGAAGTCCGTCTCGACCCGCCACTCCGACCGCCCGTCCAGATGCGACAGGGTGATCTCGGCCTTGCCAGTCACGGGCTCCAGCCGGTCGTTGGCGATCCACAGCTCGGCGACGCCGTCCTCGATCCGGAACGAGGCCATGACCGGGGCGAAGGCGCGCCGCACCGCGAACCAGCTCGCCTTCTGCACCCCGTCATAGTCGACGAGGCTCCAGCTCACGCAGGGCCAGCAGTCGTTGAACTGCCAGATCAGGGCGCCCGAACAATGCGGGGTGCGGCGGCGGAAATGCTCGATGCCGAACTTCAGCCCCTCGGCCTGACACCACTGGGTGAAGTCGACATAGTCCTCGATCGTCTTTGGCAGACCCGTGACCGGGGACATCATCAGGTCGGCCTTGCGGGCCTCGTCCTTGATCCGCATCAGGAAGCCGGGGCTCTCCGGATCCAGATCGGCCGGGTTCATCCAGCGTCTGAGCGTAGCCAGCGCAGGCGCCGCCTGCAGCCCGAACTCCGACACGAAGCGGGACATGTCCTCGGCGTAGCGGAAGTACGAGACCGCTTCCGGCGTGGTTCCGAACTCGCCGATCATCTCGTCTTCGGGGATCGGCGGCACCCCGTGCCAGACGGTCCAGTCGTGGACGTCGCCGGCCGTCATGCCGTTCGGGTTGGAGCTGCCCCACGGACTGCCGGGGCGATAGAGGGCGTTCGGATCGAGCCGTCCCAGCACTTGGGGGATCAGCTCGTCATAGAGGGCGGTCCCGGACAGCCGCACCGGATCGCCGCCCTTGTCGGTGTTGATCCGGTTCATCGCCTGGCTCTCGTTGTTGCCGCACCAGACGGCGAGACAGGCGTGGTGGCGCAGGCGGCGCACCTGCTCCTCGACCTCGATCTTCACCGAGGCGGCGAACTCGCCGTCCTCCGGATAGTGGGCGCAGGCGAACATGAAGTCCTGCCAGACCAGCAGCCCCTTGCGGTCGCACAGGTCGTAGAAGGCGTCCGGCTCATAGACCCCGCCACCCCAGACCCGGATCATATTCATGTTCGACGCGACCGCGTCGTCCAGCAGCCGGTCGTAGGGCTCCGACGCCAGGTCGCCGACGAAGGATGAGGCCGGGACCCAGCAGGCGCCCTTGATGAAGACGGGGCGCCCGTTCAGCACGAAGCGGAAGAAGGTCGTCCCCGGTTCGCCCGGGTCCGGAGACTCGTCCAGGGCGATCGTCCGGATGCCGACGGACTGCACGACCTCGTCCACCAGGCGGTCCCCGTCGGACAGGCGAACCGACAGGCCATAGAGGGGTTGTTCGCCCAGATCGGCGGTCCACCACAGGCGGGGCTTCTCGATCGTCAGGGCACCCGAGGCGTCGCCGGGCTGGCTCGTGCGATTGAAGACGAGGCCGCCGTCCGGATCGGTCAGCACGACCTCGATGACCAGAGCCTCGTCATGCGGCGCCTCGACCGTGATATGGATCCGCGCGGTCTCTTCCGAGACGCTCAGGGTGTCGAAGCGGACGCCGCCGAGGCGGGGACGGGCCCGGGTCTCGACACGGGCGGCCTGCCAGACGCCGACGGTCGGCAGGTCGGGGCCCCAGTCCCAGCCCCAGCCGAACTGGGCCTTGCGGATCTGGTTGCGCTTCGAGCGGCTGACCCGGTCAGTGAAGGCGGTCCAGACGGGCAGGGGACGGTCGACGACTGCGAGCGCCGGCGGATCGAAGCGAACGGCGACCATATGGGTCTCGCCCGGCGTGACGTGCGCGCCGATGTCGAAGGCGTAGCGCCGGAACATATTGTCGGTCCGACCCAGCAGTCGGCCGTCCAGATAGACGGAGGCGAAGGTGTCCAGGCCGTCGAAGACCAGTTCGGTCACCGTGTCCGGCCCAAGAGCTTCGTCGGCGGCGGGGGCGACGAACGTCGTCCTTTGCCACCACTCCCGATCCCGTACCCAGGCGGCTTCGTCCTCGTTGCGGCCCTTGAACGGGTGCGCCAGCCGGCCGGCCGCGATCAGGGCCAGATAGGCGTCGCCGGGCACCGGGACGGGCATCCAGTCCTTGCCGCTGCTCTTGGCGCCGCCCTGGCCGGGGTCGAAGTCGAGCAGCTCCCAGCGGTCCAGCAGCACCGGAGCGCCCCCGCTCATCGGCTCTTCTCGACGTCCTGGATGAAGCGGTCGACCTCGGCGTTGGCGCGCTCGCCGGCGCCGACGAAGTAGTTGTGGCCAATGTCCTGGAAGGTGACGAGCCGGGCGTTGGGCAACATCTCCGACATCTTCTTTCCGGCCTCATAGGGGACGGCGAGATCCTGGGTGCCGTGCAGGACCAGCGCCGGGAGCTTCACCGCCGCGACCTCCTCCGGGGTGATGGAATAGTCGATGATGGCGTGGCTCTGGGCGATGACGCCGGTCATGTTGAACGGGTCCTTGTCCAGCATCCCCTTGTCGCGGGCGATGGCGTCGTCGGGCGCCGCATCGCCGTAGCCGCCCTTGTATTTGGCCGGCTTGGCGAAGGCCTTGAGCAGGGGCAGGGCGCGATAGATCAGGCTGATCAACCACTTCGGACGCGGCGGGATGTCCGGCGTCTTGGCCATGGTGCAGCCGAGGATCAGCGACCGGCAACGCTCCGGATAGCGGGCGCCGAACTCCAGGGCGATGCCGCCGCCCATGGAGACGCCATAGACGTGGGCGGTCTCGATTCCGGCGGCGTCCAGCACCTTCAGGGCGTCGGCCGCCATCTCGGAGACGGAGGTCTTGCGGCGCGTCCCGCTCTTGCCCGTGCCTTCATTGTCGAAGGAGACCAGTCGGTATTTGTCGCCGAACGCCTCATAGACCGGGTACCACATGGCCGAGGAATAGCGGTGCCCCATGATCAGCAGGATCGGCACGCCCTGGCCGCGCTCTTCCCAATGCAGCTTGATGCCGCCGTTCGAAATGAAGGGCATTCGATCTTCCTTCTCTGCCGCCAAAAGGCGTTCGCGTTTCCGGTGGCGATCTGACGTCGCCTGAAGCCATGCATCCCACCGAAAGGCGGCCTCGTCAATCTTCACTCGCGATTGAATGAAAGTTGACCGGCCTCGATTTCGATGGAACATCTTACGCCATGGCGACGCCAGATCGCCGAGGAAACCGCACCTCCCGAAAGGCTTCAGCTCCATGGCTCGCACCCTGATCGCCGGCGTCGGCATGATCCCCTTCGCCAAGCCCGGCCAGAGCGCCGACTGGGACGTCATGGCCGAGCAGGCCATCCGCCTCGCCCTCACCGATGCCGGCGTCGGCTATGAACAGATCCAGCAGGCCTATGCGGGCTATGTCTACGCCGACTCGACCGCCGGACAGTCGGCCCTCTACCGCGTTGGCTGCACCGGCATTCCGATCGTCAACGTCAACAACAACTGCTCGACCGGCTCCAGCGCCCTGTTCCTGGCGCGGCAGATGATCGAGGCGGGCGCCGCCGACTGCGTCCTGGCCTTCGGCTTCGAACAGATGTTGCCCGGCGCGCTCGGCGCCGTCTTCACCGACCGCAAGCGGACACTGGATCATCACCTGACCGTGCAGGAGCGCATCCTCGGTCAGGACGACACATCGCCGCTCGTCGCCCAGCAGTTCGGCGGCGCCGGCCTCGACTATCAGCAGCGCCATGGCGCCCCGGACGAGGTCTTCGGCATGATCTCGGTCAAGGCGCGCCGCCACGCCGCCAACAACCCCATGGCCCTGTTCCGCGATCCGATCTCTCTGGAGGAGGTGATGGGGTCGAAACATCTCTACGGCCCCCTGACCCGCTATCAGGCCTGTCCGCCGACCTGCGGCGCGGCGGCGGCGGTGCTGGTCTCACCGGCCTTCGCGGCGAAGCACGGTCTGAAGGCGGAGGTCGCCATCCTCGGCCAGGCCATGACCACCGACTATGCCGAGACCTTCACCGGCCGGTCGATGATGAGCATTGTCGGATACGAGATGACCCGCGAGGCCGCACGGTCCGTCTACGAACAGGCCGGCGTCGGCCCCGACGACATCCAGGCCGTCGAACTGCACGACTGTTTCACCGCCAATGAGCTGATCAGCTACGAGGGTCTGGGCCTCTGCGAAGAGGGCGGGGCCGAGCGTTACATCCGAGACGGCCAGAACACCTACGGCGGCCGCCACGTTGTGAACCCGTCGGGCGGCCTGCTGTCCAAGGGCCATCCGCTCGGCGCGACCGGTCTGGCCCAGTGCTATGAGCTGACGCAGCAGCTGCGCGGGACGGCCGACCGGCGTCAGGTCGAGAGCGTGCGCCACGCCCTGCAGCACAATCTGGGCCTCGGCGGCGCCTGCGTCGTCACCCTCTACGGGCGCGCCTAGAACACTGGCCTAGGCGGCGATCACCGCCAGCAGCAGGCGGCGGAAACCTTCGGCGGCCGCCACCGTCGCGGGGATATGCAGGCAGCGCGCGTCGTCTTCCTCGACGTGGTGATAGCGGTGAATGCCGAAGGTTCCGGCGGCGGGGGCGTAGCCGGCCTTGATCACCTCATCCAGCTCGCCCGCCGACAGGACGGCGCTGGACACCGGCGACTCGTAACCGAGCTGACCCGCGAACACGCTCTGGGCCACCGGGACCAGATCCGGCGAGATCGACAGTACCCGCTGGGCGTCGGCATTGGGCAGGGGGGTGAGCACGCCGGGCAGTTCGCGCCAGTCCCGCGCCGCGACATTGGCCCCGAGGTGCAGCCAGAAGCGGGTCGCCTCGACCGGCGGCGCGATGGCCTTCATCGCCTCGGCCGCGCCCAGATATTCGTACTCGTGCCCGGTGTTGCAGATCAGGGCGAGGTTGTAGTCGGGCAGGGCCGCCGGAGCCCAGCGGGCGATGTCCAGCCAGGCCGCGATGCCGCCGCCGCGCTCGGCCGCGCAGCCGAACCAGCCCGAGCGCGGGGTCGAGACCGCGATCCACGTCGCCTTGCCCCGATCCATCCGGCCTACGAAGTTGAAGGCGTCACGGCGGCCGCCCTGGCCGTCCAGAACCAGCTTCGCGTCCTTGCGTTCGAAGGCAGCGGCGAGGAAGGGCTGGGCCTTTTCGGGCGCCAGCAGGGCGACGGGGCCGGGGAACATCGGCTGGCGGCCGTCGGCGTTCAGGGCGATGACCTTGCCGGTCGGGCCGTTGGTGATGGCGACCACTGCCCTGGCGCCCGCCGCGAAGGCCGCGTCGATGGGGCCGCGCACGGGCCGGGGCAGGGCCGAGGACCAGCGGGCGAAGGGCAGGTCGACCAGGGCGATCGCGCCCTGAAGCGAGCCGGTGAAATGGCCGGCGACGTCGACGCGCACGAGCGGTCCCGTGACGCCGTCGGGGCCGGTCGGGGTCACGATCGGCTGCGGATAGACGGGGACCGTCGCCCCCTCCAGTGTCAGTTCGGCCTTCGAGGCTTCAAAGAAGGGGGCCTGGAAGGTCTGGCGTTCGACGGCGTATCCGGCGGTCTCGATCTCGCCCGCCAGCCAGTCGCCGCAGGCCATGTCGCCGGGCCCGCCCGCGCGCTTGTTTCCGAAGCCGACGTATTTCTGCAGGTCCGCCTCGATGCTCGTGGAGTCGGGACCGGGCGTCTGAGGCGTGGCGTCGCCGGACGCGGGTGCAGCGGTAGCGCAGGAAGCCGTCATGGCCGCGCCGCCCACCGCAGCGAGGGCGCCGGCGCCGAGGAAGGTTCGTCTGGAAGCATCGATCATCGCGGTCGCTTTCGTCGATCTGGAACGCACAGTGTCGGGGCCGGGATCAGCCGACCAGCCCCTTTTTCGCCCGCCCGCCGAGGAACAGGACGCTGACGAAGGACAGGGCGCACATGGCCGCCAGATAGACGGCGATGGGAAGGCTGGTCTGATAACGGGCGAACAGGGCGGTGGCGATGATCGGCGCCAGACCACCGCCCACGACCGCGCCGACCTGATAGCCCAGAGAGGCGCCGGAGTAGCGCACCGACTTGGGGAACAGCTCGGCGAACAGGGCGGCTTGTGGCCCGTACATCATGCTGACGAAGGTCAGCTGCACGGTGATAGCCGCGAAGATGAGCAGGGGCTCTTTCGTCTCGATCAGGGGGAAGACGGCGAAGGCCCAGACGCCCGACAGGAAGGCGCCCCACAGGAAGACGCCCAGCCGCCCGAACCGGTCTGACGCCGCGCCGCAGAGCATCAGGATCGGGATCATCAACGCGCTGCCGGCGAGCACCGAGAACAGCAGGACGTCGCGGTCGATCTTCAGCGTCGTCGAGCCATAGGCGATGGCGTAGGTGATGGCGATGTAGAAGCAGACGTTGTTGGCCACGAAGGCGCCGCCGGCCAGCAGCACCGTCCGCCAGTGACCGAAGATCACCTCCAGCAGCGGCGAGCGACGGCGCTCGGCGGGCCCGGCGTCCGCGGGTTTCTCCGCTTCGGGCTCCCGAATGCTCAGGTGGATGATCAGGCCGATCAGGATCAGGCCGACGCTGAGCACGAAGCCGATGCGCCAGCCCCAGGTCAGGAAGGCGTCGTTCGGGGTCAGGGCGCTGACGATCAGGAAGACGGTATTGGCCAGGACCACGCCCAGCGGCACCCCGATCTGGACGAAGCTGCCGTAGAAGCCGCGCTTGCCGGCCGGGGCGCTTTCGATGGCCAGCAGGGCCGCGCCGCCCCACTGACCGCCGACCGCCAGTCCCTGCAGGAAGCGAAGGGCCACGAGGGCGAGCGGCGCCAAAACGCCTGCGGTCGCATAGCCGGGCAGCAGGCCGATGATCGTCGTCGACAGCCCCATCAGCAGCATGGCCACCACCAGGGCCTGTTTGCGCCCATGGGTGTCGCCGTAGTGGCCGAACAGCATCCCGCCCAGAGGCCGCGCCACGAATCCCACCGCGAAGGTGCTGAAGGAGGCGATTTGGGCCACGAACGGCGGCAGGTCGGCGGGGAAGAACAGGTGCGGGAACACCAGAGCCGCGGCAGTGCCGTAGATGAAGAAGTCGTACCACTCCACCGCGGCGCCCGCCGAAGCCATGATCGCGACCTTCAGGCCGGGCTTTTGGGCGGATTTCTCCGTGCCAGACATCGCTTTCTCCGGGTTTCCTCGGGCGTTCTGACGACGCCTTCCGTCCCTGGACTTTCAGCCGGGTCGCACGGGAGTGTCAATCGATTGTACAACAAAACAAAGATTATTGTCCGATGTGTAGGATAGAAAATCTATCACTTATGCCAAAAATGCCCTTTTCTTTCGGCTTTTCTCAATAGCTGAGCTGCAAGCGTCGGCGCGGAAATGTCGTAACGCAACAAAAGAAGGATTGTCGTACAATCTTGACAGTGCCCGGAGGCGGGAGGATGGTCCGGCTCAACCGGCGTCAAAAAGCCGGCATCGATAAATCATGGGAGAGGTAACAAGGCATGGTTCGTTTGCTCGCGTGCTCGTCCGCGGCTCTGATCGCGGCGATGGTCCCCGGGGCGGTGTTCGCCCAGACGGCGGCCCCGGCTCCCGCACAGACGCAGTCTGAACAGACTCAATCCACCAGCGTCGGCGACGTCGTCGTCACCGCGCGTCGTCGCGAGGAGGCCGTCCGAGACGTGCCCTCGACGATCACCGCGCAAGGCGCTGAAGCGCTGGAACAGAAGAGCCCGATCGAGGGCGTGGGCGACCTGCTGCAACTGGTCCCCGGCGTGCGCTTCAATGGCGTCCAGTCCGAGAACCTGGCCGAGGTTTCGGTGCGCGGTTCGGGCACCCAGCGCGCGACCAGCGCCGACTCGGCCGTAGGCCTGTTCGTCAACGGCGCCTATGTCGGCTCCTCGACCCTGGGCGGTCGCAACTTCAAACGCCTCGACTACTTCGACCTGGCGCGCGTCGAGGCTCTGGAGGGCCCGCAAGGCGCCCTCTATGGCCGTAACTCCGAGTTCGGCAGCATCAACATCGTCCTGAACCAGCCGGTCTTCCGCAACGGCGGCCGCGCCTCGGTGACCTACACCGATGACCTCGGCCAGGTTCAGTCGACCGCCATCGTCAACCGCCAGATCAGCGACAAGGTCGCGGTCCGCTTCGGCGCCCAGGTCACCGGCCAGGGCGGCGGCATCTACTACAATCCGAACCAGGACAAATACTACGATCACACCGACGGCTACCTGCTGCGCGGCCAGATCCGCTACAGCTCGGGTCCGCTGGATGTGAACCTGATGGTCGATGCGCAGGACATGAACCTGCCGACCTTCGTCAACCAGTGGGTGGTGCCGGCGGGCCGGATCGCGACCCTGCCGCAGGGCTACACCGGTCCGCGCTACGACGTGGGTTCCGACGTGCCGAACGATCTGCACCAGACCGTCCAGCGCGCCATGCTGACCGCCAAATACGACCTCGGCTGGGCCCAGCTGACCTCGACCACCATGGCGATGCAGTATCACTCGGTCCAGAACTTCGCCGCGGCGATCGACCTGTCGACCGAGGCCTACTTCCAGTCCCAGGGCTGGATCGGCCTGTATCCGCTGGGCGGCACGCGCACCGACGTCAAGGACAAGACCCTCTACCAAGACCTGCACCTGACCGGCGACGCCTTCTCGGGCCAGCTGCAATGGCTCGCCGGGATCGAGGGCCTGTGGCAGGACGACGACTACAACCGCGACATCCGCACCAGCCCCTGCGCCCTGACGGCGACGTCCGGGATCTGCGGCGGCACCCCGGCGACGCCGCTCTGCTACAAGCTGATCCCGACGGCGACCAACTGCCCGGTGACCTTCCCTCTGGCCTTCGGCACCCGCCGCATCGTGCCGTCGAACTATCATTCGGCCGCGGTCTACGGCTCGATGAAGTACGACATCGGCCAGCTCTCCCTGTCGGGCGAGCTGCGCTATTCGAAGGACAACAAGGAGGCGTCGCAAAGCGACTACCGCCTCTACACCACCACTCCGGTGGGGGCGACGACGACCTATGAGTTCGACGAGGACAACGTCTCCTACGCCGCCTCGGCCAGCTACAAGCTGAGCCCGACCTCGCTGATCTATGCTCGCATGGGCACCGGCTATCGCGCCGGCGGCGTCAACAACGGCTCCACCGTCGCCGTGGCCCCGAACCCGCTGCAACCGACCTACGGCAACGAGCAGACCACCAGCTATGAGGTCGGGCTGAAGACCAACTTCACGCGCAACGTCTTCTTCCGTCTGTCGGCCTATCAGTCGCGGACCAAGGACGCGATCGCCCTGGTCACCGACGGCTGCACCGTCACCAACGCCTGCCTCCAGGCCGCCACCAACTTCAACATCAACGGCGGCACGATGGAAGTGAAGGGCGTCGAGGCCTCGCTCGACGCGGCGTACCAGGTCGCCAACGGCCGCCTGACGCTGGGCCTGAACGGCGCCCATCAGGACGCGACCTGGGACGAGGTGGCGGCCGTCGCCGGCGCCCCGATCCTTGGCAGCCAGGTGGCCCAGACGCCCGACTGGACCTACTCGGCCAACGTCAACTTCCGCCATCCGGTGGGGACGGGCATGAGCGGCTTCGTCAACGTCGCCTGGAACGGCCAGGAAGGCGGCGGTCAGGATACGGTGACCACCTCGACCCCCTTCATCCCGCTCGAGACCGTCAGCAATGTCGACTTCCGCACGGGTCTGGATTTCCGTCAGATCGAGGTGGCCCTGTTCGTCAAGAACGTCACGAACCAGATCATCCCGGTGCTCAAGCTGCAGCAGGTCGATATCCCGCTGGCCAACCGCTACAGCCGCCCGCGCACCTGGGGCGTCACCGCCACCTACCGCTGGTAACCCGCCTACTTCCGTCTCGATGAACTGCCGCTTCCGCCCCGTGCGGAAGCGGCTTTTTCGTTATGGGGCGGGCGCAAAAAAAGCCGGGACCGGAGCCTTGCGGGTCCGGTCCCGGCGGCGGGCCTTCGGGAAGGGCCCGCAGGCTGGAACTATGCCGAAGCCCTCAGGTCAGGGCCGAATAGATCAGCGTCTTCAGCTCGCGCCGGATCGGATAGAGCATCGACGGGCTGAGCTGGGTCATGAAGACCATGTGCAGCTTCTCGACCGGGTCGACGAAGAAGGCGGTGGTGAACATCCCGCCCCAGTAGAACTCGCCGGGCGAGCCGGGGATCATGGCCCGGGCCACGTCCTGGGTCACCGCGAAGCCCAGGCCGAAGCCGACGCCGCCGTTCTGGGTCTCGCTGAACAGGGACTGGGACATGGTCGACAGGTCCGACCGGTTCGGCAGGTGGTTCATGGTCATCAGCTCGATGGTCTTGCGCCCGACGATGCGCGCGCCGTCCAGCTCCCCGCCATTGCCCAGCATCAGGCAGAAGCGGTGGTAGTCGAGCGCCGTCGAAACCAGACCGCCGCCGCCCGAGAGCAGCTTGGGCGACTGCAGGTACATGCTGGTCTCGCCGCGGTCGTACATGACGCGTCCGGCCGGGCCGGCGAACATATAGCAGTCGGTCAGGCGGTCGGCCTTGTCGGCCGGGACCATGAAGGCCGTGTCGTTCATCTTCAGCGGGGCGAAGATCTTCTCGGCGAAGAAGCGGTCCAGCCGCATGCCCGAGACCCTCTGGACGACCGCGCCCAGGACGTCGGTCGAGACCGAATAGTTCCAGGCCGAACCCGGCGAGAACTCCAGCGGCAGCTGGCCAAGCTCGTCAACAAACCGATCAAGATCCGCCTCGCCATACCAATTCTCGACCGGCCCCGCGTTCGACTTCTGGGTGCGGTAGGCGGCGTCGATGTTCGAGCGATACTGGAAGCCGTAGGTCAGGCCCGAGGTGTGACGCAGCAGGTCCAGCATGCGCATCGGCTCGGCCGGGGCCTTGGTCACGAAGGGCAGGCCCGCGCCGCCGCCGTTGTAGACGCCGACGTTCCTGAACTCGGGCAGGATGTCGGCGACCGGAGTATCGACCGCGACCTTGCCTTCCTCGACCAGCATCATGAAGGCGATCGAGGTGATCGGCTTGGTCATGCTGGCGATGCGGAAGATCGAACCCTCGTCGATCGCCTTGTCCGAGCCCTCGCGCGCGGCGCCCTGGCTGGAGAAGTGGACGATCTCGTTGTCGCGGCTGATCAGGATCTGGGCGTGCGGCAACCGGCCCGTGTCGAGGTAGCGCTCCTTCAGGAAGCCGTCGATCCGGTTCAGTCGCGCAGGGTCGAGACCGTGCTTCTCGGGCGCCTTGACGTGCATTGTCTTTCCTTCCTCCGGCCCTCAGTCTCGGCTCTTCGTTCGTCGTTCCCGCTTGCGGCGTCGCCGCCGGGAACGTGTGGCCGGGATCAGGAAGGCGTGTCTTCTGCTTCAATAAAACCCATGCGGCGAAGCTCAAGGCCGCAGTTTGTGTGTACCACCACAATGGACGAATTGTCGTACAAGAATTTTGACTTTAGCCGTTGATCGGCCGATGACAGGGGGCGAGCCGCCGTCAGAATGCGGCCGTCACAAGGGAGGCGTGGAGTTTGATCGAACTCTATCATTGCGTTGACGCCCGCTCGTTCCGCGCGCTCTGGGCGCTGGAGGAACTGGGGCTGGACTATCGGCTGCATGTCCTGCCGTTTCCGCCGCGCGTCCTGGCGCCCGAATACCTTCAGCTGAACCCGCTGGGCACCATCCCGCTGCTGATCGACGGTGACGTCCGGATGACCGAGTCCTCGGCCATCCCCCAGTATCTGGCGACCCGCTATGGGCCGTCGCCGCTGGCCGTCGGGGCCGATGAGGCGGACTACGGCCTGTGGCTCGACTGGCTGCATCGCGCAGAGGCGACCTTCACCTTCCCCCAGACGATCGTGCTTCGCTACACGCAGCTGGAGCCCGAAGAACGCCGCCTCAAACAGGCCGCTGACGACTATGCCCAATGGTTCCTGTCGCGCCTGCGCCACCTGACCCGGGCGCTTTCGGACGGCCGCGAATGGCTGTGCGCCGGGCGGTTCACCATGGCCGACGTCTGCGTCGGCTACGCCCTTCTGTTCGCCCGCGACCTGAACCTCCATCACAAGTTCAGCCCCGAGGTCTCGGCCTATTGGGACCGGCTGTCGGCTCGCCCCGCCTTCCTCGCCGCCAAGGCCGCGCAAGGCCCCGCCAACCCCGTTTCCGAGGAGTCCGCATGACCGACGTCCCGACCACGCCGACCCATAGCCGCGGCTATGCCCGCCTCGTCCTGCTGATGCTGCTGATCGTCTATTCGTTCAACTGGCTGGACCGGCAGATCCTCGGCATCCTGGCGCCGGCCATCAAGGCCGATCTGCACCTGTCGAACACCCAGCTGGGCGTGCTGGGCGGCATCGCCTTCGCCGCCCTCTATTCGACCCTGGCCATTCCTCTGGCTGTGATCGCCGACAAGACCAGCCGCAGCTGGGTCATCACCCTGTCGATGATTGTCTGGTCGGGCTTCACCGCCCTGTGCGGTTTCGCCGGCGGCTTCTGGCAACTGTTCCTGTTCCGGCTCGGCGTCGGGGTGGGCGAGGCCGGCGGCGTGGCCCCCAGCTACGCCCTGATCTCGCAATACTTCCCGCCCGAGAAACGGGCGCGCGCCATGAGCGTCTATTCGATGGGCATCCCGCTGGGCCTCGCCTGCGGCGTCCTGTTCGGCGCGGCCATCGCCAAGGCTGTCGACTGGCGCGCGGCCTTCATCGTCGTCGGCGTCGCCGGGGCCCTGGTCGCGCCGATCTTCCGGCTGGTGGTGAAGGAGCCGCACAGGGTCGCGACCCCGGCCGCCGACCGCGTTCCCGTCGGCGCCGTCTTCGCCCTGCTCGCGAAGAAGCCGAGCTTCTGGTTCATGGCCCTCGCCGCGGCGACCAGCAGCACCGTCGGTTACGGCCTGGCCTTCTGGACCCCGTCGATCCTGATGCAGTCCTTCCATTTCGACCTGACCCGGGTGTCGTGGTTCGTGGGTTCGCTGCTGCTGGTCGGCGGCGTGGCCGGCGTCCTCATGGGTGGCGTTCTGGCCGACAAGCTCGGCAAGGCGGACCGCGGCGCCTACGCCTGGGTCTCGTCCCTGTCCTGGCTGGTGACGGCGCCCCTGTTCATCGCGGGCTTCCTGTCGCCGTCGCCGATGATCGCCTGGGGGCTGCTGCTGATCCCCAATGCGCTCAACATCCTGTTCGTCGGCCCCCTGACGACCGCGGCCCAGCATCTGGTGCCGCCGCAGATGCGGGCGACGGCCGCCGCCTGTTTCCTGCTGATCAACAATCTGATCGGCATCGGCGCGGGGTCGGTGCTGCTGGGCGGGCTGAGCGATCTGATGAAGCCGCAGTTCGGCGACGAGGCCCTGCGCTGGTCGGCCATCGCCCTGGTCTGCCTCTACTTCGTGGCTTCGGGTCTGGCCCTGCTGGCGGTCAAGCCGCTGCGCAAGGACTGGGTCGAAGAACCGACGGCCTAGGTCCGGGGCGCGGGCGGCCTCAGCCCTGGCTGTAGGTCGCCCTCAGGCTGATCTTGTCGATCTTGCCGGTCGAGGCCAGCGGCATGGCCGGCAGGCGCACGACGCTGTCCGGAATCCACCAGGAGGCGATGCGCCCCTTCAGCGAAGCCAGCAGGTCCTGATCGCTGATCTCCTGCCCCTCGCGCAACTCGACCAGCAGCAGGGGGCGCTCGCTCCACTTGACGTCCGCCTTGCCGATGACGGCGGCCAGCGACACCTCGGGCAGTTCGCAGACGAGGGCCTCGATCTCGGCCGGATTGATCCATTCGCCGCCCGACTTGATCAGGTCCTTGGACCGGCCCGTGATCATCAGATTGCCCTTGCGGTCGATCTTCGCCAGGTCGCCGGTGTCGAACCAGCCCTCGGCGTCGACGACCGAATGGCTCTGGCCGAAATAGCGGTCGATGACGGCGGCGCCGCGCACATGCAGCCGGCCTTCGTTGCCGCGCTGCTCGGCCAACGGGGCGCCGGTCTCGTCGGCGACCATCAGATCGACGCCGATGGCCGGACGGCCCGAGACATTGGCGCGCCGATCCGGGTCGCTGAGCACGCCGAAGACGCCGACGGGCGACAGCTCGGTCATGCCCCAGCTGTTCTGGACGAGGACGCCGAGGTCGCGCTCCAGCCGCTCCATCAGGGCCGGGGGCGTCGCCGCGCCGCCGAGGATGATCCGCTCCAGCGACGGCAGCTTTTCGCCCGACGCTTCCAGATATTCGCACAGGCCGAGGAAGACGGTGGGCACGCCCACGGCGACGGTCACGCCCTCGGAGGCGATCAGCCGGGCCAGGCTGGCGCCGTCCGTCTGACGCCCCGGCAGGACCATCTTCGACCCCGCCGCCGGCAGGGCGAAGGGCAGGCCCCAGGCGCTGGCGTGGAACAGGGGCACGATCGGCAGGATGACGTCGGTGGTCCGCGCGCCCAGCACATCGGCCTGCAGCATCTTCAGCGTGTGCAGGAAGCTGGAGCGGTGGGTGTAGGTCACCCCCTTGGGCGCGCCGGTCGAACCCGAGGTGAAGCACAGGCCCGAGGGCGCCGTCTCCGCGAACCGACCCCACGCGACCGGCGTGGTCGCCGTGGCCAGCAGGGGCTCCAGCGTCTCGACCTTCGCGCGCGGGTGGGTCGCATCGGCCTCGCCGTCGATGACGAAGATCCGCTCCAGCCTGGCCGCGTCATCAGCGACGTCCAGCGCCAGCTTCAGCAGATCGGCGCTGACGATAAGGATGCGGGCGCCCGACTGGTCCAGCATCCACGCCAGCTGCACGGCGGTCAGGCGCGGGTTCAGCGTGTGGCAGACCACCCCCATGCCCATGATGCCGTACCAGCTCTCGACATGGTGCTGGGTGTTCCAGGCCAGGGTGGCGACGCGGTCGCCGGCGACCACGCCCAGACCGGCCAGCAGGCTCGACACCTTGATCGCCCGCTCGCGCAGCCCGGCATAGGTGATGCGCGCGTTCGCCCGGCCCTCGCGGGCGGTCACGACCTCGGCGTCCTGATGCCATTTGGCGGCATGGTCGACGAGCTTGTCGAGCGTCAGGGGAAAGTCTTGCATGCTGCCGTCGATCACGGGCGCGTCCTGGGTCTGGAGAGAAGGGAAGGGGCCGGCGCGCGAACGCCGCCGGCCGGACCGGCGGTCAGCCGATCACCTTCATCAGGCGCAGCCACAGCTGCTGGTCGAAGTCGGTCTCATTGGTGGCGGCGCCGGTGCGCACCACGACCAGCTTGCGGCTGGGCACGACATAGAGGCGGCGGTCGAAGGCGCCGAGCGCGCCGACCAGATCGGTCGGGGCGGCGGGGATCAACTGGCCGTCGCGGCGCGCGCCCGCGGCCCGCATCGTGTACTCGCCGCCGTTCAGCCACCACAGACGGCCATAGGCGGGGTTGGTCGCGGCCCNNGGCCCGGCTGAAAAGGGCGTGCAGCTGCTCGGACGAGACCACGCGCGTGCCGTCGGCGGCGACGCCGTCGTGCAGGACCATCTCGCCGAACTTGGCGACGTCGTGCGGGGTGGTGACCAGGCCGGTGGCGTTGCCGACCGAGGCCAGGGCCGCCGGGCGCTGACGCCATTCGGTGTTGGTCATCCCGGTCGGACCGGTCAGCCAGTCGCGGGTCAGGGTCTCCAGCGGCTGATGCGCCGCGGCGGCCACGATGGCCTTGGTGATCGCATAGACCGGGGTGTTGTAGAAGAAGACGGTCTCCGACGGCGCGACATAGCCGAACTGCTCGTTCAGGCCCGAGCTCATGTTCAGGACGTCGATGACCTTGATCGCGGCTTCCTGTTCGGGCGAGGCCTTGGACCAGCCCTGGCCGAGGTAGGCGTCGACGGGCTTGTTGATGTCCAGCAGACCCTTGTCGATGGCCACGGCGACCAGGATCGAAACGAAGCTCTTCTGCTGGGACGCGACGTCCTCCAGCAACTCACCGTCGGCGGCGCGGCCATAGAGGAAGGCCGAGAACATCCCGGCGTCGGTCGGGGCGGGCCAGGTCTTGTCGATCAGCACCTTGCCGTCCTGGATGACGACGAAGCCGGTCGAGGCATGGTTCTGGACGTAGGCGAGAAGGTCGCTCATCTCCGGCGAGGTCTGCTCTGTGGCGGCGACCGTAGCGGCGGGAGAGGCGAGGGGGGCGGCGCAGGCGCCGGGGGCGACGGCCAGGACGGCCAGGGCAGCGGTTGCGGCCAATCCGGCCAGCGGGTGTTTCGTCATGTTTTCCTCCGGGGTACGGCACGCTTCGATGTCGTGCTCGATGGGATTTGCGGCGCGTCGGCGATCAGGCGCGGACCCCGCGACAGCATGATCCGGGCGACCTCGCCCTGCATGAAGTAGAGGATGTCGCGGGCGCCCTGGCTGGCCGCCTCGGCGTCGCGCGCGACCAGGGCGGCGCGCACCGTGCGCCAGTGGTCGAAGGGGCCGGGCCGGGTCGCGTTCAGCGCCAGGGCGACGTAGGAGAAGTGGAACCGCGTCTTGCGGCGGATCGCCTCGATCATCCGCTGGCCGTCGGCGCTGGCGCAGCCGCTCATGTCGCTGAAGATCGACTCGCTCTCCTCGATGATGCGCTCGGCCGCGACCCCGCCTTCCGCGTCCGAAAGCATACGGTCGATCTTGGCGATCATGGCCCGGATCATGGCGTCCGAGCCGCGCAGGCAGGCGAAGCGCGCCGCCATGCCGTAGAGCGCCGCACGCACCTCATACAGGTCGAACACTTCCTCGACGGTGGTGGAGGAGACGCGGGCGCCCCGGTTCTCCTCGATCTCGATCAGGCCGTCGTCGGCCAGGGCGCGCAGGGCGCGGCGCACGATCGAACGGCCCACGCCGAACTCGCTGCACAGCCTGACCTCGCGCAGCCATTCGCCGGGCGCCAGCTCGCTCCTCTGGATCTGGGCGCGCAGGGTGTGGGCCAGATCCTCGGCCGTCGGCGCGGCGACGGCTTCGCTTTTGGGCGTCTTCGGAGTTTTCGCTGTGGTGGCCATGGGACGTACCTCACACGGTGTCGCTGCAATTCACGGCGAACATACCAAACTCCGTACCCCACATTCCTATTTCGCGGTGGACGCGCGAGCAAGTAATTTGTCGGACGGTACGCCTCGATTGTTGTACAATAAATCGGCCAGTTTTGCGACCCGGGAGCCGGGAGTGGCACAGGAACGACCCTAGTCGCCAGACGGCGTCGGACGCTCCAGCGTCGCGCGGATCAGATTGATGAAGTCGCGGTGGACACGCGTCGGCGACCATCCGCTCCGCATGGTCACGCCGACAGACAGCTGCGTCGCGACGGGATCGCAAGGCAGGGCGACAAGCGCCTCGCCCTGGTGTTCGAGTTCGTATTGGGTCATCAGGGTGAGCCGGTCGCTGTCGGCGATCAACTGGCGAATGACCGTCAGGGTGGAGGTTTCGATCGGCGCCGACGGCCGGTCGCGCCCCTGGAAAAGGGCATCGAGACAGAGTCGGCGACTGTCGCCCTCCAGACCGGCGATCCAGTCGTACCGGGCCAGATCGTGAAGGCTGATGTCCGTCCGCCCGGCCAGCGGATGACCGTTGCGGGCGACGACCCGGACCGGAGTATGGGCGAAAGCTTCGCTGGTCAGGTCAGGGTCGGTGGTGTCCTCGATGATGCCCACGACAAGATCGACCTCGCCGAAGCGCAAGCGACGCGTCATTTCCGAAGCGCCCTCGGTCAGGATCCGGATGCCGGTCTCGGGGCGCCTTCGGGTGAAGGCTTCAAGGACCGAGGCCAGCAACATGCTGCCGCCGCGCGGAAGGGCGCCGAGAACGATCTGGCTGGCGCCGACGCCGCGAGCCTCCTCGATCTCCTGAAGGCCCCATTCGATTTCCTGGACCGCCAGCTTGAACTTGCGGCCGAGGTCGAGACAGTCCGGCGTGCCCACCACGCCGGCCGGGGTGCGGTGGAAAAGAGGGGAGCCGAGATGGCCTTCCAGCTGGCGCACCGCCCGCTGCAGCGAGGCGGGTGTCAGGCCCAGCTCCGCGGCGGCCTTGGCGAGAGAGCCGCATTCGATGACGGCGATCAGGATCCGGACCTGGGAGCGCGAAATCCTCAGGGCGGCGGCGGAAGCGGTCGCCGCGTCGCCGACGCCGAAATCCACAAGGGCGGTGTCGATCTGGGCGAACATCCGCTGAACCCGGAAGTGGAAGGCTTTTCCGACCTCGGTCAGATGGCTGCCCTTCGCCCTCCGGTCCAGCAGGATGTGGCCGATCTGCTGCTCCAGTTTGGCCAGGGCCTGGGTCGCGGCCGGCTGGGAAAGCTTCCACGCCTCCGAGCCACGCCGGAAACTGCCGAGACGCCCCACGCTTTCGAAAAGCCGGCATTGGCGGAAGCTGATTTCCTCTGCCCGGGCCTTCAGATCGGCGCTCATGATGCGGTTCCCTCAAGCCATCGTCTGGCGGGGCCTAGCAGGGAGCTTGCGCGTTTCCAATCACCGCATTCCGGCCGAAAACACTGTTGTGCAAGGCCGAACGCGATGGGCGGGGATTTGCAGCGCTCTCGCGCCGGACCGAAAATGTATCGCTTGCCCGCGATACGACCGGCCGGGCCAAACCTTGCTTCCTTGTAATGTGACGACGGTTTGACGCGCGCCTCCGGGGCGGCAATGATCGTGCTCCCCGAACCGGTCAGGTCCGGGGCGAGGACATCATTCATTCCCAGATCGTGACCTGCCCGGGGGCAGGCGGAGGCGAGCCATGCATAGACGCGACTTCCTGTCTCTCGGCTCTATCGCCGCCGGGGGGCTGCTCATCCCGTCCCTGTTCGGCGGTCAGGCCATCGCCGCCGAGGAGCTGGTCTCCACCCTCGACGTCGGGCTCAAGAAGACCCTCGCCGACGCCGCCATGAACGCGGCGAAGTCCGCCGGCGCCACCTACTGCGACGTCCGCATCGGCCGCTATCTGCGCCAGTTCGTGATCACCCGCGAAGCCAACGTCCAGAACATCGTCAACACCGAGTCGACCGGCGCGGGCGTCCGCGTCATCGCCGACGGCGCCTGGGGCTTCGCCGCCACCAACAGCCTCACGGCCGACTCGATCGCCAAGGCCGCGCGTCAGGCCGTGGCCATCGCCAAGGCCAACGCCCCGACCCTGACCGAACGGGTCCAGCTGGCCCCGACGCCCGGCGTCGGCGAAGTCTCCTGGCGCACCCCCATCGTCAAGAACTCGATGGAAGTGCCGATCAAGGAAAAGGTCGACCTGCTGCTCAGCACCAATGCCGCGGCCATGGCCGCCGGCGCCGACTTCTTCCAGTCCATGCTCTTCCTGGTGAACGAGCAGAAGTATTTCGCCTCGACCGACGGCTCCTACATCGATCAGGACGTGCACCGCATCTGGTGCCCGATGTCGGCGACGGCCATCGACAAGGCGACCGGCAAGTTCCGCAGCCGCGACGGCCTCTCGGCCCCGATGGGCCTCGGCTATGAATATCTGGACGGCGCCGAGTCCGGCAAAACGGTCCTGCCCAACGGCGTCACCGTCTACGGCCAGTCCTATGACATGCACGCCGACGCCGTCGCGGCGGCCCAGCAGGCTCGCGCCAAGCTGACGGCCCCCTCGGTCAAGGCGGGCAAGTACGACCTGGTTCTCGACCCGTCCCACACCTGGCTGACCATCCACGAGTCGGTCGGCCACCCGCTCGAGCTCGACCGCGTCCTCGGCTACGAGGCCAACTACGCGGGCACCAGCTTCGCGACGATGGACAAGAAGGAAGCGCACTTCCAGTACGGCAGCGACAAGGTCAACATCGTCGCCGACAAGCTCCAGCCCGGCAGCCTGGGCTACGTCGGCTATGACGACGAGGGCGTGAAGACCAAGAAGTGGGACCTGATCCGCGACGGCAAGCTGGTCGGCTATCAGGCCATCCGCGACCAGGCTCACATCGAGGGCAAGACAGAGTCCGACGGCTGCTGCTATGCCGACAGCTGGTCCAACGTCCAGTTCCAGCGCATGGCCAACGTCTCGCTGGAAGCCGGCAAGGAGAAGATGAGCGTCGCGGACATGATCTCCAACGTCGAGGACGGCATCTACATCATCGGCGACGGCTCCTTCTCCATCGACCAGCAGCGCTATAACGCCCAGTTCGGCGGCGAGCTCTTCTACGAGATCAAGAACGGCCAGATCACGCATCAGATCGAGGACGTCGCCTACCAGATCCGCACACCGGAGTTCTGGAACGCCTGCGCCGGCGTCTGCGACGCCTCCGACTACCGCCTCGGCGGTTCCTTCTTCGACGGCAAGGGCCAGCCCGCCCAGGTTTCCGCCGTGTCGCACGGGTCCTCGACCGCGCGCTTCAACGGCATCAACGTCATCAACACCGCCCGTTCGCTCGGCTGATCGCGCACCAAGGAGACTGACAGATGAGCATTCTTCCAGAGGCGGAAGCCAAGGCAATCCTCACCAAGGTCGTGGCCCTGTCCACGGCCGACGAGTGCACGGCCCAACTCAGCGGCTCGACGCGCGGCAACGTGCGCTTCGCCCTGAACAATGTGTCCACCAGCGGCATCGTCGACAACGTCGAACTGTCGGTCCAGGTGGCCTTCGGCAAGCGGACCGGCGTCGCCACCATCAACCAGTTCGATGACGCCTCGCTGGAGCGCGTGGTCAAGCGGGCCGAGGAACTGGCGAAACTGGCGCCCGAGAACCCCGAGTTCATGTCGGCCGTCGACAAACAGACCTTCACCGCCACCCCGACCTTCAGCGCGGCCACCGCGGCCATCACGCCCGAGTACCGGGCCAAGGTGGCGGCCGACTCGATCGGGCCGTGCAAGTCCGAGAACCTGATCGCCGCCGGCTATCTGGAAGACACCTCGGGCTTCGTGGCCTTCCTGAACTCCAAGGGCAACTACGGCTACCAGACCGCGACCAGCTCGGACTACACCTGTACCGTCCGCACCGCCGACGGCCGCGGCTCGGGCTGGGTCGGCGACAACGTCCAGGACGTGGCCAACTTCAAGGCCGGCGACGACGTGCGCATCGCCATGCGCAAGGCGGCCGCCTCCGCCGACGCCCAGGCTCTGGAGCCCGGCAAATACACCGTCATCCTGGAGCCCGCCGCGGCCGCCGGCCTGATCGGCTTCATGATGAACTTCTTCGACGCCCGTTCGGCGGACGAGGGCCGCAGCTTCCTGTCCAAGGCGGGCGGCGGCAACAAGACCGGCGAACAGGTCTATGGGCCCGAGGTCAACTTCTTCACCGACCCGTCCTACCCCAACGCCGCCGTCTATCCGTGGGATGACGAAGGCATGGCGCGCGAGCGGATGCAGATCGTCGAGAACGGCAAGATCTCGAACCTGAACTACTCGCGCTACTGGGCCGAGAAGCAGGGCAAGACGGCTCTGGCCGGTCCGGGCAACCTGATCATGACGGGCGGCGACAAGTCGACGGCCGATCTGGTCCGCACGACCCAGCGCGGCATCCTGGTCACCCGCACCTGGTACATCCGCATGGTCGACCCGCAGACCGTGCTGCTGACCGGCCTGACCCGCGACGGCACGTTCTACATCGAGGATGGCCAGATCAAGCACCCGATCAAGAACTTCCGCTTCAACGAGTCGCCGGTGATCATGCTCAACAACGTCGAGGAGCTGGGCCGTCCGGTTCGCGTCTCGGCGGACGAGGGCGGCAACGTCATGTTCCTGCCTCCGATGAAGCTGCGCGACTTCACCTTCACCTCGCTTTCGGACGCCGTCTGATGGCGACAGCCCGGTTGGAGGCCCATCAAAGGGCATGAACCGGGCGCAGTTTCTCCGGTTGGGGGCAGGGGGGCTGGCCGGGCTCGCCCTGTCCGCCCTTCCACGTTTCGCCGCCGCATCTTCGGCCGGAAGCTATGACTTCTGGTTCACGCGGCTGCGCTACGACTCGGGCGACTGGGACGTGGACCAGCGCATGCCGTCCAACCTGATCACCTCGCTGATCGACTACACCACCCTGCGCGTCGACCCGACCGAGCGGGTCCTTCCCCTGTCCGATCCGCGCATGCTGACGGCCCCCTTCTGCTATCTGGCGGGGCACAAGCTGGTGGAGTTCTCCCAGGCCGAGCGGCGCAATTTCGAACGCTATGTCCGCAACGGCGGCTTCGTCTTCGTCGACGACTGCAACCACGACATCGACGGCCTGTTCGCCCGCTCGTTCGAGACCCAGATGCGCGCCATCTTCGGCCCGGCGGCGCTCAAGGTCCTGCCCAGGACCCACCCGATCTACCGCAGCTTCTTCACCTTCGAGGACGGCCCGCCGAACACGGGGCTGGAGCTCAACGGCTGGGGCGACGACCTGGTCCACGACTACCTCAAGGGGATCGAGATCAACGGCCGCCTCGGCGTCCTCTATTCCAACAAGGATTACGGCTGCGAGTGGGACTACGACTGGCGCAACAAGCGCTTCCTCGCCGTCGACAACACCCGCTTCGGCGTCAACATCGTGATGTACGCCCTCAGTTCCTGACTTCCGTTCCGCTTCTCCAGTTCGCTTCAGCCCCTCCCCGGGACCCGCCATGACCGACACCCTCTCCGAAGCCGACATCAAGGCGCAGCTCGCGCGTCTGGGTGATCTCCGCACCGCCATCGCCCAGGCCATCGT